>CALFBH010000042.1 GCA_937951615.1 uncultured Saprospiraceae bacterium | reverse complement strand
TAAAATGTTTATAGCCCTGCAATTTGCCCGTTATATGCGACTCTGTAGGAGTCGAACCCGTCTCGCGCTAAGGATTTTCTATAAACATTTCATCCCTTCTGGATGATTGAATAGCTGAACCAATTAATGGTCAATTCCGTTTTTAATTATAGGTAATGATGAAGGAGAATTGCTTTGCAATTCCATTACGATTTATCGTTCTCCATTCATCATTTTTTAACAAACAAAGCTCGTCCAAAAATGCCTTCGTACCCTTCGTCCTGAGGAAAGGCCGTTAGCAAATAAGTTCCTGGTGTGAGTTGATGCACATCAATCATCACCCCTGTACCTTCTGCGACCACTTGCCCCGAAGTATTGTAAATGATATAGTTTGTATTTTCAGAAAGCTCATTCAAGTAAATGATGTCTGTAGCTGGATTTGGTGAAACTGTCAGGTCAAGTATCTGGTCGGTATCCAGGCGATTGCCCTGACTGATGTATTCAAATACCCAAAGCTGACTCCACCAGTTGGGATTGCCGTTATAAGTGGACACATTATATTGATTGCCTGTGTGGAGATACTTTGATGTCCATCTATTTTTCAAGCGATAGACATTATTATAGGCATTTTCAATATACCATTGCTGACTCCACCAACCCGTATTCAAACTATAGACATTGACTGGTGCATCATTATAATTTCCAGTATTGTTCAGATAATTGCTGCCCCAGCTACAACGCAGGCGATAGGTTCCTGCATCGCTGCTTTCAATATTCCAACGTTGGCTGTACCAGCTTTGCCTGTATTCATGCAGGGAAACTATTCCTCCAGAATTGCCACCACCATTCTGGTGCAAATAGGTATTCGACCAAAGGTTTTTGATCCGCAGTTCGCCTCTTAGATCATCTCCGCCTTCATTGCCCTCATTAAAGGCTTCGAATAATCCCCAATAGGCTGGTTTTTTCTCGAAATTATACCCAAAAGGAAGTGGGTGATGTGGGGCATTCCCAGGATCATAATCATTGAACCAGGTATATTTGTCTGCTATTCCCCAAGTCTGGAAATAAGGTCCCCTTGTCGGGTTGCGAAGGAAAATTTCCGCGATTTTTTTGTAGGCTTGTTTTTGGCGTTCCAGCCAGTAACTGGAATTATTGGGAATACGAACATCCAATTCGGTAACATAATTGTCCAATCCCATATCCGAAATTTCCTGCATTCTTTGTTCCAATGGAAAACCAGCATCCAAGACATCATTGACATCAACATGTAATTGCCAGCCGAGTCCATCCACCTGTGCGCCAAGAGAACGAATCCAGCCCAGCATACTTTTTACAGTGTTAAACTTTGGCCCATTGGTTTCTATGCCATAATCATTATACAATAAAACAGCATCCGGGTCAGCGTTTTTGGCTTCGATAAATGCTTTGGCAATGTATTCGCCAGTCATCGCCCGATTCCAATAACAATTGCGGTACGTTCCATCGTCTTCTATGGCTTCATTGACCACATCCCAAGTTGCAATACGCCCCCGATAACGACCGACAACAGTTCTGATATGATCCAGCATAATGGCTTCGCCTTCCCAGGTAGGTTTGTTCTTTACCCAGTCGGGAATAAAAGTATCACTCCCCCACACCAGCGGATGTCCGTGTAGTTCCCAGCCGTTTTGCTCGCCGAAACTGACGGCATTATCGGTGTCACCCCAGGTGTAATAGCCTTCGTTATTATGGGTATTGAACTTCCAATACGCAGTGACTGTACCGACACTTATCTGATCTCGAAACAGTTGTTGATGGTCACTATCGTAAAGCTGAAAAAGTGGAGAACCGAACTTCACGCCTTTGCTAGCCGCAGCATCGCGGACTTCCTGAGCGTGCATTACAGTGATTGTTGTGGATAAAAAGAGGCTCAGTAGTAGCATGAGGCTACCCGTCCGAAGAATGTTATTTTTCTTCATAATCATTGTTTTTGCATCTCTCTGTTTTAGAAGTGAGACCGCTTCGCTGCGAGACGAGAGACCATGCCTTCGGCATTGCGAGACTAGATTTACAAATTAATCAACATCCCGCTTCTCGTAGTGTAATGGCTTCGCTTCCCGCTTCTCAACTCTTGCAATATTTGTACAAGAGTTGAGTTGATTTTACAACAGAGAGATTAGTTTAAATAATCAAGTTTTTATCGCCGTTTTTCTGTAGTTATTGGGTGGAAATCGAAAAATGAAAGACAAGCCCGAAGGGCAGCCAACAGGCTCATCTTTCTATACAACTAAAATTTCAGTATCAGTATCAGTGGCAGTATCAGTTTCAGTTTCAGTGATAAATACTAACATTGCTACTGTCACTGTCACTGCTACTGAAACTGCCTATTGCCCTGGCGTTCCTGAGAATATTCCATTATTACCAATCCATAAAATTTTGTCTGAACCACTTGATTCGCCATCCATATTCAAATCGGTATTGAGGTAAACATTAAAGCTTCCATTCTCTGCTGACCATAGGGCCTTGTCGCCTCCATTGATATCTTTGCTTTCATCCATATCTCCTGAAAATAAAGCCCATACACCTGGCATCATTTCTTTTTGTCCTACTCCGCTACCAGTACCAATCAGAGAATTATTGATGGTAAAATCGATATCCGGTAAAGCATTATTTAAATCAAGCATTTGTGGCGACATGGCCGGCAGGTGACTACGATGTTTAATAATCAGGAATGCCGTAGTTGCACCCGCCAGCACTAGTCGCGGTAAGGATGTTCCGTCTATATCCGTCAGGTCTCCATCGCGTTGCAGGAGCGCAGGACGGGAAAACAGTATTTTATCAGGTTCATTTATATCGCGCAATTCCAGCAAGACCCAATCGACTATAGCATCATTTCCACTGACTGAAAAAGTACCGGGTGTTGCAGTCAGCGTATTGGTATAAGGGTCGGTTTGCGGAAGTAGATTGAGACTGCGCAGGTCATCCCGCATGAGTCCGGTATTTGTATCATAAGCCCCTTCCAAAAATACAGAGATATTCAAATCGGCAATGCTGACTAATTGTATCAATTGACAACCTGTAGCGTCGATAATTTCTAATAAGTGCAAGCCAGGTGTGAGATTGGCAGTAGCATTTCCTGACTGCCCATTCCAGCGATAAGTGTATGGTGGCGTACCGCCCAATGGATTTGCAGTAATCTCGCCATTTACACCATAATCCAATGTTGTTTCAATAGCACTAAGTCCTTCGATACTGATTGCTAAGACACCACTTTCTCCACCCGCATCCGTCACGGTTACAGCATAGATTCCTGGAGATAAATTACTAAGTTGTGCTGTGTTTTGTCCTGTATTCCAGCCGTAAGTATAAGGTGCGAGGCCACTCAGGATTTCTATGTTGGCTTCGCCTGCTACATTGCATTGTGCATGGCTGACTTCTATGGTAAAGTTGAGCGGAATATTGCCACCGCCTTCCGGCAAAAAATTATATGAAGTGAAGTTGGGCAGGGCTGTTATTGCACCTTCTGCATTGACAAAATTTCCTTCGCTGATAATCAGTCCGCTGCTGGGTTCAGCAGTTGGTAAATCTATATCGATCACCAGTTCGACTATCGGTGCTTGAATACCGGTTCTGTCATTGCCATCGGTACGAGTAATCGCTACATCAATTCCGTTTTCCTGATTGTCTTGTATCAGCATGGCATCGGGTTCGAGCCAGGAATTTGTGGTATCAATGACACTTGTTGCTGCGCTAATCGTTCCCGCAATCGGAAATAGACTGAAGGCAATGCCGTGTACAGAAATTGGGCTAAAATTTGTCGTTTCCAGATAGACGGCTATGTTGGCAGAGTTGTTTTGAAAACTGAGGACTTCAAGGCGAATTTTCACCCCATTATCAGAGGTCGGCGACGAGCCTGTTATGGTATGTATATTGCCATAATTTTGGTTCAAAACTGCTAAATCATCATTATCAATAACACCATCGCCTGTACCGTCCTGATATCTGCCATTGATGCCATTGACATTGGTTTGCCAGGCTAGTCCGTTTTGTGGCGTCCAATTGTTTGTCGCGCTAGTGCGAATGGGTCCGACATTGCCATTTGCCAATCCCCAATACAGTGCATCCATTGCATTGGCAATGCCATCATTATTAAAATCTCCAGGCCAGAGGGGCAATGAAATATAAGTCGATGTTCCAGTCAATATCAGGTTTGTTTTTGTCGAGCCCTGATTAGTAACTAGTGCATTCGTCACATCACATTCATAAGCTCCCGATTCTAAGGGCGTGAAGGTATTGTCGCCTACGGCGGTATAAATCAAGACATCTTCTTTGTACCAATGATAAGTATTATTGGACATGGTGCCGCCTGCATCAACGGAAAGGGTATAATTATTTGACCATATTGGAATGGCAGCTTGTGGTGCATATTTCAGGTCGCTGATGCCTGCTCCGACCAGTATTTCCAATCCATCATAAGTGAAGTTATTATAACTTAAATAAACACTGGACAAATTTTTCATGCTGCTCAATCCTGTCGGAATATTGCCGCTCAGTTGATTAGAAGCTAGGTTTAAATAAGTCAAATTATTCAAATTACTCAGGCTTGTGGGTATCGCTCCGCTCAATTCATTGGACGAAAAGTCAATTTGCGAGACATCGCTTAAATTCCCATAACTGGTTGGAATCTCACCTGTAAATCCATTATCATTAATAAAAAAGTATTGCAAATTTGTCAGGTTGCCCAGACTTGTCGGGAGCGTGCCTGTCAGCGCATTGCAGCATATTTGCAGTTCTGTTAGGTTCGTTAAATTGCCCAGTCCAGTCGGGACATTGCCTATCAGCGCGTTGGTGTTGAGATATAGCCTTTCCAGATTACTTAAATAGCCGAAGGAAACTGGAATATTGCCCGTCAGATTATTTTCAGCCAGATGTAGTTCCCGAAGATTTGACAGGTTACCGATTTCTGTGGGGATATTGCCCGTTAGGTTATTATTATAAAAAGATAAATAAGTCAATTCAGATAATTCGCCAATTTCCGCAGGAATATAGCCGGTCATGTTGATCTGTGATAATTCAATTTCAGCTACGCAGCCGGAAGCATTCAGCGTGATACCATACCACCAGTTTATTGGGTTATTAAAATCCCATCCATCATAAGGCGAAGTATCCCAATTGGTACCGCCCGTTGCATTATACAAAGCGATCAATGTCAGCGAATCCCGTTCGCGGCAAGTCAGTCCGGCAGTTGGATTGATGTATTTTTCTTCACTGTATAAAATGAGGTTTTGATTTGGATCAGCAGGATTTGTTATGCTGCTGTTTTCGACCACGCAGCGATACATGCCTGGCGTAGTGATGACCAGGTCTTTATTTCCTGTGGTGGTAGAAATTTGCACGCCATCTCTATACCAAGTATAAGTGTTGAGCATCATTGTACCGCCTGCGTCGGTGTATAAATTATCTCCATAACGGTGCAAAAGAATTGGTGCCTGTGATGCGTAATGGAAAGTATTGATATTATTATCCATCAGAATTTCCAGTCCACTAAAGTTGAATTGATTATCATTCAGATAGCAGATATAGAGATTTTGCAAGCCATCTATTTCGGCAGGAATCGTTCCTGTGAGTTGATTGTACCGCAGGCTCAGGTAATTCAGTAGCGGCAAGTTGCCAATGTCCGGTGGAATATTTCCCGTAAGGGCATTCCCACTCAAATCGAAGTGTTCCAGATTGGTCATATTGCCAACTTCTACTGGAATATTGCCACTTAGATTATTGGCATAAGCCTTTAATTGACGCAATGCCGTGAGCTGACCAATTTCAATCGGCACAGTCCCTGTCAAATTATTATAAGAAAAGTCTAGCAAGTCCGTCAAATTGGTCAGTTGTCCGATTTCTGGCGGAATATTTCCCGTAAGGGCATTATCGTAGAAAGACAGAAAAGTCAGGTCTGCCAAGTTGCCGATTTCTGGCGGAATAGTACCGCTCAGTCCTTGCGAAAGCAATTCGATTCTATCTACACAGCCTTCCGGCGTCAGCAATATGCCCGACCAGGAATGAATAGGCTGATTCAAATTCCAGGTCAGTCCATTGGTTGATTCGTACAAAGCGACCAGAGCCAGTGAGTCGCGATATCGGCAGGGGTTTACTGGAGTTGTGGTGCAGACACCGACTGCGCACCAGGCGGCGGCTGCTTGGGTGGCTTCATTGGAATTGCTGCCGAATAATTCCTCGGCAGCCTGAATTGCTCCTGCTGCGGCATCGGTAAATTGTGCATCGGGTGTGAGGTAAGCCGTGAGGTTGAGGTAAGCAATGGCGGCTGCATTATTGATTCCAATACCATTTATAGTGTAAAAGTCGCCATTATCGTTTGTCCCTGTTCCACCTTCTGAAAGTAAATAAAACCAGTGGTTTTGTATACCGCTGTTGTAATGTACGCCGCCATTATCGCCCAAGCCTGTGTACCAGTTTTCGCCAAGATAAGTATCTGGCTGTGTGGTAATCATCAGTGTGTCCTTTGGATTGCTTAGGTTTCGGAATCCGTTTTTTCCTGGCAAGGCTACTATCTCTGCGCCTGTTATCCAGTCATTTGAACCTCGGACTGCATTTTCAATAACTTCACCAAAAATATCTGAAAAAGACTCGTTTAATGCGCCTGATTCCTGCGTTCCGTATAGTCCTGCGGCAAACTGCGTGACACCATGGGTATATTCGTGTGCAACGATGTCGAGTGAGGTGAATGAGTTATAATTTGTTCCATCTCCATTTCCAAAAGCCATTCCATCTACCAGCCAATAGGCATTCGAAGAGCCGCCATAATTATTCACAAAATTGACCCAACTGTGGACAGGCATATTCGCATCGTCAATACTGTTGCGCCCAAAGGTAGTCAGGTAATATTCATAGGTTTTCTGACTTGCCCAAAATACATCGGTTGCCGCCTGTTGATTGCCAAAAAAATTGTCGGTGTCCGCAATGGAATTTTGAAAAGTGTGGTTATTTGTGCTATTACTATTGAAGACTTGTATGCCGCCGCCAGAATTATTTTTCAAGATGTATAAACCATTATCATAACAAGCCAGAAAGCTGACTGCACCGGCATGGTTTCCTGCTCCTGTTGCCGGAACTTCATTGCATTGATGAATTTGTTCGGTAGCAGCGAGGACATCGCCAGTACTTGCATCTATATATACTTTCTGACGACTTAGCGGACGCAAGGAATACACATCAAACTGATAAGCCAGTCGATAATCGGCAGCTTGTCCATCAAAATCAGGATTAAAAATCAGCAGCTTTCCTTTGGGGTAATAAGTTGCTGACGGGGATTTTTTTTGTGCTTTTATTCTAGCTTCATAAGGCATTTCCTGCCAGGCGTACCGTTCGCCCTCTACCTCTGCGAGTGCGGCTTGTAGAGCTGTCGTTTCGTCGATGGTGGGATTGGTATTGAGATTGAGTGCTCTGACGAGTCGGCCATTGGCATGATGCACCAGGGCATCTTTTTCATGCAATAAATAAATCGCGCCTTCTATTGGGATGCCTTTATAGCTTTGCTGATAGCGATAGTGTTTGCTGGTAGCCGAAGTGTTTTGTGTTGTCAGTAATTCTAAATCATCATCGGCAGACAATTGTAAAGCGGTTTTATCCTGCATCAGTTGGGCTGCACTTTTCTGGGCTGCTTTATCATAAGCGAGCCATTCAGCAGTTTGTTTTTGCAGATTGGGTGGTGCATTTAAATTGACCTGCCCGTAAGCCTTTATGCATAGGCATATCGTTAGTAGTTGGATAATGGTTTTCATAGTAGTTTAGTTGTATGTTTCAAATTTACGAGAGATTTTGCTACGTTTTTTATATCTTTTTTACAAAAAACAGTAAAACATTTTTATTTAAATATGTGTAACAACATAACAAAAAGCAATTTATAAATTTTTTAAGTAAAAAATTTCAGTCAAGAATAGTTTTTCTATATCTTTATAGTTTTTAATGTAAAAACAACTGTTGATTACAAATTTAAAAATATTTAAAATATTATAAACCAACAATGAACATCTTTTAAAATCATTATTTTCCATGAAAAAAAATACGCCGAGGCTGATTGAGCTCTTATCTTCGCTTTCACAGAAAGAATGGAAAAGCCTGCATCGCTATGTCCGTTCTTCTTATTTCAACACAGATAAGGCACTGGTAAAGTTATTGGATATACTGGAAAGAGACGTTATTGGGAAGCGTGCTTATAATGAATCTGTTCAATGGCGTGTCTATCGAAAAATTTTTGATCGGACACCCCTTGGTGAGGATGAATTGTCGTCCAAAGAAAAAAAACTACTGGGTGCCAGTATGAGTAAACTCACGCAACTTGTCAAGCATTTTATTACGGTAGAAATGCTGGATAAAAATGCTGCTTATAGCACACATCTTCTGCTTGAAGGTTTATTGGAGAAAAAACAGGTGGCTTTGTTTCAAAGCATGGTGCAAAAAGAAAAAAAAGACCTTGTACAACAAACTGGAGATTATCTACGAAAGTATCTGCTGGAAGAATCCATATTTCATTATTTTGAACAACATACCGAGCAGGTAGAAAAGGCAGATAATTTTGCCGAACTGACAGAAAATTTTGATAAATATTATTTGTACAACAAACTCAACTATCACCTGTCAGCATTGATGATGACTGACCATACTGCACAAAAAAGTTATAATTTTGCTTCGTTTGACGCGCTTCAGCCTTTGCTTGCGCTGCCTCAATATGCCGAAGATGCACTCATTATTTTGTATCAGACTGCCATTCGTATGGTCGGTGAAAAAGATGCGCTGGCTTATGATCGTTTGCTCAAATTGCTGGATCAGCAAGGCGATATTATGACGCAGACGGAAATGACTGATTTTTACACGACCGCGACCAATTTTTGTATTCATCAAATTATCCGGGGCAAGTTATTGTATAATCGCCGATTGTTTGAGTTGTTTCGGATCATGGAAAACAAAGACCTGCTGCGGGTAGGCGGCTTGATTCCGGCTGGTAAAATGAAAAATATCGTGTCTATCAGTTGTCATATTGGCGAATTTGATTGGGCGAAATGGATGGTGGAAAAATATCGTCCTTTTATTGAAAAATCTATTCAGGAAAGTGTGTATTATTTCAATCTCGGCACGATTGCTTTTTACCAGAAAGACTATTTATTGGCACAAAGCCATTTTGCAAAAGTATTGCAGGGCGAAAAAGTCAATACAGCTTATTATATCGGCAGTCGAATGATGTTGCTGAAATCGGATTATGAAATCAATGATAGCAATATAGAACCGACTTTGCAGAAATTCCGTTCTGCGGAACGCTTTATTGTGGAAAATAAATTATTGACTACGACCATGCGCAAAGGCTATAAAAATTTCATTCAGGTCTTAGGCAATCTTTATAGTGTTCGGCATCAGGTGGGCAAAATGACTTTAGAAGGTATTCAAAAAAAGCTGGATGCTTTTGAGGTGGTGAGTGATAAGCGGTGGTTGTTGGAGAAGATGGAAGAATTAACATGAGTCATTCTGAATATTTTTAAAATTCGGAATGACTCATGTTTTTGATGTGTGCTAATATGTAAACCTGACAGATTTTAAAAATCTATCAGGTTTACCATCATCTTCTATTTCTTAATAAATCGTCTGGTAATGGTTTCATTATCTGAAGCCATTTGAATCGTATAAAATCCACCTGGTAAATGGCTGACATCCAGACTAATCGTCTGTTCGCCTTTTAATGCCTCTACAGTTTGTTGCTGTAGTATTCTTCCATTTATATCCATGATGAACAAGTTGGTCTGCATATCATCAAGCGTAGTGAAATTGACATTCAGCAGTCCAATTGCTGGATTAGGGAATACGTTTACTTCCGTAAATATATCCTCTAATTCAAGTCCCTCTGTACCAGGCACTTCCAGATTGAGTTCTTCGACGTCATTTTCTCCTGCTTTATCACTGATGACCAGCACATTGGTACTTTCTGGTGCAGCAAGATCATTTCCTGCTGAACAGCCACGGATAACAATATCGTCCAGATAAACCCAGTCAGCATCACTAGAGGCATCGCAACGGAAGCGCAATCTAGTATTGCTGGTAAATGGTCCTGGAATAATAACTGAATCATCATTGCGCTCTAAATTTTCAAATTCATCACCACGATTCCATTCTTCTACAGTCGTGTAAGTTGCTCCTCCATTTGTAGATACCTGTAACCAGAAATCTTCATTAGAATTGTCCATACTTCTTGCAATATAAGAGAAATCTACTGTCAATTCTGTATATGAAGACAGGTTAAGCAAATCAGTAGTCAGTACAGATGAGCTGCTATTGTCGCGCAGTCGGATACAATAATCTCCACTATTTGCATAAAAAGCGTCATTGAAACTTCTTCGACAATCGCTACCACCATCATTCCATATTCCCCAGCCACCTTCGAAGTCATTGCTGTTAATTGTATTATAAGTACAGCTGAAAATATCTGTGAGCATCACCGTATAATCCTCTACTTCTCCGTAGTCAAATGAACCACAGGGAAGCGGAGTAGCATCCCATGACATTACAACACGCATAACGGTAGTGCCACTATAGCTTCCCGCAGGTATACTCAAGTTACCAGTCAATGGCGTCGTTCCTATGCTAGTTCCAGAGAAAACCTGTTCGCCAGCATCATCAAAATCACCATCCTTATTCAAGTCTATCCAAATGCCCCAGTTTTCATCAAAGATATTAAAGGCGAAGCCAGGCGTAAGTTCAACAGATGTTCCGTTATATATAGTGACTGGAGCCAAACCTGTATAATCTCCATAACCACCATCGTTTCCTGAATTATTTATCATACCATCTAATTCGACAGATTGTATGTACTCATAATCGGTGTCTTCTCCCATGCCATCACAATAATTGCCTCCAAATGTAACCGTGTAATCCTCTACTTCTCCATAGTCAAATGAGCCGCAGGGAAGCGGAGTGGTACTCCATGCCATTACAATACGCATAACCGTGATTCCGGTAAAGCCGTTAGGTAGATTAATATTTCCAGACAATGGACTAAGTCCTATGCTTGTTCCTGTAAAAACCTGCTCACCTGCATCATCAAAATCGCCATCCTGATTCAAGTCTATCCAAACGCCCCAGTTTTCATCATAGACATTGAAGCCGAAGCCAGGTGTAAGCTCAATAGGTGTTCCATCAAATACAGTGATTGGAGCTAAAGCAGTATAGTCGCCATAACCACCATCATTTCCTGAATTATTTATAACACCACCTATTTCTACCGTTTCTATATGCTCATAATTAGTGTTTTCTCCTGTTGCATCACAGTACACCACACCGTCACAGTTATTAGTAGGGTCATTCGGGCAAAGATCTTCTGCATCACAAATGTTGTCCCCATCTGAATCCTGAAAGACGCCACCCGTACAGTTACAGTTCGCATCATAGGTCTCGCCAGTTGTACAGGCATCCCCATCGTCACAGCTTGTGCCTACAATATTTCCATCACAGGTATCGCAGAAATCGGGTGTGCCGTCTCCATCTGTATCTACAGCATCATCGCCACCAGGGCAAACGTCATCTGCATCACAAACAGTATCATTATCCGAATCCTGGAAAACGCCGCCATTACAATCACAATTTGCATCATAGGTCTCACCAGTTGTACAGGCATCCCCATCGTCACAGCTTGTGCCTACAATATTTCCATCACAGGTATCGCAGAAATCAGGTGTGCCGTCTCCATCTGTATCTACAGTATCATCGCCACCAGGGCAGATGTCATCGGCATCACAAACAGTATCATTATCCGCATCCTGGAAAACGCCGCCATTACAATCACAATTTGCATCATAGGTCTCGCCAGTTGTACAGGCATCCCCATCGTCACAGCTTGTGCCTACAATATTTCCATCACAGGTATCGCAGAAGTCAGGTGTGCCGTCTCCATCTGTATCTACAGTATCATCGCCACCAGGGCAGATGTCATCTGCATCACAAACAGTATCATTATCCGCATCCTGGAAAACGCCGCCATTACAATCGCAATTTGCATCATAGGTCTCGCCAGTTGTACAGGCATCCCCATCGTCACAGCTTGTGCCTACAATATTTCCATCACAGGTATCGCAAAAATCAGGTGTGCCGTCTCCATCTGTATCTACAGTATCATCGCCACCAGGGCAGATGTCATCTGCATCACAAACGGTATCATTATCCGCATCTTGGAAAACGCCGCCATTACAATCACAATTTGCATCATAGGTCTCGCCAGTTGTACAGGCATCCCCATCATCACAGCTTGTGCCTACAATATTTCCATCACAGGTATCGCAGACATCACCTATTCCATCGTTGTCAGTATCTAGCTGATCTGAATTAGTATCAAACGGACAGTTGTCGCATAAATCGCCTATGTTGTCATTGTCGGAATTTTCCTGGCTGGGGTTGAAATCATCTGGACAATTATCACATAGATTACCTATTTCATCATTATCATTATCTGCCTGATCTGAATTAGAAACGCTGGGACAATTATCACAGAAATCAGGCTCGCCGTCTCCATCTATATCTACAGTATCATCACCACTAGGGCAAATATCATCTGCATCACAAACGGTGTCGTTATCTGAATCCCTGAAAGTTCCTGCACAATTACAATTATCGTCAAAAATATCATTAATTGTACATGCATTGTCGTCATCACACGGTGTGCCTAATGCTGGACATGGTGTTCCTACGCAATTACAGAAACCATCTTCTACATCGTTTTCCGTCGTTGGATCATTGTCATCGCAGCTTGTGCCGGCTGTTGGACAATTGCACAAATCAACTATGCATGTTGCAATATCCGTATAAGTTCCTTCGGTTGCTGTCAAAAGTTCATTACTGACTTTTTCGCTGATAAATGTAGAAGGAAAGTCATTCGAGCCATTCCAGGTCAGATCAAAACAACCAGTTACATCAAGAATATCAAAGCTCAGGCGTCCGACAGACACCCAGTCCGTACCAACCATATAACCGGGTCCAGCACCTAATTCTACATTATAAGAAACAACATCTCCTGAGGATCCTAATAGTGTGTGAGGTGCATAAAAAGAGGTTCCCCCTGCATCTGTCACTGAACCTGACAATGTTAATTCTGTTTCAATTGATGGATTGTCCAACACAGTATTATCGAAAGTGAATCGATAATTTTGCTCTGCAATATTAAAAGCATTTGCAGCACTGGAAGCTCTGACTTCTATGTCAAAATATGCTGTATTGTTTTCACAATCTGCTACCTGTGTACTTGTAAATTGAACGTCAAATTGTCCGTTGCCCGAAATAGGTGTGCCTACGCAATTACATAAACCATCTTCTGCATCATTTTCTGTCGTTGCATCATTGTCATCGCATGTTGTACCTGCTGCTGGACAAGGTGTGCCTACACAATTACATAGACCATCTTCTGCATCATTTTCTGTTGTAGGATCATTGTCATCGCATGTTGTGCCTGCTGCTGGACAAGGTGTGCCTACGCAATTACATAAACCATCTTCTGCATCGTTTTCTGTTGTTGGATCATTGTCATCGCATGTTGTACCTGCTGCGGGACAAGGTGTGCCTACGCAATTACATAAACCATCTTCTGCATCATTTTCTGTCGTTGCATCATTGTCATCGCATGTTGTGCCTGCTGCTGGACAAGGTGTTCCTACGCAATTACATAAACCATCTTCTGCATCGTTTTCTGTCGTCGGGTCGCTGTCATCACAGACTGTTCCGGCTGTGGGGCAATTACACAACTCAGATATACATCCTGCTAAATCCGTATAAGCTCCTTCCGCTGCTGCTACAAGGTCATTATCAACCTTTTCGCTAATAAATGTAGAGGGAAAACTATTCGAATCATTCCAAGTCAGATCACCGCAACCCGTTACATCAATAATATCAAACTTCATGCGGCCAACGGCCACCCAGTCTGTACCAACCGTATAGCCCACTCCAGCCCCTAGTTCTACATTATAAGAAACAACGTCTCCTGCTGTTCCAACCAGTGTATGAGGACTATAAGCGGAAGTTCCGCCTGCGTCGGTCACAAAACCTGACAATGTTAATTCTGTTTCAATTGTTGGATTCGCTAACACAGCATCGTCAAAAGTGAAGCGATAATTTTGTTCTGCAATATTAAAAGTACTTGCAGCACTGGAAGCTCTCACTTCTATGTCAAAATATGCTACATTATTATCACAGTCTGCGTCCAGTGTACTTATCAATTGAACATCAAATTGTGCGCTGGCAGCTAGTGCACAAGCGGTCAGGCAGGTCGCATTATATACTCTAGATCTAACCAGATCTCCAGGCTGCTGCCCAAATCCATTATTAAAATCAATACCGACTCCTGAAATCAAGTGGCAGTAGCTCATAATCGTTCCTTGTGCAGCTGGCAGGATTTCATTATTATTATCGTAACAGGGTTCTGGGGATCCAAGTGTCGGATTATTAAAAAAGTACTTGCTTCCACAATCATCTATTTGAGTATTATTACCATTCCAAACGCAGTCGTGGGTATGTGGTGAGCCGAGATTATGTCCCAATTCGTGAGCAATAACTTCTATCGTCCATGAATATGTAGGGACATTATTATAAGTATTGTCAATGCCACTATACCCAACGCCAAAAACCGAGTTACCACAAACTACATCCGTATAAGCAATTCCTCCATTAGTGTTGGAATAATGTAATAAGTGTGCAAGGTCACCATTATAATTACCATTGAGGGCATCTCTAAAATTAAACAGGAAGCCTAAAGATCCCTGCGTAGGGTCTGATGGTGCTGGTGTGTAAGGGTCTGCAACATCCCATACAAACAATTCATTGAGTTGCAGATTTATTGCTTCATTAGTATATAAAGCGGAGACCTCAACAAATACCGCCGTCACATAATCAACTACAGAAGCAACACTTCCTCTTGTCTGAAAGATATTAAAAGCTGTTTCAACATACATGTTGACACAATTTTCAGGGCCAAGCATAACAGATTTAAGCTGCTGCTCAATTTGTGAGCTGGGGCCATCTGGTGGCGCAGAACAGAAAGATTCAGGAGGCGTGATCATATCTGTATTTTTATACAAAATATGCAGTTCGGTCTCCTCTACCTGTCCCAGATTATAGGTTTTGTCACCTATACTTATCAATCCTGCGATTTCGTTTTCAAAAATGCTGACACCAACAAAGGACTGGGCTTCCCCTGCTACTTCGCCCCAATAATAAGCACCAAAATCATAATCCACTTTTGCCGTTGGATCAGAAGCTTTGGTAATCTTAAATTCAGCGGTAAAAATATTGGCTTCAACGAGATTTAAAGTAATTTCCTTACCCTCAAGCGGAAGTAGCAAACGAAGCACCTTCCTTTTTTGGTCAGCTAAATCACTTACTAGGTTTTTTCTCAGAGAAAATAGGTCATAATCCTTTAAATAGGAATAGTCACCTGCATTCAACTGGTCTTTGTTTTCTTTTATAAAAACAGATACGGATGGGATACTTTCAAGCTGTTCTTTTTGCAGCTGTACTTGCTCTTTTACAGTCCCCTGACTGTATGATGAAAAGCTGACACAAACTAACAACAAAGCTAGAAAAGAGCAAAAAACATTACGGGTGTACATGTAAATAGTGTTTAAATATTAAAAAATAATATTACGAAAAGTGTGTGGAAGCGGAAGTTGATTGGGCTTATCGGTGAGTATATGAATTTTGTTTACGGCTGCTAAATTATAAATTAATTTCATGTAAACCAACATAAACAGATAAAAAAGTGAATATGTATCAATTGAAAAAAAAATCAACAACACGTTATAATATCACCATCTTACATTATTAATCGTGACAAAATACAAGCAATCAAACAGCTATAATCTGTAACAAATAAATTTATCGAAACTATTTCTTTCAAATGTAAATTCCACACCAATTTATTCAAAATTACAATCGTCAGGTGAGTGAGTAAAACCATTTTTTTAGTATTCTTACTATTGCCGGGGCAAAATATACCATTATTTTGTAATGTTTTTCACAGAAACATATTAAATAAATACATTCATAATAAAGTCAAAAACAATCACTTACAAAACATTGAAATTATTTTACCTGTTATTTTTGCACTAAAATATTATTTGTCGAAATTTACCATGTACTCCCTGTAAATTTTATAAAAAAATAAAAATGCTCGTGTTCAACGTTTCAATAAAGCTATAATTCATCAACTCGTTATTAATCCCTAACATTAGCATTGTTTTTTGGAACAGCTTTTGACTTTCATTAACTAACTTAAGTTGCGGATAACCGCCAACTTGAAAAAATCAAAAGAAAAAATTCCAAATTCCAGAGAAATAATCAGGCTTCATGCCATTTTTGGAATTTGTATTTTTTATTTTTGGAGTTTGCAATTTGCCTTAATTACGAAATCATACCATCATGCGCTATTTCATTTTGATGCTCATCATTTCCTGTACCTTTTCCGGCTTGCAGGCACAGGACTATTATACCCGCAAAAACGCGCCTGCCAAGGCGATGAAGTATTATAAAAAGGGCAGTGATCTTGCTTATGACAACCAATCTGCAAAGGCGATTAAAGAATTTGAAAAAGCTATAAAAGCAGCGCCTCGTTTTATTGATGCTCACCTACTACTCGCTGACACTTATGGCGGACTAGGAAATTATGAAAAAGCTGTAGAAGGTTTTGAAAAAGTATTGTCTATAGACCCAAATTATAATCCGAAAGTTTATTATTCGCTGGGCTTATTGCATTATAAAAATAAAAATTTTGAAGAAGCTACACCGCTTTTAGAAAAATTCCTGAGCTATCCACAAAAGTCGCAGGTGCTCGAAGCCCGCGTAGCAGCTCTGGCTAAGAGCAGCCGTTTTGCAGCAGTTGCCACCAAAAACCCCGTCCCTTTCAAACCTGTGAATATGGGTAAAGGTGTCAATTCTGAACTGGCTGAATATTCCCCTTCTATTACCGTGGATGGGGAGCGTTTGTTTTATACCGTGAAGCTGGGCAGACAGGAGGATTTTTTCGTTTCTCAAAAAAAAGATGGCGTCTGGCAGCCTGCCGAAAATCTCGGCGCACCTATCAATACGCCCGATAATGAAGGCGCGCAAACCATCTCCGCAGATGGTAAATATCTGGTGTATACTGCTTGTAATCGCAAAGGCGATTATGGGAGTTGTGATTTGTATTTTTCTCAATCCGTCAATGGTAGATGGACAAAGCCTGCCAATATCGGCGCACCTGTCAGCACCTCCGATTGGGAATCTCAACCTTCGCTTTCTGCTAATGCGGATGAACTGTATTTTACAAGCGGCAAGGAAGGCGGAAAAGGTAAAAAAGATATTTGGGTGAGCAAGCGCAGTGCAGATGGCAAATGGGGCAAACCACAAAGCGCAGGCGACAACATCAACACGACAGGGGAAGATGTTTCACCTTTTATTCATCCTGATGGACGGACTTTATATTTTATTTCGGACGGACATCCGGGCATGGGTAAATCGGATATTTTCTTTTCCCGCCGTCAGGCAGATGGGACTTGGGGAAAACCGGAAAATATTGGTTATCCTATTAATACAGAAGAAAAAGAATTTAGTCTGATTGTGAGTACGGATGGCAAAACGGCTTATTTTGCTTCAGACCGTGAAAATGGTTTTGGCAAAACGGATTTGTATAGTTTTGACTTGCATGCGGCAGCCCGTCCCTCCCCTGTCACCTACGTCAAAGCCACTGTTTTTGATGAAGCGACTAAAGAAAAACTGGTTTCTAATGTAGAATTGATTGACCTTTCTACAGGCAATGTCCACACGACTGCCACAACGGATAAGAGTGGAACATTCCTCGTTTGCCTGCCGAGTGGGACAGATTATGCTTTGAATGTGAATAAAAAAAGCTATCTATTTCACTCAGAAAATTTTGCTTTAAAAGAAAAAAACACCTTGGATGAGCCTTATTTATTGGAGATTGGTTTACAACGCATTCCAACTCCTATAGCTGCTGCACCAACTCAACCAGTCGTGACGCCAGATAAACCGACAACTGCGCCACTGCCTCCCAAGTCTAAACCAATTGTTTTGCGCAATGTGTTTTTTGAAACGGCTTCTGCCGAATTGAAAGATGAGTCGCAGACCGAACTTAATCAGCTAGTAATATTACTGTCAGAAAACCCCACTATGAAAATTCAAATTAACGGACATACAGATAATGTTGGTTCAGATACTGACAATCTCAAACTTTCTAATGATCGAGCCAAGTCTGTGTATAATTACCTGATTTACAAAGGAGGAGTTGATGCAATGCGTTTGCAGTCGAAGGGTTTTGGCGAAAGTCAGCCTATTAGTAATAATGATACAGATGTAGGCAGAGCGAATAATCGACGAACAGAGTTTGTTGTTTTGGATTACAACTACAAGGGTATTGGGCAACATTGAGTATTCTTCAACAACAAAAATTGACATTTTTTGATATTTTCTTTACCTTTGAAATATGAATGTATCACTCAATCCGACTTTAGAAAAGTATATCCACGACAAAGTGGCATCTGGATTATACAATAGTTCTAGCGAAGTAATAAGAGAGGCATTACGCCTATTACAAACTGAAGATGAAAAGAAAAAAGCGCTACTCGCAGCTTTGTCAGAAGGTCTTGATGATATGAAAGCAGGACGTGTCGTCCAGAAATCTGCAAGACAAATATTTGACGAGACCGTTGAACGCCGAACGCAGAAGTAATGACTATATTATTAACCGAAAAAGCAGAGCAAGACCTTGCGAATATTGTAGGCATTACCTGTTTTATATTGCTACTAATAATGAAGTCGTTGTAATTCGTATATTGCATGAAGCAATGGATTTTACAAGACATCTTAAGGAGTAAGTAGTACATCACAGGTTTCGCAAAATACACCATGAGCAAACTAAAAGACAAAAAAAATCAATTCGGTACAGCACCGGTTTTCTTTACGGCTATTTCCACCATCTTGGGCGCGATTATGTTTTTGCGCTTCGACTTTGCCGTTGGGAATGTGGGGCTGATGTTGACTTTTGCTATTATCCTATTGAGTCATGCCGTAACGATTCCGACTGCAATGGCTTTAGCAGAAATTGCGACCAACCAGAAAGTAGAAGGTGGTGGTGAATACTTTATCATTTCCCGTTCTTTTGGTATTGTCATTGGAGCTACGATTGGACTTGCTTTGTATCTTTC
Organism: uncultured Saprospiraceae bacterium; assembly: GCA_937951615.1. GTDB lineage: Bacteria > Bacteroidota > Bacteroidia > Chitinophagales > Saprospiraceae > JAHDEO01. The sequence continues at coordinate 89,563 of CALFBH010000042.1, read as the reverse complement.
ACAGGCGATCAGTGTGGCTTTTTATGTCATTGCTTTTGCGGAAGCTTTCAAGTCTTTATCTGCCTGGTTATTGCTCAATTATAACCTGCCTCCAACTGTGGAATGGCTCTTGCTACAAAAACAAACCATTGCTATTCCGGGACTCTTATTACTCACCGCAGTGGTGCTGAAAAAAGGTGCAGATCTGGGGGTGAAGATGTTGTACTTTGTGGTGGTTATCTTAGCTTTTTCACTTGTGGCTTTTTTCATGGGGAGTACTGAATATGCGGCTACAGAAGGCGCGAGTGTTGTTGAAAAAGCCTCTAATCCAATCAGCTTTTTTGTGGTCTTTGCGATTATTTTCCCAGCATTTACAGGTATGACGGCAGGTGTGGGTTTGTCGGGTGACCTGAAAGATCCTAGTCGTTCGATTCCGCTGGGCACATTGGCAGGCACCCTTACGGGAATGGTGGTTTATGTTTTAATTGCGCTCAAACTATGGTCAAGCGCACCGCTCAACCAACTGGCAGATACCAACACACTCTCTATGGCGGAAATCGCCTGGCAGGGCTGGTGGGTGATTCCGCTTGGACTGGCTGCGGCTACGATTTCTTCTGCCTTGGGTTCGCTGATGGTCGCACCGCGCACTTTGCAGGCAATTGCGAGAGATAATATTCTACCAGGGACTCGTGCAAACTCCTGGTTGTCTCGCGGGACTGCGCAGCGAGATGAGCCTTTTAATGCCTATATTATCACCTTCGTTATTGCTTTATTTTTTATTATACTGGGCGATATTGATTTTGTGGCGCAGATTATTTCCATGTTTTTTATGGTGACGTATGGCTCGCTTTGTCTGATTTCTTTTTTACAACATTTTGCTGCTAACCCGTCTTATCGTCCGACGTTCAAATCCAAGTGGTATTTGTCATTGATGGGGGCGATTGCCTGTATAGGGTTGATGTTTTTTATGAATGCTTTTTATGCGATAATTGCATTATTCGCGATCATTCTCACTTATCTTTTTATTAGTTATTTCAATAAGGATAAGAAAAACATGGCGGTCATTTTCCAGGGCGTTATTTTTCAAATGAGCCGTCAGTTAAAAGTGTTTTTACAAAAATCGGAAAAAGAAAAGACCCAAAACTGGCGTCCGTCAGTGGTTTGTATTTCTCAGGATTCCTTTGAACGCATTGGTGCTTTTCAGTTGTTGAGTTGGATTTCTGAACGTTATGGATTTGGGACGTATATTCATAAAATAGAAGGTTATTTGTCTAAAAAGACCAATCAGGAAGCGCAGGAAGCATTGGAACGCCTCATTCAGATGGCAGAAAGCAATCAAAGCAATGTGTATATTGATACGCTCATCAGTCCATCCTTCACTTCCGCTATTGCGCAAATTGTTCAATTGCCTGGCATTTCCGGCAAGGAAAATAATATGCTGATGTTTGAATATTCCAAAAATCAGCCGGAAAATCTCGACGACCTGACCGATAATTTCCAACTCATTCGAACTGCCAACTTCGATGTGATGATTTTGGGCAGCAGCGAAAAAGCTTTTGGTTTCAAACAGGCGATTCATATCTGGATTACGTCCAATGATTATGAAAATGCCAATCTGATGATTTTGTTGGCTTATATTATTTCGGGACATAAAGATTGGAGTAAAGGCTACATTAAGATATTCGCGATATACCCGGAAGAAACGCTGCAAGAAGAACAAGAACGCCTGTTGGAACTGACCAAATCTGGTCGTCTGCCCATTTCGCCCAATAATATCGAATTGATTCCACGCACACCCGATACAGATACAAAAACCATTATCAGTAAAAAATCTAGTGATGCAGACCTTACGATTATCGGCTTCCGTAGTGAGTTGCTGAAACACGAAGGCGCGAATATTTTCTCAGGTTATGACAGTATTGGGAATGTATTGTTTGTTAGTTCTTCGGAAGGGAAGCGGATTGTCTGATAAGGGAACAAGAAAAAAGCCTCTTTCCCTGAACAAGCAATGGAAAAGAGGCTACCATGTGAAAAAAGAATCTATCGTTTAAGGATGCATCACTAAAAGTGGAATTTTGGTCTGATAAGTCAGGTTTCGGGTATGGCTTTGCAAAAATAATTTTTCAAACAAGGTCTTCCGATGTGAATACATCACAATCAAATCTATTTTGTTTTCTTCTACATAACGGCTAATGGCATGCTCCATTGAGGTGTCTGCCACGGTTACGATCTCAATCAATACTGCTGGTTCTTTTCCGTCTTCAAAGACCTGCTCAAATAAAGAATCCTGAACTTTATACGCTTTATTTTTTTCTTCTTTCACCTGGACAAAATGTACCTGAGCGTGAAATTGTTCGGCAAGTCCTACTACATAATCAATAGGTACATCATCCAGAGATTCTTCACTGGTTGCATATAAGATACGTTTGACTGCTTTATAAGCAAGACCTTCTGGTACAATAAGTAGTGGGCATCGGGTGCTGGCAGCTACAGTTGTTGTTACCCCGCCAAATAATTTTTCAGATAAGTTGTTTTTACCTTTTTTGCCCATTATGATTAAATCATACTTTGTACTGCGTTGCTTGATAATATTTGCTGGATATCCCAGTTCCAATTCATACTCAACAGGAACAGATGCTACGACTTCAGAACTCAGTCCTGCGGTTGATTGATCTACAAAAGACTCCATGAAACGTTTTGGATAAACTCCTTTATGCTGTTCTGGTGTAATCTGCATCAGCGGTCTTGTACTATTTGCAGATGGGCGATAAACATGTAATGCGTTTATTTTTCCGTTCATTTCATTTGCCCATTGAAGTGCATATTTGTAGGCATTACCTGCGACAGCTGATAAGTCGGTCGGAACCAATATATTTTTCATGATTTTATTTTTATTAGACATATTTAAAATAAGTTCTTCTATGTGGAGTTCATCAAAGCCCTTAGCGATGCTGACTTTTTTATTATTAACAAATAGTGCAGGGATTTCATCTACTTTGCTGAAAAGAATATCTTCTATGTTGCTATTATAGCTTACCCTTGCTTCTACTTTCCAACGGTCTAATATAACATTGAGTAGCTTTGCAAGCTCATTTTGTCGTGTTCCGCCTACGCCCATAATTTCTATTTGTAACATCTTAGTTTATTTTAATTTTCACAATGATGATTAATTCCTAAGACGTGGTGAACAACACACCAGCCCATCATACCTTCTATCAGAAGAAATGGACAGATAATTATCAATGCAGGCGTATGTGTCAGTACGGCCACAAAACCAATAGCAATCATGATGTTATAGCGGATAAAAATATCCACAAAGTTCATATTGGGTTCAAGAGCAGGGTTAGGTTTAAGTAAATTTCTAAATCTATTTTTCATAACTATTTCTTTTGTTGAATAAATGATAATTACAAATACAAAGGTATATTTGTAGCTGGACGCAGGAAATGATGTGCATCAATGCAAAAGATGACTTTTATCAACACTAAGAATGGATACAACAAAACACGACAGGCTTTATGCCTCTATTTTTAATACTGTCATTGATGGTGTAATTACAATTAGTGAACGTGGTCTTATACAAACAGTCAATCCGGCTGCCTGCAAGTTATTTGGCTATACTGCTTCCGATATGATTGGTCAGAAAGTCAATATGCTCATGCCCGACCCCCATCACACGGATCACGATGGCTATATTCATAATTATGTGAGTACGGGAGAGAAAAAAATCATAGGACTTGGGCGAGAAGTAACGGGCAAAAGAAAAGACGGCACTTTATTTCCTTTCCGGCTTGCTATCAGCGAAGTTCTATTAGATACAGGAAGAATATTTACAGGCATTATCCATGACCTCACCGAGCAGAAAAAGGCGGAAGAGCGTATATTAGAAATCAATGAACAACTGGAGCGTAGAGTTACGAAGCGTACCGAAGAACTTTCTGATGTTGTCAATAAACTTATTCAGACCAATAAGCAACTAGAGCAGAAAGAACTGGAGCTTATCGCCTCCTTAGACAAAGAACGCGAACTCAGCGAACTCAAGTCCCGGTTTATTTCCATTGCTTCCCACGAATTTCGAACGCCACTCAGCACGATTCTTTCTTCGGCTTCCCTCATTGCGCGTTATACGGAAACTGAAACGCAGGAAAAAAGGGTTCGACATATCAATAGAATCAAAACATCCGTCAAAAACCTGACAGATATTCTGAATGATTTTCTTTCTCTCAGTAAATTGGAGGAAGGCAAAGTAGAAAATATTCCCACCCATTTCCATCTGGCTGATTTGTGCGAAGAAATTATTGAACATATTGGAACGATTTTAAAAAAAGGACAGCAGGTTATTTTGATCAATAAAACAACAAATTCAGAAATCCTCGCAGATGGAAAATCATTGCGTAATGTCATCATCAATTTGCTTTCCAATGCTTCTAAATATTCTGCCGAAGACAAAAACATTCTATTTACAATAGAGCATGACGATCAGGCTGTTCGTTTTTCCATTAAAGATGAAGGAATCGGTATTCCTGCTGATGAGCAACAACATTTATTTACTCGTTTCTTTCGGGCTAATAATGTATCAAATATACAAGGCACTGGATTGGGGCTGAATATTGTCAAGCGTTATTTGGATCTCATGGGTGGGAAAATTGAATTTGAAAGTGAAGAAGGTATAGGAACGAAATTCAAAGTATATATACCACTCACTAATGATAATGAAACATGAAAAAACTACTCATTATAGAAGATAACCTCGAAGTCCGGGAAAACCTCGCCGAAATCCTTGAGCTTTCCAACTACGATGTAACGACAGCCGAAAATGGAAAAATCGGTGCATCCAAAGCTATTCAAGGCGCTTTCGACCTTATTATCTGTGATGTCATGATGCCCGAATTAGATGGTTTTGGCGTATTGCGTATTTTAAGTAAAAATCCGCTTACCGCAAATATTCCTTTTATTTTTCTGACGGCAAAAGTAGAAAAAACGGATTTTCGCAAAGGCATGAACCTTGGTGCCGATGATTATATCACCAAGCCTTTTGATGATGCTGAATTGTTGGAAGCGATTGAGCTTCGGCTAAAGAAAGGTGAAATCCTCAAACAGCAATTTGACCAAAATACTCATGGACTGAATAGCTTTATCGCTGAAGCCCGAGCTCGCGAAGCCCTCACGCATCTTGCCGAAGAACGGGAAACCCGAAAGTATCCTAAGAAAACAACACTTTATGAGGAAGGTCAATATCCCAAAGCTGTCTATTTTGTCAATGCAGGAAAAATAAAGGGCATTAGAAGCAGTGAATATGGTAAAGAACTCACCACTAATTTATACAAACAAGGCGATTTTCTCGGCACCATTGCCTTGCTCAAAAACGAACCTTACGAAGAAAGCACAGAGATTCTGGAAGATGCCGAATTGAGCATTATTCCCAAAAAAGAGTTTCTTGACCTGCTTTATACCAATCGGGATGTATCCCATCGCTTTATACGTATGCTTGCCAATGACCTTGCCGATAAGGAAACAAGGCTGATAAAATTAGCTTACGATTCTGTACGAAAACGTGTGGCAGATGCCCTCGTCCTGCTCCAGGAAAAATACCAAACCGATAAAGCCGAACAATTTTCTATTTCTCTTTTGCGCGACGACCTCGCCAGCATAGTCGGTACCGCAAAGGAAACAGTCATTCGTACCCTGCGGGACTTTAAAGCCGAAGGGCTGATCGAACTGGAAGGCAGCACGATTACCATTCTTGATATTGAAGGCTTGCAGGAAATGTATAATTAGTTAAGGAACTTAAAAAACGCCTTGACTTTAGCTACTTTTTGATTCTCTGTAATGCTGTCCGCCGTCTGAACGTCCAACAGGATTTTTTCCAGATTCTTGTAGCTTTCAATGTATTTTTGCAGGCCGACTTTTGCCTGTGCTGGTCCCATAACGAATAGTTCAGTGCTATTTTCTACAGCCTCACAAATCTCTTTATAGTAAGCTGTTTCCTGATGTTTTCGGCGTTCGAGATGTTTGCTCTCTGACGTTTTGTCCATCGGGCCCCAAGGCGTTTTGGAGCGTGATCCACCTTTGAGATGATAAGATTCGATATTGGAAGGAATGGTATTTGTAGTCACCTTTCCATCAACTAATTCAATAATGTTTGCGTGGTTAAAATCTAACCAGATACCTGTCTGTCTCATATTTTTATTTTTATTAAAATTTATCATTCATTGACTTTTGTTTCGCGTGAAGCGTCATATAGTATGGTCATGGCATACAGCATAAAAATCAAGGCCAGTACGCCAATGGTGAATGGCATCCAGAAAAAGAAATCTGTAAATTTCATGGGCTTTACTAGTGGCCATTGTTCTACGACTGGTCGCTGAATGGGGTTGGCATCCGCTTTTGTAGCACCAGCTGATTCGATATATGCCAATATGCGTCCCAATTCATCATCTGTTACCGTCTGATTGGGCATGATGACCTGATTGTATTGGTTGAATAAAGTGACAGCTGTGGCATCGCCTGCTTCTATCATTGCCTGAGATCCTTTGACAAATTGATAAATCCAGGCACTGTCCCGACGGGTATTTATGCCTTTCAAGGCAGGTCCAACTAAGGGCTGATTCAGGTTGTGGCAGGCTTTGCAATTGGTTTTAAATAATTTTTCGCCACTTGCAGGTTCTTCTGCCAGTACTGCGACAGGCACCAGAAATAATGCTATGAGCAAAAGTGCTTTATAAATGCCAGCGTTCATGCTTTTTCTTTTTTTAGTTTATTAATGTCGTTCATCAATTGCCGTATCGCTTTTTCGTCTGTTCCATTATAGATTCCTCTGATTCGTCTGTTCTGATCTATTAAGACAACATTTTCAGAATGAATAAAATCCCCTTTATCGCCATCCCCTTCAGTCGCTGAGAGATAAAAACCTTTGCGAGCTAGGCGGTATAGGGCTTTCTTTTCGCCTGTTAAGAAATACCATTTTTCGTGCTGCACATTATATCGCTCGGCAAATTTTTTCAGGCGTTCTGGCTGGTCTCGTTTTGGGTCTACTGTGAAACTCAGCATCTGTACTTCTATATCATTGCGATAATAATCATGTACAGGTTGTAGGTTACGAGTCATCTGCGGACAAATTGTTGGGCAACTTGTGAAGATATAATTGGCTACCCATATTTTTCCGGCAATATCCTTATCGGAAACAGCTTCTCCCAGTTGATTAATAAATTCAAACGGTGGTACACTGTGTGCTATTTCGCCATCAGGTGTTTGTATTTTTTCACCATATACTGGCAGTGGTAAAGCCGTTTTTTCCAGCAAATCAATCGCTTGATAAACAAGTCCGGTGCACACGACAATCACCAGCAAAAACATCCATATATTTTTCATAATTCTTCTTATTTTATTTCTTCATTAGGTTGTTCAAAAAGCTCCAATGGAACAGGGTTTTCTGGATGATAAGGTTTCGCTCCGGGACCAGTCAGATTGGCAATATCCCTGAATACGGGAATGTAGGCCAAGGCGATTACCATGCCCATGATGACCAGCCAGGGGCGGAAATTATCCAGTATTCCTACTCGTGGCTCATCATGTAATACCTCATAAGCCGGAAATTCCAAATGACTCGTCTCCGTTTTTTTAACCAGTAACAAATCTATGAGTACGATAAAAAACAGTCCCGCAGCAGCAAACATAATGACGCCACCCACAACTGCCATACCTGTCGTCAGCACCCAGTCGGGACGAAACAAAGGGCTTTCAGGATTGAGGTAAGACAGTCCCAGATTTGTGCGCCGTGGCTCTCCGCGCAGCCCGCCCGCCATAAGCCCTGTTGAGAAAATGAGTATGCCAAACATCCATAAATGAGGCACAACCACTGCAAGTCGCTTTAGTCGGATTGTCTTACCTGAAATGCGTTCCAGCATATAAAGACTCATTCCAATAATTCCTAGAAAGACCGGACCTGCTACGGTCATGTGAAAATGCCCTGGCAGCCATGCTGTATTATGAACCATACTATTTAGGGTATAACTTGCATTCACCAAGCCTGTCAGTCCACCAAAAATGAATAGAATCAATCCGGTAATCAGGTAGGAAAATAAGTATCTTTCTTTATCGAAATAGGGAAGCCGAAGCATCCACCCAAAATAATTACCTCCTCTGAATCCTCTTCTCCAGGAGGCATATTCTAGTGAAGCAGCAATAGTAAAAGCAGTAATAAAGCTTGGTACTGCCACACCGAATGTTAGAATAGACTGCACCAGTTTCATCCCTCTGGTGATACTGGGTTCGCCAAATTGGTGATGTACACCTACGGGAATCGAAAAAATTAAAAACAGAAAAAACACTAGGCGACCGGCATTATCAGAATACAGTTTTCCGCCTGCCAGTGAAGGCAACATCGCATAATACATGACATAAACCGGCAACAACCAGAAGTACACCAAGGCATGACCAAAAAACCAGAACAGGGTGCGTGCCAAAGGGACATTAATCGTTTCGACAATGCCGAGCGACCAGGGCAATAACATGACCAATAACTCATACGCTGCTGGAATACTACACACAAACCACATCGTAAAATTGACCAGTGTTCCAATAACAGGAAGTGGGGTTTTTACTAATTTGTTCTTTCGCTTCCAGCGTATATACATAGTCACCCAGTCGAAATAAGCCACCCAAGTACCCACAACAAGTAATGCTGTACCAATATAAAAGGCAGGGTGGGCTTTCAATGGCGGATAAAAAGTATACAAGACCGACGCTTCACCTGCCAGCATCGCCCAAGAAGCCATCAGCGTACCAGCAATCATCAGTCCCGCCGAAAGCCAGGCTACACTATTTCTGACCTTCATGTTCAGGTAATAACTCATGCAGGCATGACCAAAAGCCACCGCAAAAAAAGACGTGAGTACAATCGCATTGATTACCCCATGCAACGTCAGTCCCTGGTAATAATCCAAAGCGGCAAATGTCCGCTGCGAAATCATGCCCGACCGATATAAAGTCTGCATCAAACCATGATAAATGCCCAGCGAAAGCAAGACCAGCGGGACAGAGAGCAAGAGTAGTAGTATTCGTTTAAAACCTTTATCTATATTGAATTTCATAATTATGGCTTTAGTTTTCTTTCGGATAGTTCACAATAATTTCAGCTTTCATGTGCTGATGTCCTGATCCACAATATTCGTGACAGACAATCGGATAGATGCCAGGCTCCTTAAATTTTGTCGTGGTTTTGTTGATGCCACCCGGCACTGCCATCATATTGACTCCTTTTCCTGCAATGTGAAAACCATGTACAACATCTTTGGCTGAAAGATAAAAATCCACCTCTGCTCCTACGGGCAGGTAAATTTCATCGGGCTCAAAACTCCACATCTGAGCCAGCATGAATACCTGATACGTGGAGTCATCCAACTGACTAATTCTAGGCGCTGTAAAGGAGGCATCGTAGGGAATGCACTCTGGTAAATCTGTTGCGTATTTTGAAACACCGCGCAAGACTGAAACTAAAAAGATAACCAGTAGAATGCCCGTCCAAGTGATAATTCGTAATTCGTATTTGTCCATTTTGATTTTATTCTAAAGGATTTTTTATATAAAGTCTATTGTACGCCAATCATCATAAAGTAAATACTAAACCAGATGATTGCCGTAAGCAATAGCAAGGCTATGAAAAAAGCAATAGCTCCTTTCGGTATAAATTTTTCTTCCATGATAAATTGTTTATTTAGTATCTGCGTGATCTGTGATTGTTGAAGCTGCGCATTGGCATTTAGCTGCAAAAGCAATGATATCGTAAGTTGTTACAATCCCTGTGAGTAGATTTCCATCTACAATCGGAATGGCATGAAATAAATTTTCTTTGAATACTTCAATTGCTACAGCAATTCGTTCGGTACTTGCCAGTTTTGCAATACCAGTCGTCATGATATCTTCGGCACAATAATTTTCCAGTAAATCCTTATTCAGTTCTACATTATCTTTTCGTTGCCCTACAACACCTTTTATATAATGCAGCAAATCTGTTTTGCTGATGATGCCCAGTAGTTGTCGGTATTTAACCACTGGAATGTGGTGGATTCTATTCGTGTCAAATATGGTTTTGATTTCAGATATCTTTGTATCGGCACTGACGGTTATCAGGTCAATTGTCATAATTTCTGAAAGTGGTGTCATTGTATTCATAATATATTTTTATTGAATTAATAATGATGTAAAAGTATAGGAATCCACAAGTCCGAAAAATGAGGAGTATCAGAATCTAACATGATTTCCATCATTTTATCCCCAATAAAATTCCCCTTACTTTGCTTCATAATTAAAAACTCAAAATTGTAATTATGGAAAAGATTCTAATACCAACCGATTTTTCTAAAACAGCAGAAAATGCCTTGACTTATAGTGCGCATTTGGCCAAGATGCTGGAGGCTGACCTTCATCTATTACATACTTATGAATTGCCTCGTAAGACCGCCTTATTGATTTCTATCGAACGCCATCTTGTAGGAGAAGCTCAAAAAGATATTAGCGAAGAAAGTGCTCGAGTTGCTGCAATTAGTGGAATGTCGCGGGTTAGCAGCCATGTACGCAGGGGCTATAATGATGAATTGATTGCCAGTGAAGCTGACAAAATGGGATCCGACCTTATCATCATGGGAACTAAAGGGGCGAGTGGTTTTAAAGAAGTGTTTTTAGGCAGCAATACAGTACGAGCCATCAAAAGAACGGATATGCCTGTTATGGTTATTCCTACTGAAGCTACATACAAGCCTATCGAAAAAATTCTATTGGCGGTAGATGATATATTCTTTGGAAAACCTGAATGCCTCGTACCGCTCAAAAAGTTATTGGAAAAAACCGAAGCTCAATTGATTGTCTTGCACGTAAACAAAGGAGATAAAGATCCTTCACCCACGCCATATCAGACATTATTAACAGAGCAGTTTGGCGCAGACAATTACGAATTTCATGAAGTAGACAACCCGAATATAGGAGAAGCTGTTATGGATTTTTCTTATAAAATAAATGCAGACCTTATTTGTATGATTCATCATTATCGGAATTTTTTAGATGGTTTGTTTAAGAGCAGTACGACTTATAAAACGGCTTTTCATACAGACCTTCCTTTACTTGTCTTGAAAGACTAGACTTCACGCAAAATATTTCAGAATAAAGTCTACTAATCGCCATTAATAATTTATAAAAAAAAACGTTATGCAAAAAATACTTGTTACCACCGATTTCTCTCCAGAATCACTGAATGCTTTTCGGTATGCTATACAACTGGCTGACCACACTGGTGCATCTATAGACTTACTGCATGTTCTATTGCCGGATTATATGGGACTGGACACACCTATAGCTGTCCAAACCAATACCGTATCTAAAAACGAAGTTGTAAAAAAACGATTATTATCTTTCACTTCAACAGCTTTGGCTCAAATTGATACAAGCACAAAGCTTAAAAATGTGCCGGACATACACCCAATCATACGCACTGGGACGCCATTATTTTCTATTCTTGCCATTGCTGACCAAAGCAAAGCAGATTTGCTAGTGCTGGGTACACGTGGGAATCGAAAAACACCTTTTGAAAAACTGGGCAGTATCGCTGCCAAAGTTGTGGAAAACACCTACTGCAATACACTGGTCGTTCCCGAAACCGCTTCTTTTTCCAATATTTCCAGCATATTATATGCTTCTAATTATTCAAAGGAAGACCCTTTTTATCTCTGGAAAACCATGAATCTGCTAGAGCCAATTACTGCCAATGTCGACATTGTTCATGTAAATGTAAAAGGAAAATCAGCAAAAGCTGAAATCGGTGAAAATCTTCGCCAGTATTTTGCAGAAAATCCAAGTGGTATGCAAACTAAATTCCATCAAATAAATGCTTCTAATATAGAAACTGGCTTACTGAAATACGCTGACACAAAGGGTATTGACCTGATGGTGATGTACGCTCCCACCTATCCTTTATTGAAAGAAATTTTCCACCAAAAACACACCAAACGAATGACAAAACTGACCAACATTCCTTTATTGATTATAAAAGGCATATAGTTAAGCTCTTGAGCAAAATCCAGCAGGGTTATTTTTCACAGTACTTTTGTACGCCTGATTATTGATGGATAATCGGGCGTTTTTTTTGATTCGAAAATCAGGGTGATTTATATCATCTTCTCTGCTGACCTGCCTCATTTCACCTCGCCTTATTTGTCCGCATCTTGTGGTCATAAAGAATGAAACACGAATAAATTATTCAACAAAAATAATATAGTATGCTTACCGATAAAATTAACACGATTTCTACGATTATGTCCAACAACATTATCACTGTGCGCCCAGTTGCCCTACTCAGAGAAATACATGAGATATTCAAAACGAATAACATTCATCATATTCCTGTGGTAGATGAAAAAATGATGCTTGCAGGCATTGTCAGTTATAATGATTATGCCCAGGCTTTGCACAGTTTCACAAAGCTAAATTCGCAAAAAAATGATTTGTATAATGAAAAAAACTTTGATGCCATCATGGCAAAAGACATCATGAGCAAAAATCCGATTGCCTTGTCACCACTAGATAAAATTGGAACGGCTGTCGGTATTTTCAAGAAAAACCTGTTTCATGCTATTCCCATAACACAAGATGGAAAACTGGTCGGGCTTATCACCACATTTGACTTGCTGACCCACGCTTATAGCGACCCTATATTCGTCAAGTAATAAACCAGACAACTCATTCCATCATTACAAAAAAGTACAATAATGAAAAATATAATTGCCATAAGCATGTTGGCTGTTGCCTTATTATCCAATACCTGCAATGAATATCTCCCGCTTCAATCTGTTGAAATAGATCACAACATCATTCCAGTGTGGTATCACCTGAAAACGGGCAATGTCAAAAAAGCAGAAGAGGCTTCCGTGAGTCTTAATACTTACATCACACTGCTGCAACAGGAATATAAGGTGCTTTTTCAATCTACCGGATCGGAAGAAGTATACGAAGACCTGGAAAGTCTCTTGCTCCATGTGCATTACCTGATTGACAAAGCAGAATACGACGATGCTATTACGCAACTTTATGTAGCAACTTTTAAATTATCCGACTGGCGAGCCTGTACAGAGCAGGAACATTTTATTGACCGTATCTGGGACTTTGGGCGTACTTATGAAAACACCCGACAGTCCATCAATGACATTCAACTGTGCCTAATGGAATGGAAAGATTTTGAGAAGATGGCACTGGATATGAATAATTATTGGGGACGGGTGAAAAGTGCAGATGCCGAGGAATATTTATCTGAAATTTTTACAGAAAAAGAACTTGTTCAGTACGACTTCCTTCTGAATACTATAGAAGATTGTATCGAAGATTTTAATAACACAATCATGTATGGAGATAGGGAAGAAGTGGCTACTTTTTGTAATAAAATAGAACCCGCTTATGTGCAATTGGTGGCTATGTTTGGTGATTTTGAACCTTATCTAAAACCACTACCTCGCGATATTGAGTGGAAAGATATATTGATTACTACTGCCTCGGTTCATAAATAATATTTATTATAAAATATATTAAAAACTAATAGTATGATTATCCAACATATAGCCTGCGCACTCGATTTATCTACCATCGATCATGCCGTTTTGAAATATATCAACCTGCTCCTCAGTGTTTATCCCAAGGCAAAAGTAGATTGCACACATGTTATGCCTGAATTTGATCTGGCTACTGCATTATATCAAAATGATCATGCGATGCTCGAAGCCACAGCAGAACAGAGCGCATCAATTGAAGCCATTATCAAAGAAAAGGTCTTGACTCATATAGATCGAAAATTTCAGGAACAGGTCTTGATTCATGTACAAGATGGCAGCGTACTGGAAAAGCTCATCCATTTTGCAGGAAAAACTGAATATGACCTCCTTGTATTGGGACGGGAAAAGAACAAAGCATATTATGGACGATTGGCTCAGGAACTTATTCGGCGAGGAAGCTGTAATATTCTTTTAGTTCCCGATTCTCCAATAAAAACGCCACGGAAAATACTCGTCCCCATAGATTTTTCCGACAATTCACTTCGAGCTTATGAATCTGCAGTTCACTTTGCCAATGCACTCCCAATGCTCCCGGAAATTCATTGCCTTAATCTTTATGAAATCCCTGAAATAGACGCCTTATACATGGGATTTCCACCTCGATCAGAAGCCTTTAAAACTGAAGTAAAGAAAGCAACCGCAGAGAGCTATCAGACTTTTTTAAAGAAAAGTAAAGCCACCTTACGCAATGGCAAATCCCCTACATTCACCGCACTCAATGTCCCACAAACCCGATATGCAGAAGGTATCCTACACCATGCCGACACTTCTGAAAGCGATTTCATTATTATGGGCGCAAAAGGACATTCGAGCATCGAACGTTTCTTTCTCGGCAGTGTCGTCGCAAAAATGAATATTATTAATGAACAATACCCTTTAATGGTTGTCAAATGAGAGAATGTAATGGTCATTCGTAATTCCCCGATTCGTCATTCGTAATTAACTCCCTATTCATCAAAAGTCAAGTCAAATCGCTTGCGGAGGTCTTCGAGTTTATCATTTTTAGCCGCCATTTTTTTGTATTTGTCCATGGGCGTCATGGGAAGAGGGATGTCGGGTTTTTCTATTTCTTTGCGTAAGCTTTTATCAATATCGTAGGTCAATTTGAAGGTTGGTTTACCCAGTTTTTCTCTTAAGAAAGGCATGAGTCCCGACTCGGTTTGCATACTGCCTTTTGCCATTTCGCTGCTGACCTTGACTGTTATTTCATTGTCTCCCAATTCGACGCCAGCATTTTTAAACTGACTTTTGACGGAAGGGGACTGGATTTTTTCTATAAATTCTGCCCAGACTTTTTCCAGGTTTTCGGTGGTAAACAGGTCGGGTTTTTCATCTGTCTGTTCGGCTTCGTCTTTGACTTCTGCTTCTAGTTTCGACAATAAACTTCCTCCGCCTAATTTTGGGGTGGTAATTGATGGCTTGTCAGGTCTCGCTTCTCGCAGCACAGCGGTCTCGCTTCTCGCCTCTTTCTCTTTCTCTGGGTTTTGGGTTTGAGGTGGCGGGGTGGCAGCTTTTACTTCGTTATTCCTTGTTCCTTGTTCGACATTCGATATTCCCTCGCTTGCGCTTAGGTCAGGAGTTTTTTTTTCCGATGTTGCAGGAACAGCCTGCGGATTATTTGCAATACTGATGGCTCGATTGATATAAGTCATTTTGATAATCGCCATCTCGACGTGCAGGCGTTTGTTGCGTGCCATTCGATATTCTACATCACAGTCATTGGCGATATTCAATGCAGTCAGCAGATAATTCATTGGGGAAATCGCCGATTGCTCATGGTATCTTGCTTTTACTTTATCCCCAACTTCCAGCAGTTTGATGGTTTGTGCATCTTTGCAAACCAGCAGATTTCGTAAATGCCCAGCGAGTCCATTGATAAAAATATCCGGTTCAAAACCTTTATTGGTAATTTCATTAAACAACAACATGACTTGAGGCAAATCCTCGGTCAGCACAGCATCCAATACTTTGAAATAATAATCATAATCCAAAATATTGAGGTTGTTAATCACACTGTCGTAAGTAATCTTTTTATCAGGAACAGAACTGGCAATTCTATCAAAAATAGACAAGGAATCTCGCAAAGCACCATCTGCTTTTTGTCCGATGATATGTAAAGCGTCCTTCTCTGCCTCAATACCTTCTTCTTTGCAGATATGCTCAAGATGCGACACCATTTCTGGGATCTGAATGCGTTTGAAATCAAAAATCTGACAACGAGAAAGTATGGTCGGAATGATTTTATGTTTCTCCGTCGTCGCCAAAATAAAAATAGCGTATGGCGGTGGCTCTTCCAGCGTTTTCAGGAAAGCATTGAAGGCTGCCTGAGATAGCATGTGCACCTCATCTATAATATAAATTTTCTTTTTGCCCTGCTGTGGTTGAAAGCGCACCTGTTCTGTCAATGCACGAATATGCTCTACGCTATTATTCGATGCAGCATCGAGTTCGTGGATATTAAAGGAAGCATTTTCGTTGAAGGACTGACAGGCATTACATTCGTTGCAAGGCTCAAAATCCGGCGTGACATTTTCACAATTCAAGACCTTAGCCAATATCCGCGCACAGGTCGTCTTGCCCACACCTCGTGGTCCACAAAACAGAAAGGCATGCGCCACCTGCTCATTGCGCAAAGCATTTTTAAGCGTCTGCGAAACGTGCTGTTGTCCCACTACGTCGTCAAAACGCATGGGTCGGTATTTACGGGCGGATACTACAAAATTGGACATAGGTTAAATTCAAACTCAAATGACAAACTCAAACTCAAACGGTGGCTTGAGCTTAAAATAGACTGCAAATTACGATTTTATTGGCGGCTTTTGAAAAAATTATCATAAACATACAGCAATATGGGATTTGATTATTTTTTAAACAACTTTACTATTGCCATAAATAAATGAGATAAATTTCGGCAAATAGTTACGATGATATCTTTACAATAAGTTACTGATAGCCCGAAAATAAACCTAAGTCTCTGAATATTTGATTTTTTAGAACCTAAATTGTCGTCAGCATAAACCAAATCGTTTACAATTTTTTGAATGTCCTTCCCAAAATTGGCTTTTATCATGTTGAGGTATTGGTGTTCTGGAGCTATCATATTTTTTAAGACATCAACTACATGAGCTTTCGGAATTTCACTCTCTGGTACTTGATCTGGAATAATATTATAAAGATCTATCAAGCCTTTAATTTTATCATGTAACTCTTTTCTGTTTTCATATAACCTATTACGTTCTAAATCTAGTTCCTTTATGGTTATTTCTCCCTTACGGGAATGTTTTTTTGGACAAATAAAAGCCTCTTGAAAAGTAATGTGTTCTTCAGGGTCTGTCTTTTCAGGATGAATAAAAAGCGATTCCTCCTCATCCACGTTATAAGTATGGTCTAACGCTCTTTTGCTTTCATCCACAAGGGGAAATAAATTCCCCTTGTTACTACTCTGGTTACAAATTTGACAAGCAAAAAACAGATTATCCCAATCATAAGCCAGCCAATAATATCCTGGTCTTGTGTATTTATCTTTCTTTTTGATTGTCCAGGCAGCTTTAGGACGAAAATGCTCTACATCTCCATAAGATACATGCCTAATAGACGACTCGCAAAAACAACATTTCCCATGTTGGATTTTGATTAAAGCAGATTTTATATCACTATGGGCATACCAACTAGATTTGAAATTAAAAATCTTTTTTCCCGTTTTATAAGCAATATGGTCCCTTAGATATGCCTGTTTCAGTTTTTCAGTTTCTACCAAAAGCCTGTCTTTTCCTTTATCCTCTCCTTGTTTAACAAGTATTATAGGTCGTTTTCCGGTTTTATCAATCTTTATCATTTTTTCTTTAGATAGAGCGCAGCTTTTTTTATCATTCCCATAGCTTCTATTTCTGTTGCATCACGTCCGGTCGGTAAGTCTCCAATTTGTCGGTCAATTTCTTCCAAGTCGACTTTGTCCTTTTCAGTAGGATTGGCTTTCGCCAAAATGGAGGACTTTTTCTCAATTAATTTTGAAATTTTATCCGAGCGGACATTTTGATTTTCAAATAATTCAGACGCATAAATCTGGTCTATTCGCCAATTACGGACATCATATATATTTTGCTTGGCAACTACTTGATTGCCCTCTCGCTCCAACAAAATAATATTGGCATTTTCAGAAGCCTGTACAATCAATGGACTGTGTGCAGTAGCGATAAACTGGGTATTTTTAAATGTTTTCGTGAGAAATTCTACCAGCTTCCTCTGGAAGGAAACGTGTAAATGCAGGTCAATTTCATCAATGAGTAAGATAGCTTTTTCTTCTAATGGATTTTTACTTTCAGGATAAAAAGCCATGAGTTTGCTGGCAAAATCTACCATCCATGCAATAAGTGTTTTATAGCCTAAGCTCAATTGGTGTAAACCAACCCAGCCATAATGACTTTTAAATAACACTTTAGGCACATCATCTACCAGTTCAATTTTAATATCTGAAATGCTATCCTTCATGAGTGTTTTCAGAATAGCGATGACTTTTTCTTTGCCATTGGAACTTTGCTTTCCGTTTTTATTGCCTTCTTTTAATCTATCTATATAATCAGATTGTATCAGCCATTCTTCTGCATTGATGAGCGTAGCATTATCACTGAATAATGTTTCACCAAATTTGGAAGTATCTGCTGTTTCTTTTGAGAGTCCTCTTGAGCCGATTTTTCGAGTTGCACTATAAGCAATAACAGGAGTTTTAATCAAATCTTTATGCTCAAGTTTTACATCGTTATACATAGAAACCTCATGCACACCTATATTCGGCTTTTTTACATGTCTGTTTTCTCGCCAATGTAGCCCCGAAGAGGGTTTGAAAATAGCAGGTTGATTTTCATCTTTTTTCAAACGAACATTTGTATTTATTCTATGTCGCCCTGCTTCTGCAACTCCAAGATAAATCATCTGCAAAATCGTCGTCTTCCCCGTTCCATTATTCCCCAAAATCAAATTCCACTGCGATACCCTGTCGTCATTTCCATTCAATCGAAAATCAATAGTGGTTTCGTCTCCAAAACACCTAATGTTCTGAAGTTTAATACTACTGATATAATCGTATGCTGATTCCACTAAAAATTGATTTTAAATTTAAGGATAAAAATACACTACTTTATTTTCAATTGCAAATTACGATTTTTTGATGGTTTTTGAAATGCTTGTGCAGCTATTAGTACAGAATTTCCAGTTCTGACTCATTAGCATGTAGTTTACTTAGATATTTTCATAAAAATCACCAATAAAAATTATCTATATTGTATAATTTTTAGTAAATTGCATCTGTAAAACATAACCAAATCAAGTGATAAACGTATTTATATTAAATAAGAATACCAATCAGTTAGTAGAAGCAGAAATTGTAATAGGAACATTACAAGAAATGCCACAAAAAAAAGAGGGTTGGGGCTTCGATTGGAGAACTGAATTTCAGAAAGAAGACACGGAAGTATTTCTACTTAAATTACTATCAGATGCCTCTGTACAAGGAGTATTAAGTTTAAGGAAAGAGGCTGATATGTTAGTGATGGATTTAGTCGAAATCGCTCCACATAATAAAGGAAGAGAAAATAAAAGATATAGTTATGTAGCAGGCTGTTTAATAGCTTATGCTTGTAAACAAACCTTTAAATTAGAAGGTAGCTATTATGGCTATTTAGTTTTTGTTTCTAAAACAGCTCTAATTGACTGGTATAGAAATAACTATTATGCTCAACAGGCTATCGGACAAAAAATGTTCATAGATTCTATGAATGGCAATAAATTAATTGGGGAATATCTAAACAGGAATAAAAATGAAAAATAAAAACATAAGTAGTGAGCCTCCTATTAGCGGTGCATTAACTGAGCCTTTTAAGGCGACTCCAGAGGAAATGGAGCAAATAAAAGCTATTATCAGGGCACGTCAAGAAGCTATGACGCCAGAAGAAAAAAGGCAGGTAGCACTCATCAGTATGAAATATAAAATACAGAATTATTTAGAGGCAGAAATAGCAGAGGAGGAGGAAATAATTACAGCTGGACAATTCCTCAGAATGTATCTGGAAAACCTAAACATCAAGCAGAATAAATTTGCAGCAGGAATAGGTTTAAAACCTGCTAATCTTAGTAAGATTCTATCTGGCGAACGTAAAATTAATATCGAGCAATCCTTAATGTTCGGACAATTATTTAGCACTGATCCAAAAGTATGGTTAATGATACATCTAAAAAACGACTATCTTAGAATGGAGCGTAAAAAAGACACCTATGCTGATTTGGATTTGAGACAATTTGCTATGGCGGGTTAAGTAAGGCATTCTGTAAGAAATAATTTCGTAAGTTAGGTTTTTGAGATACCTAATGATTTAGTATTCACTGAAAAACGTCTGAATATCAAAGACAAATATCTGGAAGGTTTAGATTATTTCGACCAGCGTAGTGCCAATGAAGGCTTTTTGCATTTACTATTCTATTTCACCCTTTTTATGAGTCCCTATACACCAGGCTTTTTTGCGATTGATAATATTGATACGGCTTTAAACCCCAAATTAGCTGCCAGACTTATAAAAGAACTTACCATCATTGCGAAGGAAAACAATAAACAAGTTTTGCTTACCACACATAATCCAGGTGTGCTAGACGGTTTGGATTTGAAAGACGATGAGCAACGCTTATTCTCCATTTATCGGGATATTGACGGAGAAACTTCTGCTCATCGCATCATGCCATTGCAACCTGTCAAAGGCAGAGAGCCTGTTCGCCTGTCGGAGGCTTTTGTCAGAGGTTATATCGGAGCTTTACCTCAAAATTTTTAATCATGTCTGATTTCAATTACACATTTGGACTTGTTACGGAAGGCGCAACTGCTCAAACGCTTCTAAAACTATTTTCGAAAGCATTCATTTTGACATTATTGACTTATAGTCCAAAGTATTGCATTATTTTGTCTTTTTCTTTACCTTTGGATATTACGTATTCGAAGACAAAAACAAATTAAAACCAAACAATCAGAATAAATTGAATTTAGCAGAGTATCACCCTCTATTTACAGATAATCTTCAGGTTGTAAATATTGAGTTAGGAGCAGGATGTGGAAATTTCGGACAGATATATTATCCCGAATGCTTTATTACAGATATGGAGACAAAATCTAAGTTGGATGAAATTTGTACCAATCACTTTGTTACTATTTCATGTGATGCTCGCAATATTCCTTGTGAATCAAATAGATTTAAAAATATCATTATGTGCAATCCGTATGGATATGGTTTTAAAGATAGAAGAGATTACACCTTTTTGAATGAACTTTACAGAGTATCCTTGAATGAAGCAAATATTATTATTCTTACAAGCGGAGTGAACAGATTTGCAACTCCAGATAAAGTGAAAATAAGAATAAAGGATTATAATCTTGAGCATTCAACCACAAGATTTATGTTTGATTATCAAGAAATTGATAGCGAAAAAGACTATGAAGGATACAATTTCTTTACTACTAATCGTAGAAAAACATTTCCTAAATTTAAAATAGCATTAAAATGCCTGAAAGCTTAACAACTCAATTTCAAACTGACTTTCAGGGCTTATCTTTAATAGATAGTAGCAAAAAACCTGAATACGAACGGCCTTTTTTCAATCATTTGGATAGCTTAAATAAGTATGATTTACTGTTTACCAAAGAAAAATCATCTTTTCAGAAAACAGTAAAAGATAAATTTAGTCTGTCTGATTACTTGGGTTTAGAGCAATTTGTAATGGAGAATACTCACTTGGTCGAACCTACCGAGATGCAGGCACAAGAAATAGATTGGAATGAAATAGATAATGCAAAAGACTTTCTGCAAGATAAAATCAATAAATTACTGGGACACGAGCAAATATCACAAACATTAAAACCTCTTATTGAATTTACAATTGATTCTTTTGAAAATTATGCTATTTACACGTATATGCACCCTAAATCAACGCATAATCCGTGGATGTCAACACATCACTTACTTTTAAGTGGATATATGTACCTAATTTCTGATAAGGAAGAACTGGTCAAAGAATTTCATCCGACACTATATGGTCAGAAAAACAATCAGGATGAGAATGTGGGCATTATCACAAAAGCAAAAAAGGAGAGAAAATTTAAGGGTGTAATATTGGATAATAGATTGACAATTCAAATGTTAGTGTTAAACTATTTAAAAAAAATTGCACCTGGATATGAAAACCCCATTCCTAAAAAGCGAATTTTACAACATATAGAAGAAAAAGGAATTACCTATTCGGACAGTTCATTCAATACCGCTGTTCTTCTTCCTCTGAAAAGGACACTCTTGATAGGTTCTTCTTCAAGAGGATATTATTACATGGAAGATAACGATGATTTTAAAACTTCTTATAAATTTCATCAGTCAAAATATGCTGGGATTGAATTTACAATGAATATTTATAAAGAAGGTGCAGCGAGTAGAGGTATTTCTCTTTAAACAATTACTTTTTTCAATGGCTTTCCAAAGAAAAAAGACCTTTTGATGTATGCTAAAAAACAAATCAGTTTTCAACTATTCATAGATCAGCTATCCTCTCAAGTTTCATAGCTTTGCGAAAATCCACCATGACTGCATTGTATTTATTGAAATTGAGAAACGAAATTTTATTTTTCACTTCGTAAAAGTCTCTCTTCCCACAGTGCCGATAGTTATACGGCAGTCTCGCCTCTCCCAACAAAGTGGTCTCACATTTACAAATAAACACATTTTTATCCACCTCAAACAAAAAACACATTCATCATTTATCATTTATCGGTCAGCGTTCAGTAACTTTGCACCATGAAAAACACTGATCTCTTTTCCGAATTTCAACCCATTCCAACTGAAGACTGGCTGGCTAAAATTGAGCAAGATCTGAAAGGCAAGCCACTGGAAAGCCTCGAATGGGAAGTGGATGAAGGACTGACCATACAGCCTTTTTATAGAAAAGAAGACATTGTGCATCATGGCGAAACAGCGATTTACAAAACCGATAATGACTGGCGCATACAGGAAGAAATAGAAGTAAGCGACGGCGTCACCGCAGCAAAAAAAGCCAATAAACAGGCTTTGAACATCTTGATGCAAGGCGTCAATTCCGTCAATTTTACGCTGGACAATATCATGTCAGACAAAGACTTTGCGACGATGCTGAAAGGCATTCAGCCACATATAGTTTCTTTGTATTTTGGTGGGCTATTCACGGAAAGTGAACCAGGAACAGTGATGAGTGCTCTGACCAAATTTCTAAAAAATCAAAAAATAAACAGCAAAAAAATATATGGTGGTGTGCTAGTCGATCCAGTTGGCTTTTTTATAGAAACAGGAGAATACTACGAAACCTACGACACTGATATGATGGAACTGGAAGGGGCATTATTCCTCGCAAATGATAAGTTGCCCAACTTCACAGTCATCAATGTCGATACCACCAGCTTTCACAATCAGGGCAGTCAGGCAGCACAGGAACTTGCAGTGGCTTTGTCCACAGGCAGTGAATACCTGACACGGCTGACGGAGTTTGAACTAACGCCGAGCCAGGTTGTACCGCATATTCAGTTTACTTTTTGTGCAGCCAGTAGTTATTTTGTGGAAATTACCAAACTCCGCGCCTTCCGCTTATTGTGGAAAACGGTACAAAAGGCTTACGATATTACGGATCCTACTCCTGCCCGCATTCATGGAAAAACTTCCCTCCGTACACAAACCGAAGATGAAAACACCAACATGATACGCGCTACAACAGAAGCCATGTCTGTCATACTCGGCGGCGCAGATTACGTGACGGTGCAACCTGCCGACAGTGTATTTGGTGAAGCGACTGATTTTACCCGTCGCGTAGCACGCAATGTACAGCATATCCTAAAACACGAAAGTTATCTCGACCGTGTAGCTGACCCCGCCGCAGGAAGTTATTATATAGAAACGCTTACGCGAAAACTGGCAGAAAAAGCCTGGCAGAAATTTCAAAAAATAGAAAAGGTAGGCGGTATTCTCAAGTTTATGGGCGTCTAAATTGTGTTGAAGTGTTGATGTGCGCATGTGTTGATGTTATTTTTTTGCGAAGCAAAAAACACGACAACACGACAACACGACAACACGACAACACGACAACACGACACAACACAACAAAAAATGAAAGGCTTTCTAAGATCACTATTGATTATGCTATTGCTGACGGCAGTACTTGTCGGCGGGTTTTACATCTATGCCCAACAGGCAGAGCGCAGACAAGATCAAAAAGAAAAGGACTGGCTAAAGGAAGAAGCAAAAATTAATGAGCGAAAAACAGATCAGGCGCGGGAAAAAGCAAAAAAACTACAAAGCGATGATGATGGCGATGGACTGACACTGGCAGAAGAAAAACGACTCGGCACTTCCGATACTAAAATAGACAGCGACGATGACGGCATACCCGATAAATACGACATCATCCCGACCAGAACAGGTCGGAAAGTGGTCAAATATATTTCCTGGCAATACAAAACGCCCTGGAAATGGGAAATTGGTTTGCCGGTAGATGTGATTAGTTATTACGAAAAAGTCCCCCGACCAAAATGGACAGGCGATAAAAGTTATTATGCCGATTTTATTGATGCCAATGACATAGGTATCGAGCAACTTGCAGAAGGACTGAACGAAGCTATTCAAACCAATAAATCCAAATTGAAGTGGACTTATTATGATGAAGTCATGTTTATTGTCAGCATGGTGCAGCAACTCCATTATACCAGTGATGCCCTGACAGGTTTCGATGATTTCACGAAATATCCCATGCAGACGATCAATGACGGCACAGGCGATTGCGAAGACACCGCCATCCTCGCTGCTGCGCTGCTGCACAAACTGGAATACGAAGTCAAGCTAGTTTATATTGACCCGCAGGACAAAGATGTTGCCCATCTCGGCATTGCTGTATGGGGCGATGATACGGAAGGGAAATTTTGGTCAAAAGACGGCAAAGATTTTTATTATATCGAAACCACTGACCCAAAATGGAAGTTCGGAGAATTGCCGGAAGAATGGAAAGAAGGCACTGATATTGAGCTAATTGACCTTTGAATGGAAATGTGTTGAGGTGTTGAGGTGCGCATGTGTTGATGGAAATGTGTTGAGGTGTTGAGGTGCGCATGTGTTGATGGAAATGTGTTGAGGTGTTGAGGTGTTGAGGTGCGCATGTGTTGATGTTATTTTTTTGCGAAGCAAAAAACACGACAACACGACAACACAACAACACAACAACACAACAACACAACAACACAACAACACGACAACACAACAACACAACAACACAATGAAATCAATCAATCCGAATGCCAGAGACCACTTCAAACGCCGACAGGTGTTGAGCGTGGACGAGTATGTGCAGGGCATACAGGCAGGTAATCGGGTGATTTTGAGTCGTGCCATTACCCTGATAGAAAGTACCCGTGCTGATCATTATGAGACGGCACAACAAATCATTTCGGCTTGTTTGCCCTTTGCGGGAAAATCGGTGCGGGTCGGCATTACCGGAACGCCGGGTGTTGGCAAAAGCACTTTTATTGAGGCATTGGGAAAGCAAGTAACGGAAGCTGGGCATCAACTGGCAGTACTGGCTATAGACCCAACGAGCCAAATGACCAGAGGTAGTATTTTGGGCGACAAAACCCGCATGGCTGCACTGGCGACGAATGAACAGGCTTTTATCCGCCCCTCCCCTGCTGGTGATTCGCTGGGTGGCGTGGCGCGTAAGACGCGGGAAGCGATTGTGTTGTGCGAAGCCGCTGGTTATGATGTGGTACTAGTAGAAACAGTGGGTGTCGGGCAGTCGGAAACTGCGGTTCATTCTATGGTGGACTTTTTCCTATTGCTCTTGCTGCCGGGGGCAGGAGATGAATTGCAGGGCATCAAGCGGGGCATAGTGGAAATGGCAGACCTGATTGCTGTCAATAAAGCGGATGGCGATAAACTTACCTTGGCGAAGCAGGCAAAAAGTGCCTATCGAAATGCGCTACATCTCTACCCACCTCAAGCAAGCGGCTGGATACCGCAGGTGCTGACTTGCTCAGCTTTGCAGCAGACAGGTATTGAAGATATTTGGGACACTATTTTAAAGTATAAAAAAGACACCCAGGAAAACGGCTTTTGGCAAACACACCGACAAGAGCAAGCCAAATTCTGGCTCTACGAAACCATCAAAAACCGACTGAACAGCCAGTTTTTTGAACACCTAAAAATCAAAGATCAACTGCATACCATTGAGCAAGCCGTTATTGCTGGGCAGCTTTCGCCTTTTCAGGGCGCAGAGCAGTTGCTGAGCTTGTTCTTTTCAACCCACAATTAATTTTCACCATACGAAATTTTCCACATTCAATTATTCTATCCACACAAACCTAAACATACCTACTTCATAATTATATTTTTACAAAAAAAATAAATCACCATACATTATATTTGGTTTATTTTTAGTGAAAAAAAGTAATAAAAATTGCCGCTACATTTGTAGCATTGATAAGATGCTTCGACAAATTTATCCGCAGAATTTGCTGGGCTTCTGAATCAATGATTATTGACAATTTTTAAAAACATTGATTATGAAAACTTTAATTTATTTTTTACTCCCCATGCTTTTTACATCAACATTCACTTATGCACAGTATAATGCGGGAGCGAATAGTGGTAGTAGTGGAGCTTATCATACTTTCCTGGGGCGTTTTGCCGGACAAAAGAATACGACGGGTTCACATAATACCTTTGTAGGGCAAGCTGCGGGTATCAACAATACTACGGGTGTTTCCAATACTTTTATTGGACGAGCAGCAGGAGCAACTAATACAGGGGCACATTATAATACCTTTGTGGGGCGCTCATCAGGATTTTATAATACCACAGCCGATTATAGTACTTTCATAGGCTATAGAGCTGGTTTTGAGAACACTATCGGTGTTCATAATACTTTCATTGGTGCAGAAGCTGGTTATAAAACAAAAAGTACAGCGAGTAATAATGGCCACAGAAATACTTACTTAGGTTTCCGTGCTGGTTATAATAGTGTAACGGGAAGAGATAATGTTTTCCTTGGTTACAGGGCGGGGTATAATACACTTGGAAATCGCAATGTTTTTATTGGCTTTCAGGCTGGCTATCAGGAAACTGGCAGCAATAAACTTTACATAGCTAATTCCTTTACTACTGATCCGCTTATATATGGAAATTTTTCAACAAGCGAATTGAAGATTAATGGTAAACTAAGAGTCACCAACAACTTAACCGTTGATAATCAAATATCAGCAAATACTATAGCGACAGATGATTTAGTCGTGCTTGAAGATATGTTAG
Organism: uncultured Saprospiraceae bacterium; assembly: GCA_937951615.1. Lineage (GTDB taxonomy): Bacteria > Bacteroidota > Bacteroidia > Chitinophagales > Saprospiraceae > JAHDEO01. The sequence goes on along the minus strand of CALFBH010000042.1, from coordinate 62,652 downwards.
TACAAGGAGGCTTAATAGTTAATGATAATTTAAATGCCAATAAGAATTTAAGATTACCGTCATCAGGCAATATTTATCTGGGTGGTACAACCAATATCAATCAGAACGGTATGAGACTGTTTGGAGGTGATTTAACAAGTAGTGCGTCTTCAGGCGGGTATATTGATGTGACTGCAGGTAGTGCAAGTAATCCCCATGAAGGGTTATACTTCAGAGTCAATCAAAATGACGGAGGAACTGAACGTATGAGAATAACCTCAGTAGGTAATGTAGGTATAGGGACACCTGCGCCCGATTATAAATTGGATGTCAACGGTGATATGCGTGTTTCGGGCAATGACATTTATGGCAGTGGTAATCTGGTATTAAGAGCTGGCGGTAGTGGTTTCGTTGAAACGAAACCTAGTGGTAGTGATTATGGCTTAGTCATTAGAGAATACAATAGTACGGACTATGGAAACATTGAGGTAAGTGCCGGTGGCTTAGGTTTGGGCTACAGAACAAAAGAGGCGCATATGATGATAGATATTAACGGAAATGTAGGCATTGGGACACCAGGCCCGCAATCCAAATTAGATGTTAATGGTGACACAAATATTAGTGGGGGCTTAGCTGTTTATAATCAAGCGGATTTTAAAGGTAGAGTGAATGTTGACAATGTAGTGGCTATCGGCCCATCCAGTATGACTACACCGGGAGGGTATAAACTTTACGTAAAAGACGGAATTCTTACTGAAAAGGTAAGAATAGCCGGCGTCACTTCTCTACAATGGGCAGATTATGTATTTGAACCTGATTATAATCTGAATAGCATCGAAGAAGTTGAACAGTTCGTCAAAGAAAATAAACACTTACCCAATGTACCTTCCGCAAAACAGGTAGAAAAAAATGGTGTTGATATAGTAGAAATGGATGCTACATTACTGCGCCAGATAGAGGAACTGTGGCTGCATGTTATTGAGTTGAAAAAGCAGAATGATGCTTTGAAAGTAGAACTTACAGAATTGAAGAAATAATCCTATGCTAAAATTAAAAACGATGAAAAAGTATATTTTAATAACATTGATTTATGTCTGCATGAGTAAGTTGGTGATGGCTCAAATATTTGATTGTGTCACATCTATATATCACTCTACTGCTTTAGGAAGTACTGTGACTACTGGTATATATCAGGCAGAGAATGAAATTATTTCTGATATAACCATAGCTCCCAATTTGGATGTTTCCTACCGTGCAGGTACTTATGCTCAGTTACAGCCTGGATTTTTTGCAGATGCTACTACCAATAACATGGTCTTCAGGGGCGAAATTTACGGTTGTACTGTCAATTTTACGGGTGATCCGACGAATAATATGTCTCAAATGCCGACGGATGGTGTCGTTGAGCATAATGAAGAAAAAGTTGGGAGTCCAGAAGCTTCGTCAACAGTTTTTTCAGTAGTAGATCAAAATGCTATACCTCCATCTGCGCTCAGCATTAAAAACTATCCAAACCCATTCACCGGACAGACCACAATAGTGTTTGATCTACCAGAAGATGGAGAAGTCATTTTATTCGTTTCTGATATGACTGGTAAGCAAATTGCCAGACTAATCGACAATAAGCCTATGCTCAAAGGCAATCACCAGCTTGTCTTTGACGGCAATCCTTATCCGGCAGGCATGTATTATTACACCATACAGGCAGGCAAGGCAATCAAGACGGGAAAAATGGTTTTGGTCAAATAGATAATTGAATTATGCGAGTGATAAAATCAGTGAGTATTTTCAAAACGAGTATTCCATTCAACCTAATTTTTAAAATTAAAATGACGACATAAAATGAAAACAAAATTCAATATTTGTATCCTTATATTCAGCCTGATTTTGCCGAATTCAATTCATGCTTTTTCTAACTGTCAGGAAGATGATTATACTGGCTTACGGGCATTATATTTAAGCACTAATGGTGGCAACTGGGACGACAATACAGGATGGCCTACTGCGAGTACTCTTATAGCAAATCCCACGATGCCTACAGGTACGGATGTCAGCACATGGTTTGGAATAACAACGGACGCTAATGGATGTGTGATTTGTATTGACATGGATGGATTAAGCAATTGTAATGAAGACCTATTCGGTTCAGGTGCCAATGGAAATGATTTGACAGGTACTATTCCGCCGCAAATTGGTAATATAAGCAACCTAGCCCACTTATACCTGCACAATAACAACCTCTATGGCAGCCTTCCGCCAGAAATTGGTAATTTAAGTAATCTGGAGAGAGTAGATTTAAACAGCAATCAGCTTAGTGGCAGCCTTCCGCCGGAAATTGGTAATCTAAGCAATTTGACCTACTGGTATGTCGCGGGCAATCAATTTTCTGGTACTATCCCACCTGAAATTGGGAACTTAACAAACCTGACAGGCTTATACCTCAGCAATAATCAATTTTCCGGTACTATTCCGGTTGAAATTACAAACATAACAAGTCTGACACATTTGTATTTAGGTGATAATGAAATTGGCGGAAACATTCCTCCTGAAATTGGAAACTTAATAAATCTACGAGTTCTACGACTGCCAAATAACCAGTTTACGGGGGCTATCCCTGTTGAAATTGGAAATTTAGATAGTTTGGGATTATTGATTTTAAGAGGAAACCAATTTACGGGTACAATCCCTGTTGAAGTCGGAAATTTAGACAAGTTGATTTCTTTAGATGTATCTTATAATAATATAACAGGCAGTATCCCTCCCGAAATCGAAAATTTAAGCAACTTGAATTATTTAGATTTATCTGATAATAACATAACAGGCACCTTTATTCCTGAAATCGGTAGCCTTAGCAGTCTACAGTACTTAAAGATTAAGAACAATCAACTTAGTGGTTGTTATAACGCGAATCTGACTCCGCTTTGCTGGCAATTAGGAGGAACAGCATTCTACAGTAATAATCAGAGTATCTCCGACGGCAACAACTTCGATGAGCCTTGGGAGGACTTCTGTTATGGTGGAGCAGGCACATGTACCGTAGATATTGACCACACCGAGCAATCAATTTTTGACGTCTATCCAATTCCAGCTGAAGACTTTATTGTCTTTGATGTACCTCATGCTTCCGAGACTACTCAGGTCATATTCTATGATGTCAATGGCAGGACTATCAGCAAAGAGCTATTGACAGCAGATAAAAAAATAGCTGTGGGGCATCTGAGTTCTGGTGTATATATGTACCGACTTTTTTATAAGGAGAAAGTGTATAGTGGAAAAATTATGATAAAATGAGTAAGCGGGCAAGGTCTCCAAACCTGCTCTAATACCAAATTCAATAATCGCATCAGACGTTCAAGTTATATTATTATTAAAAAAGTCCTTTATCTTTAATAATCAGTATTTTTTACATTTTTTTTATTAAAATAGAATGGCATTCTACCCCATTTTAGTGAAATAAAACACCAAAAATTGCCTTTATATTTGTAGCGTTGATAAGATGCTTCAATGAATTATCCGCGGAATTTATCGGGCATCTGAAACAATGATTATTTATTAAAAAAACACTAATTATGAAAACTTTAATTTATTTTTTACTCCCCATGCTTTTTGCATCGACCTTTACTTATGCACAGTATAATGCTGGATCTGGCAGTGGCACGAGTGGCTCTGCTCGTACTTTTGTAGGCGGCAATGCTGGAGCTGCTAATACTGGTGGATACAATACCTTCATCGGACAAAATTCAGGCCTGCTTAATACATCAGGTCATTCCAATACTTTTATAGGATCAACAGCAGGTAATCAGAACAAAACAGGCGCCTCTAATACATTCATCGGGCGTTACACCGGTTATAATAATACCACAAGTAATAACACCTTCGTAGGACGCTCGGCTGGTTTTGCCACGACATCAGGTGCTTTCAATACTTTTATGGGTTCTTACTCGGGGCATCAAAATACGACAGGAACAGACAATACCTTTATCGGTCAATATGCAGGCAGGTTTAATAGCGCAGGAAGTTATAATACCTTTATAGGTCGTGTAGCAGGTTATAGAAATACAACAGGAAATTTTAATACTTTTCTGGGACGGTCAACCGGTTATTTAAATAAGACCGGAGCTTATAATTCCTTTCTTGGCTATCAGGCGGGCTATAATAATACAACCGCACAATACAACACTTTCGTAGGTTATAGAGCGGGCTTTTCCAACACTACCGCTAACTATAATACTTTTCTCGGTGTCAATTCAGGACGCCTGAATACCACAGGGCTGTCTAATACTTTTACAGGAACTAATTCAGGGTACAGGAATACTACCGGCGGATACAATACTTTTTCAGGAAACAGCGTAGGCTTCGAAAACAAAACAGGAAGTAGAAATACTTTCATGGGCTACGACACAGGCAAGATGAATGTAAGCGGAAGCGATAACACCTACATAGGATATCAGGCAGGTTATAATACAACCGGCGGTCGTAATGTTTTTATCGGTTATCGGGCTGGTTATCAGGAAACAGGTAACTATAAATTGTACATAGATGCCAGCAATACTACTAAACCTCTGATATATGGAGATTTCAATACAGATGAACTAACCTTTAATGGCACAGTAGCAATAGGAGATGTCACCAGACCAGTTGGTTACAAACTTTACGTAGATGAAGGCATCCTGACTGAAAAAGTAAAAGTAGCGAGTGTCGGTTCTACAGAATGGGCAGACTATGTATTTGAGGAAGACTATGAGTTAAACAGCATTACGGAAGTCGAAGAATTTGTAAACGTCAATAAGCACTTGCCTAATGTACCTTCTGCAAAACAAGTAGAAAAAGATGGTGTGGATATGGTGGAAATGGATGCTACGCTATTGCGTCAGGTAGAGGAATTGTGGCTGCACTTGATTGAAATGAAGAAAGAGGTAGAACAATTGAAAGAAGAAAATGAGCACTTGAAGGAGCAGATTAACAAAAAGTAAATCATTTCACATCTATTTAAAATAATGATTATGATATATATTTTTCAGTTAAAATCACCGATAAATACTGGACATTTGACAACTGTGATAATGATTATGACGATATTCTTATTGTTCCAAAATATAGCACAGGCGCAGTATAATTCAGTACTAAATAATTACAGCGTAGATTGGTCAAAAGCCGGTGTACCCAACGGAATTCCAAACTTACCTAATACTGTAAACGTACTCGACTATGGTGCTCAGGGAGACGGAAGCACAACCAATAACAACTTAACTGCTTTCCACAATGCCTTATCCGCTGCTGGCTACGGCGGAGTAGTATTCGTACCTACCGGCACTTATTTCATCAATGGCAGTATTATTATGCCAGAAGGCAGGGTGCTTCGTGGAGAATGTCCTAATAATACTATACTTAAATTTAATATTTCCCCTAATACTATAATTGATCCTCCTGGTTGTATTGATATTGCCACACCATCACAATATTATGATTATGGTGATTTTGAACAGGTTAGTGCAGGTTTTACAAAAGGAAGCACTTCAATTACAGTAAATAATCCTGCCGTTTTTTCGGCAGGTGATTTTTTGGAAATAGAACAGGACAACGATCCTGTTTTGATGTACACCCAACCAATAGGTGCAGAACCGCCGTGGAATCAACCTTGGGCACAGGAGGCTGTCGGGCAGTACTTTGTAGTTACAAAAAAATCAGGCAATACAATTTATCTGGATAGACCAATTTTTTATGGATTCAATCCTGCTTTAAATCCCCGGGCACGCCGGGTTCATTTCAAAACAGATGTAGGTATTGAAAATCTATATATAGTAAAGGTGGACAATAGCGACCGGGCAACAATTAAAATCAAAAATGCTGCACGATGCTGGGTAAGGAACGTTAATAGTTATAAGACTTATAAGGCTCATGTTGCTATTGCAAGAGCAATGGATTGTGAGGTTCGTGATTCTTATTTTTTCGACTCACACGACCATGAAGGCGGATATGGGTATGGTGTGACCGTAGTACGGCATGCCACTTCTATTTTGGTAGAAAACAACATATTTAAGCGTCTTCGCCATTCCATGCTTCTTGGAGTGGGAGCAACTGGCAATGTCTTTGGTTATAATTATAGTACTGCCCCTTACTGGTATGATAATGCAACTACAGCAAATGACCCTCCTCCCTGTATCTCTATGCATGGGCATTTCGTGACGATGAATTTATTTGAAGGAAATATTGTACAGGAAGCCACCTTCTCAGACCATTGGGGACCTGTTGGTCCCGGAAATACAATGTTCAGAAACCGTGTAGAAACCGATTATATAAGAGTAAGTGATCATTCTCATCACCAGAATGTTATTGCAAATGAACTTGCAGCTAGTCCGCCGGAAAATCAGGTTGATATAGACCCCTCTGTACAAAACACCTGGTTTCACAGCAATATTAATGTGGATAATAGCATACCAGATGGAACAGTTTCTGTGCCTTTACCTCCGTCATTATACCATACGCTTAAACCTGATTTTTTAGAATATTATGCCTTTCCGACGCTTGGACCAGGTACCACTTTTGGTGCTGGTTCTATTCCTGCAAAAGATCGTTATGATAGTGGTAACTACATGCTATACTGCGCTTGTAACTCTAGTGTGTGTTTTGAAACCTGTCCGCCCAATATCACAAATATTCAGGCAAATGCAAATGCGGATAATATACCAGGTGGTATTTACGAAGCCATTAATAATATCACAACTTCAGGAGTTGTGGTTTCAGGCACATCCGCCGTATTTACTGCAGGAAATAGTATTACGCTAACTACAGGTTTCATGGCCGAAGAAGGCAGTATATTTCTTGCTTTTAATGATGGTTGTGGTGGTGGTGGTGGTACTTCCGGTGAAAGATTACATCAGGAAATTATTGAAAGCGAAAACGACGAAAACGAACCAGTATCGCTCCGCAACTATCCCAATCCCTTCACAGGGCAAACTACCATAGAATATACATTATCTAACGATTCTCCCGTCACGCTATTTGTATCTGATGTAACGGGCAAAAAAATCGCTATGCTTTTGAGTAGTGATAAAAAAGATAAAGGTACACACTCCATAACCTTTGACGGTAGTAATTATCCCCCGGGCATGTACTATTATACTATACAGGTAAGTGAAAAAATGAAGACAAAGAAGATGATTTTAGCAAAATAATCTCATAACAATTGTGTTTAAAAAAAGTGTCGGGTAGTTTCAAAGCTGCCTGGCATTTTTTGCTTACCAAACAATCGGCTCTATCCACTCCGCCCGACCAAAAAGCGGATAAGTTTCCTGCGTTAAATCCACAGTCGAATCCAAATATAATTGTCTTTTTCTGCCATTCAAACCTGCTTTTATAAAAGAATAAACAGCAACGTCCTGTCCTTCCTTTTTATAAACATCACGGAGATAATGTGCATATTGCAATATCAATTCAGGATTGCTGCGCATTTTGCGTTTCTGGCGTTTGGTGAGGTGCTTGCTGCCTGTTTCACGCCATTCTTTGCCTGTATCTTTGTCTTTTACCAATAAATATCCGTTAGTTGACTTGCCGCGTAGCATCATGCGCCAGGAATAGCGATGCCCTTCTTCTGTCCAGGCAACATGATCGGGAATGAGGTGATGGCGTAGTGGCATTAACAAATGATACAAACAGAAAACCAGCAAAACACCAGTAATCCACCTTTGCTTTGCAAGACCTGGCATTTGATAATTATCAAGAAAAAGAATGGGTTTTGAACTGCCGTCTTTTTCTTGAAATTCATGATCTCCCCCATTGAAGGCCTGCATTGAGCGAAGTCGAAATGGAGAGGATAACTGAGAAGCTTTATATTTTTTGAAAAACCGATAAACCAACCTCCGCGGCCAATCGGGCGAAAAATAAAGCAACGTAAGCGCAATAGACAATAATGGGAAAATACCAATTTGAAAAATCAGCGTATTTATAAAATGAAAAGACAAAATAAAGACAAAAATTATCCATCGTGTCCGTTTGAATAAAAGTAAAGGAACTGCCAGCAAATCCAGCGCTACACCTCCATAGCTCATCGCCCAGGCCACCCATTCCTGCGAAATCAAATCTCCAATCAAGAAAAGATTTTGTTTGGCTTTTAACCAGATTTTTAGCGGCTGTGCATGAAGCCAATCGCCATTCAGTTTGGCTAATCCACCATAAAAATAGACCACACCCATCAGGAAAGCCAATATCCAGGTATGCCACCTCGCTGTGGTGTCCGAATAGAGTTCAGGATTTCTTTGTGCATCCAGCGAAAAGCAGCGATTGGCAGGTAAAAAGATCATCAAGAAGCCCATCACGGCAAACAAGTACCCATGATTCAGGTATTGCGTGGCTTCAATGAGAAATAGATAAGAAAAAGCCAGCGCGAAAAGTGTCATACACCATTTATAATAATAGCCCAGCGCAATCCCAGCCGACCAAATCAGCATCAACACAGCCAGTATCCACAGTACCCATTCTGGCGGAGCTGGAATCCATTCAAAGCCAGCATATTTAAAATGAAAATCAGCCTGACTAAGATTCTCACGGGTTTCTTTGTGCAATATCGTACCAACAATATCCACAAAACCCAATACCCCAAAGGCAATCCGAAAAAAGGCTAGTGTAGCTATGTCTATAGGCTGAAATAAAAAGCGCATGGGGCTAAAGTACAAAAAGAAAATGAGAGAATGCTGAGTGCCCCCAACGAATCAAGTTCATTCATTCTCTCATTACGGAAGAATAAAAAAGACCATCGAAAATTCGACAGCCTTTTTTATAAATCTTGTGGTCTATTGATTCGGCGAAAGTAATCAAACCAATCACCAATCAACCAATCACCAATGACTAGTTATCACCATAAGCAGCTTCCAACTTTTGTTGTAGCTCAGCCAGTTGATTAACCAAATCCATCAACTCTTCATTTTTAGCCGCAATTTCTGAATTCAACTCTTTAATCAGTTGTGCATTTTTTTCGTGAGCAGGAGCGTCTGCAGAATCAGAAATAATACCTGCGCCTGGTTCTGTAGCTTTCAGGTCGAAAGAAATTTCAAAACCCGGCAGTGTATTGTCGCCTTTAGCATTCATGCCAGCAGCCACCAATGCCTGATCGATTTCTTTTCTCACCTCTACTGTCGTAGATGTTCCTTCCTGAGTCGTTTCTACTTTTATATAACGAGGAACAAAAATAACAATGGCTACTTCTTCGTCCAATACTTCGCCACGTACTTTTACTTCTTTTTTCAAGCCAGGAATGCCGACGACAAATTTTCCATCTACTTTTTCTGTAGATACTTTGTAACGACCAGCCTCCATCAGGCTTTCGAGTATTTGGTCATTGGCATTATTGATGGTAACATCTACCAAAATACGGAGGGTTTCTTCATCCCATTCCTGCACACCGACCGGGTGATTAACTTCAAACTTGACGATTTCGCTTGCTTGCGGATCAACAGTTTTTACATAAGCTTTTTGGGCACCCTGAGCCATTGCGAAACCGCTAACCAGCACAAAGCATAACAGTACAATCAGATTCTTCATGAAATTTTATGGTTTTTAAATTTGAAAAATTGTCAATTAAATGTGTTCTCATCCATACTTTACCGAAAACCGTACCAAGTTTGAATGAAAATGGCTGCGCAAAATACGGAATTATATGGACATATTATTAGACACCTTTCATTTGACAATGCCCTGACTTTTTAGCAAAATTACAAATTACGAATCTGGAAATTACAAATCACATAAAAAAGCAATGCAGCGCATTGCTTTTTTTCTATCTTTGGGATTGCTCATTATGTGAGTTGGGCTGTGTGTACATTTTTAAATTCCTTTGGAATTTGGAATTTTCCATTTTGGAATTTTTAAACTTTATTTATTTATGGATGATTTTACAAAGCTGGCAGAGGAAGTTGTTTTACACAAAATCAGGTCGGCATGGCATGAGATTGCGAGGGTATATAATGAAATGGCATCCGAATATGGGATTACACTCTCCATGGGTTTTGTATTGCTGACCCTGCATGAAGAAAGCGGGACTCCCGTCACCAAGATAGCACCACGTATGGGCATGGAACCCAATAGCCTCTCTCGTACCCTCAAAAAAATGGAAGACATGGGCATGGTCACACGGCGAAAAGACCATGTCGATAAACGGAAAGTCTATATCTGCCCTACGGAGTATGGCCAACAGATGCGTAAAATCGCACTCAAAGCAGTTTACAAACTCAATGACGCCATCATAGAAGATGTGCCGCAGAAAAAACTGGATGCTTTTTTTGAAGTGATCAATCAGGTATCTGGTTCAGTAGAAAAATTTCAGGAGCAAATCCGAACAGAACTGTCCGAATCTCCATAATTCTGAACCTTTTTTTTATTTTCCTGTTTATCCGAATATTATAAAGTTAGTTTTTTGCTTACAAAGCTTCAATACAATACGACAACTTGGTTATTTATTCCATAAAAGATCTGGAACAACTTTCCGGAATCAAAGCGCATACCATCAGGATATGGGAAAAGCGTTATGAACTGATTAGTCCAAGTCGTACCGATACCAATATTCGCTATTATACAGACGACGACCTTCACTTTTTACTAAATGTAGGATTGCTTAATCGCAATGGCATCAAAATCTCGAAGATTGCTAAAATGCGAACGGAAGAAATTTCTGAAAAAGTAGCCGAAATTTCTGAGGTTAATCCCGAACACAGCACACAACTTGATGCACTGACTATTTCCATGATAGAGATGGACGAGTATAAGTTTGACCGCATCATTTCTACCCATATCTCTCAGATGGGACTGGAAAACACCATGATTGATGTCATCAATCCTTTTCTCAGCAAGCTCACTGTTTTATGGATAACTGGCTCAATCAAGCCGGCACAGGTACATTTTATTACCTCTCTGATTCGTCAGAAAATTATTGTTGCCCTAGATAAGCTGCCTGTCCCAACCAGCAATACTGCCAAAACTTTTTTGCTCTATTTGCCAGAAGGCGAAATACAAGAGTTGATTTTATTATTCGTTCATTTCTTATTAAAAACCCGCCAGCATAAAGTCATCTACCTCGGACAGAATATTCCTCTTGAAGAATTGGAAGTCCCTTATAAAATACATCACCCAGCATACATTTATACCATCCTCTCCCCTGCTTTGAAAGAATCACATCAGGATTATATCAATAATCTATCTACCCAATTTCCAAAAGTTAAAATTCTGCTTTCTGGCCATCAATCGACAGAGACAAAAATCAAGCTCCCAAAACAAGCTATCCCTTTAGAAAGCCTTGCAAATACTATTTCCTTCTTAGACAGTATCACAGACATCCTGCCTGTGCCTCAGTGACAGTCAGGATACCTGTTTTACTGTAGTGCTTTGCGTGCTTCAAAAAACTCTGGTCTGTTCGGATTCATCTGTATCGCCCGATTATAATCCTCCAACGCCTCTTGACGCTGATTCAGTTTCGCATATTCCATGCCTCGCCAATAATAAGCCCGCGCATTATCATTACGGAGTCGCATGTATTTATTAAAACTTTCTATAGCTTTTTGTGGCTGATTGACCTTTGCATAAGTGACGCCCTGATTGACCAGCGCATCTTGATAACCAGGATTCAGCGCAAGGGCTTTATCCAATAATTCCAAGGCTTTTTGAAAATTCCCCCTTTGAAAATAAATAGCTCCACTATTTCCATAAGCTTTCGCTTCACTTGGGTTAATCTCCATGACTTTCTGGTAATCTGCTAAGGCTTTGTCGTATTGCTGTGTTTCAAAATAAATATTGCCCCGATTATTATAGGCTTCATCATCGTTGGGCTTGAGTCCAATAGCTACATTATAATCAGCAAGTGCTTCAGGATGTTTTTTGATTCTTCGAAATAACTTCCCTCGCGCAACCCGTCCTTTATAATAACCAGGATCCAGTTCTACCGCCTTATTCAAATGCACCATTCCTTTATCATTTTGTTTTAAATCATCTACATAATAATTGCCCAGATTATTATGTGCAATCTTAGAATCGGGATAACTTTTTAATACATCCGTCCATAAATTACCACTGTTTTGCCATATCGCACAGCGATTAAACGTCAGGAAACAAAACAACAAGCCCACAACACCTACTGCTCCCAGCACACCATAACGCTTTCCATCCGACAAGTTTTCTTTGCCTAAAAATTCATTCAACAACCAACCCAAAATCACAAACAGGCCAATATAAGCCACATAAGTATAACGATCAGAAATCAAAGCACTTCCTACCTGCACAAACTGCAAAGTCAGCGCAATCATTGCCCCATAAAACAACAAACCAAAAGCGACCACCCGCGTCTTGCGCAGCGACCAAAATGCCAGTCCCGCTAAAGCCAGCACAGCCACCAAAGCCAGATAAAAAACAGGATTTGAAAAAGTCGTCCCAGCTACTGGATAAGGATGAAAAGCAGATAACTTGAAAGGCGCGAACATCTGAGCGATGTACATAAAAGTACCATAAGCAGCAAATAAAAATTTCTCAATAATGGAATGTGTTTCAAAATCTCCTATCGCCGATTTGCTTTGGATATTGACGGTAATAAAACCAAAAATAACTGCACCGATAAAAAACGGCAGTTTTTCCAGCAAGACCTTCATCTTCCAGTCGCGATGCTTCAGATAATCTACCAATAACAAGATAATCGGCAACATCACTGCTGTTGGTTTCGATAGACAGGACAACACAAAGAGGACCAATGTCGCTACATATAAAGACATTTTTTTACTAGAAAGATATTGCAAATAAGTAATCAAAGCCCACACAAAAAACAGGGTATATAAGACATCCTTACGCTCTGCGACCCAGGCAACAGACTCCACGTGCATCGGATGTACCGCAAACAGGAAAGCCACCAATAAAGCCCCGGCAGCTTTTCGATTGAACAATAAAAAAGCAAAATAGAAAACCAGAAAGGTATTGATGAGATGCAAAATCAGGTTGGTCCAATGATACGAACTGGCATTTAAGCCAGTCATTTGATAATTCATTGCCAAAGAAAGAATCGTCAGCGGATGATAATTTGCTGCAATAGACTGCGTAAACATCGCCTTGATACTTTTTCCATCCAGATTCACCACATAAGGATTTTCCGTCACATAATCCTGGTCATCCCAATTGGTAAAATTTTCGTGTAAGGAAGGCGTAAAACATACAAAAGTAAGGACCAGAATTCCCAACAACATCAGCAATGTACGGGTATCTTTCCACCAGGCAGTCGACGAACTTCTCACTTGGCTACTTGCCTTTTTTCCTTTTGCCTTTGCCGCTTTGCGAGACTGCCCTTTTTGCGGATTCACCTTCCGGACTTGTGCTTTCTTCGTTGGTTTCTTCTTACTCATTTCACAAAATACAAAAATGTAAATATTTCGCTAAAATATCCTGCTCTAATTTAAAAAAATGAACATAATATATCCAACAAAAAGCACTTTGGCAGTCATTTTTATTGTCACATAAGCTGCCCTTGAATTAACAATCCATTAAGTTTAAACCTAATATTTGCAGCAGATTCACATCCAGAAGACAGCAACGCACTTTAATAGAAACATCATTTCTTCTACGCAATCAAAATCTCCTCTACCTATGAGAAAGACAGGACTTTTACTAACACTTTTTTTGACAAGCTGCTGTTTTACACAAATATTTGCTCAGAATCGCTCAACATTAGAAAAGCGCATCGATGACCACAACGGTTCTCCTGCGCTTTTAAAATTTAAAGCCGATCAAAATTATCAACTCACTGAAGTTAATGACCTCTTTGAACAATATTTGGATTTGAAACAAGCCGAAACTTTTGTTTTACAAAAAGACCAAATAGATGAGATTGGTATTCAACATCAAAAATTTCAACAATACTATAAAGGCATAAAAGTAGAATACGGCACTTACACTGCACATGCAAAGAATGGGCGAATTCAAATGCTAAGTGGCGAGTTTAAAAAAATTGACAAACTCAATACCACGCCCGGACTCAGCAAAAATGCTGCTTTGCAAGCCGCCCTCACTCAGGTCGGCGCAACTACCTACATGTGGCAATCACTCGAAAACGAAGCCTGGATAAAAACGGAACAAGCCAATAATAACGCTACTTTTTATCCCGAAGGTGAATTGGTCATTATAGAAAATTATAAGAACCGAAAAAATAGAAAAGCTTATCGCAAACCAGTTCTCGCTTACAAATTTGACATTTATGCAGACCAGCCAAGAAGCCGGGAGTATGTATATGTTGATGCGCAGTCTGGAAAAATTGTTCACAGCAATGCCATTATAAAACATGTAGAAGCCACTGGAACAGTAGCCACAAAATATAGCGGCACAAAAACCATTACAACAGATAGTTATAACAGCAGTTTTCGCCTACGCGACTACAGCAGAGGTGGCGGGGTGTTTACTTATGATATGAATGAAGGGACAAATTACGCCAATGCCCTTGATTTCACGGATGACGATAACGACTGGACAGCAGCCGAGTGGGACAATGCAGAAAAAGACAATGCTGCACTAGATGCACAGTATGGCGCACAAGCAACTTATGATTATTTTTTAAGTAAATTTAATAGAAACAGCTATAATGATGCAGGCGCGACCATCATCAGTTATGTACATTATGATGCCAATTATGAGAATGCTTTCTGGGATGGTCAGCGCATGACCTATGGCGATGGAGCTAATTATTTCTCCCCACTGACTTCCATTGATGTAGCCGCTCATGAAATTGGACATGCTGTTTGTACTTATACCGCCAATCTCGTGTATTCCTACGAATCAGGCGCACTAAATGAAGGCTTCAGCGACATCTGGGGCGCCTGTGTAGAGCGTTTTGCCGAACCCGGAAAAGATGCCTGGGCGATTGGTGAAGATATTAGTCTGCAAAGCGTAGCCCTTCGTTCCATGAGCAACCCAAAATCACAAGGACAACCTGATACTTACGGAGGCACAAACTGGTACACAGGTTCAGGCGATAATGGAGGTGTACATTATAACAGTGGTGTTATCAATCATTGGTTTTACATCTTATCCGAAGGAAAAACAGGTACAAATGATAATGGTGCAGCGTACAGCGTAACAGGCATCGGCATTGACGATGCAGCTCAAATAGCTTATCGTGCAGAAGCCATTTACCTGTCTTCCAATTCCAATTATTCTGCCGCTCGCACCTACACCATTCAGGCTGCTGAAGATTTATTTGGGGCTTGTTCCGACGAAGTCCTTGCCACCACAGATGCCTGGTATGCAGTAGGCGTAGGAAGTGCCAATACCTGTGACGGTGAAGACCCGACAATCTCCTATTGTGCTGCGCAAGGCAACGACTTCAGCTATGAATGGATGGCAAGTGTTTCCATTGGAGATTTTACCAAAAACACAGGTGCATCAGGTTATAGTGATTTTACCGCAGATGAAATTATTTTGGAAGCAGGAGATACAGCAAATGTCAGCATTACTCCAGGATTCTCAAGCTCTACTTATAATGAATTTTACAAAATATGGATCGACTATAATAACGATGGCGATTTTGAAGATGCAGGAGAAGAAGTATTTTCAGCAGGTCCTTCTACGACAAGCGTTAGCGGAAATTTCACAGTTTTGGCATCCGCAACAAATGTGACCCGACTTAGAGTGACGATGCGCTATAATACTGCCCCAACTTCTTCCTGTGGAAATTTTGATTACGGCGAAGTAGAAGATTATACCGCAGTATTTATAGCTGGTTCAGAAGCAAGCTGCGAAAACAACATTATTGATACTAATGACTTTGAAAACGACTGGGGCATCTGGAATGATGGAGGATCTGACTGTCGCAGAAATACTTACGATTCATCTTATGCCAATAGTGGTGTTCAATGTGTTCGCATACGCGATAATAATGTCACTTCAACCACCACAACAGACAATCTCGACCTAACAGCTTATGAAGAATTGACCGTAGAATTTTCTTATATCACCAGAAGTATGGACAATACCAACGAAGATTTTTGGTTACAGATTTCTAGCGACGGCGGAGCTTCTTTTACGACTGTAGAAGAATGGAATCACGGTGATGAATTTAATAACGGAGAACGTAAAAATGATGCCGTAGTGATTCCCGGACCATTTAGTTCAACAACAAAATTGCGTTTCCGCTGCGATGCTTCCGGCAATTCTGACTGGATATATTTGGACGACATCATCATTAGCGGCTGTACCAATAGTAATAATATTACACTACCTGAAAATAATGATCTCTTTAGCAATGAAGATGATATGGTAGAGAAAGCTAGCACAAGTACCACAAACACATTGAAATTAGAGGACATGATCATTGCTATGAATGTATTCCCTAATCCAGTACGTGAAGAACTCAGTTTAAATTTTACAACATTGACAGATATACAAGCTGAATTGTTTGTGATTGACTTGAATGGTAGAATTGCACAACAGCACTCCATACAAGCATTGAAAGGCGAACAGGCAATCCAACTTAATGTGAGTAATCTTCAAGATGGCTTCTATTTTATTCAGCTTATTTCTGACAAAGGAAGTATTTCGAAGAAATTTGTGAAACAATAGATCTTTATAGTTCCTTAAATACGAATCAGCGGCATTGATTTGTCGCTGATTTTTCTTTGCTTTTCATCAATATGTCCAATACGATCTATCTTAAATCAACAGACGGCGTATGTTAATCGGGAATGTCGAAGTGCGTATAATATTTCGACATTCGGTGTTCGATATTCATTATTCGACATTCAAATAAAAAAGTCCTTCTCTACAAAATGTAAAGAAGGACTTTGTGGGCCCACCTGGACTCGAACCAGGGACCAACGGGTTATGAGTCCGTTGCTCTAACCAACTGAGCTATAGGCCCCAGTTGTAGAAAACTCTCACTGAGTTTCCCTTTATGAACGCAAATTTACATCTTTGCGTTCATAATAATCAAGTTTTTTTATGATAAAAAATGTAATCTTCGATTTGGGCAATGTCTTATTAGATATTGATATGGAACGTACTTGGCAGGCTTTCAGGGATTTATTAGGCAATAAGTTTGATAAAACGTACCAAAAAAGTAAGGAAAATAATTTGCACATTCGCATTGAAACGGGTAAAATCAGCGAAGCAGATTTCTTTGACTTTTTTCAATCTGCTGTCACCCCTACATTAAGTATCGAACAGGTCGAACATGCCTGGAATCAGGTCTTGATGGATTTCCCCCGTCACCGACTGGATATACTGGAAGAATTAAGTAAAAAATACAAGGTATATCTATTGAGTAATACCAATGCCATTCACATTCGTTATGTCAAAAAAATGCTGCTGGAAAAACATGGTGTCAAAAATTTTGAAGGCTATTTTACCAAAGCCTGGTATTCTCACGATATTGGTTATCATAAACCCGATCCGGCCATCTACCACCATGTCCTCAATGAAGGCGGACTCCTTGCCCGCGAAACAGTTTTCATTGATGATAATAAGGACAACATCACTTCAGCCATCAATGTAGGTATTCAGGGTATCTGGCATCCGCATGAGCAAATGGATATCAAAGATTTGTTGGTGCGGGAAGGCTTGATTTAGAATATCGAACAGATGAACACTGAATATCGAATATCGAAGTATTTACACACATTATGAAAATGCTAATGAATATCATTCTACTTCTTTTGGGAATATACTTATTATCACTTATTGTATTGTATTTTGTCCAGGAAAAAATATTCTTTCGGCCTACCAAGTTATCAAAAGAATATCAATTTCAATTTTCAAATCAATTTGAAGAAATAGATTTATTTGTAGAAGATGACATCCAAGTAAATACAGTACTTTTTAAATCAAATGAAACTAAAGGCGTCATATTATTTTTCCACGGAAATGCCGGAGCAATAAATGGATGGGGACAAGGTTCAGACATTTACCTACAAAACAATTATGATGTTTTATACGTAGATTATCGTGGTTATGGAAAAAGTGATGGAAAAGTAATCAGTGAAAATCAATTGATAAAGGATGGTCAAAAGGTATATGATTATGTAAAAGAAATTTACAAAGAAGAAAATATCATCGTATCAGGAACATCCATCGGTAGTGGAATAGCTGTCCAAATTGCCATAAAGAATAAGCCTAAAAAACTGCTCTTAAATTCTCCTTATGCAAGTTTCGAATCCTTAATAAAAGAAAAAGCAATTATCGTCCCAGGATTTTTGATAAAATATAAATTAAGGACAAACCAACATATAAAAGAAACAAATTTACCGATCATCATTTTTCATGGCACTAAAGACAATGTAGTCCCCTATACACATGCTTTGAAATTAAAGCAATCGAATCCCAACATTCAATTACATACGCTAGAAGGATATGGACACAATAATATAAGCCAAAGTCCCCAATTTATTGCAGAAATGAATCGAATATTGGATTGAGGCATGGTCTCACTTCTCGCAGCGCAGCGGTCTCTCCGCTGTAACTTTATTGATATTTAACATACACCGCATCAATTGCTTTAGCCAGTTTGTGGTCTTTTTCCGTCACTACATTCCCAGCATCATGGGTATTCAGATGAATATGCACCGTATTATACACATTACTCCAATTCGGGTGATGATTTTGCTGTTCTGCATAAAATGCGACTTCCGTCATAAAAGCAAAAGCTGCTTTGAAGTCTTTGAATTGAAAACTGCACTTCAGTTGGTTATTTTCTTCTGTCCACATCTGTTTGGTGATTGGTGATTCGTGATTGGGATATTAGGAATTCGTAATTAACTCATTCGTCATTCGTAATTAAACTATTCCACCTTAGAAACTTTGAGCATATTGGTTCGCGCTCTGTCTCCTATCGGCATACTTCCTGTATTGATGACCACATCTCCCGCTTTGAGTAATCCTGCGTTTTTCAGAATTTCCTGCACATCTTTAATGGTATCATCCGTAGACGTAAATTTATCATAATAAAATGCCCGAATGCCCCAAACCAGGTTCAGCGTACTCAGAATATGCATGTCATTGGAAAAAATATAGATACTACACTTGGGTCGATGGCAGGACAATTTGAAACCTGTATAGCCCGACTTGGTCATCCCAATAATCGTGCGGGCGTCTACCTGTTGTGCCAACTGGCAGGACGTCTGACAAATCGCATCAGATAAAAATGTACGCGAGCCTGTCTGTGGTGAAATACCTCTAAAATAGATGCCTTCATATTGCTCGGCTTCATTTATGATGCGCACCATAGCCTGCACGACTTTCAGCGGATGTTGCCCAACAGATGTTTCTCCACTCAGCATCACTGCGTCGGTACCATCTAGTACAGCATTCGCAACATCAATAATCTCTGCACGAGTCGGGCTGGGATTGGTTATCATACTGTCCATCATTTGTGTGGCTACAATGACCGGACGCCCCCTCTGGCGACTTTTTTCGACTATTGTTTTTTGCAGCATAGGCAGTCGCTCCATAGGTACTTCTACACCTAAATCACCTCGCGCGACCATGACACCATCCGTCTCTTCAATAATAGCATCCAGATTGGTAATTGCTTCCGGCTTTTCTATTTTAGCAATAATTTTTGCCGGATGTTTTTTAGCGGCTAGTCGATTACGCAAATCGACAAGGTCTGCGGCTTTCCGCACAAAAGACAAGGCTACCCAATTAAAAGGATACTGTACAATAAAATCCAGATCTTTCAGGTCTTTTTCCGTCAGACAAGGTAGAGAAATTTTTGTTTGGGGTAGGTTTACGCCTTTATTAGAAGACAATTCGTTTCCATATAATACTTTTAATTTGACCTTGTCTTTTCCATTGGTTTCCAAAACCTCCATTTCTATCTTTCCATCATCTATCAGCACCTTCTCCCCTGCTTTCACATCAGAAGCAAATTGCGGGTAGCTCATATAAACTTTCTCCTTCGTTCCCAAACATTCTTCATTCGTAAAAGTCAGTACATCACCCGGTGCAATGGGCAGACTCCCATTCTTCATTTTTCCGACTCGAAGTTTTGGACCTTGCAAGTCTGCCAACAGAGAAACGTGTAAATTGTATTTGCTATTGATATACATGACATCATTGATGACCTTGAGATGGTCTTCATGTGTGCCGTGCGAAAAATTGAGTCGAAAGACATCCACGCCTGCCCGTACCAATGCCAATAAAGGGCTATAGCCCTGCGAGGCAGGACCTACTGTTGCTACAATTTTCGTATATTGTTCTCTTCTTACGTCCATATTCTTATTTTATTTCAGGTAATTTTTTGCAAAATAAGCATTTATATTCAATCCTCTAAAGGAGACACTTATTGTAAATGCTACACTAATGTCCGCAAAAGATTTTACAATACTGTTCAAATTGTATTAATTTATAATTAATTTTACGGAGATGAACAATTAGAGTTTGCAGTACGTTGAAAAATGCGTTCCCATTAGACTTTATTATAAAAGCATAAAAGTAGATTTTATCGGGAGCTTTTTTTGGTAATCAAGCGACTAATAGCGTTATTTGCACCAAATTTGACAAAACAAACCTTTTTATTAATTAGCAACACAATTAACAGTTTCATTATCAATTTATTATAAAGAATTTCTTTTAAATGTGTTGTTTAGATTTTACAATTAAATCTTTAAATCATGTCTGACATCAAAGATAGAGTGACTAAAATCATTGTGGACAAATTGGCTGTAAATGCCTCTGACATCACAATGGAAGCCAGTTTCACCAACGATTTAGGTGCTGATTCTCTGGATACAGTGGAACTCATCATGGAATTTGAAAAAGAATTTGACATTTCAATTCCAGACGATCAAGCAGAAAACATTGCTACTGTTGGTGATGCTGTAAAATACTTAGAAGAGCATTCTGCTAAGAAAGCATCAGAAAAAGAATAACTTTTTCATTCAAATGCCGGGCGTTTTTGCCCGGCATTTCTCTATTTAGACTTTATTCTAAACACATTTTTCTATGAGTAGAAGGGTTGTTGTTACTGGCCTTGGCGCACTAACTCCTATCGGCAATACTGCGCCTGCATATTGGGAAGCACTTTGTAAAGGAGTCAGTGGTGCTGCTCCTATCACACATTTTGATGCTGCAAAATTCAAAACACAATTTGCATGTGAAGTCAAAAACTTCAATGCAGAGGATTTTATGCATCGCCGTGAAGCCCGCCGTCTTGATCCATTCGCACAATACGCTATGGTTGTTGCCGAAGAAGCTATGCTAGACTCAAAACTAGACATCAAAGATACCGACCCACTCCGTGCCGGTGTTATTTGGGGTGCAGGTATAGGCGGTCTTAGCACTTTACAAAAAGAAATTTTGGACTTTGCAGTAGGAGACGGTACACCCCGCTTCAATCCTTTCCTTATTCCAAAGATGATTATTGATATTGTTCCTGGACATATTTCTATCAAATATGGTTTTCAGGGCATCAATTATGGAACCGTATCTGCCTGTGCTTCAGCCACCCATGCACTCATCAATTCCTTCGACTATATCCGTCTTGGGCGAGCCGATGTTATGATTACTGGTGGGTCGGAAGCCGCCATTACCGAAGTCGGAATTGGTGGATTCAATTCGATGAAAGCCTTATCTCAACGCAATGATAATCCGGCACTCGCTTCTCGCCCATTCGACAAAGACCGTGATGGTTTTGTACTCGGTGAAGGCGCAGCAGCTATGGTACTGGAAGAATACGAACACGCCAAAAAACGCGGCGCAACCATATATGCAGAAGTCGTAGGTGGCGGTATGACTGCCGATGCACACCATATCACTGCACCACATCCAGAAGGCATTGGTGCAGCATCTGTCATGCAACTCACCTTACAGGATGCTGGCATGCAAGCCGAAGATGTCGACTATGTCAATGTACACGGAACTTCTACTCCACTTGGCGATGTAGCAGAACTTAAAGCTGTTCAAAAAGTATTTGGCGACTGGGCATACAAACTAAATGTCAGCTCTACCAAATCTATGACAGGACATTTACTCGGTGCAGCAGGAGCTATAGAAGCTGCCGCCTGTATCTTGGCAGTAAAACACGATATTATACCACCAACCATCAATCATTTTACAGATGATCCAGAAATTGATTCGCAGTTAAACCTAACCTTTAACAAAGCTGAAAAGCGAACTGTCCGGGCTGCATTGAGCAATACTTTTGGTTTTGGAGGACATAATTCCTCCGTCATTTTCAAAAAATGGGAAGGCTAAAATCATATTTTTTGGGGAAAACTGTCTTTGAATCAAAAAAAATAATAACTTTATAGCGTGCAGAAGGATATGTTTGGTATTTGAGTGTGGGTAATTATAATATTCTCCACACCCAAAATCGACAGCCTTATCTCCTTCTCCACACACCCTCTAATATAATGGCTATACATTAATAAGTAATTGGACAACATTACTTATAACCACCAAACGAAGCTACCAGATAATAATTCTGGATGGCATGCTGATGTTATTGACTTGAAAGTATCGCTAATCGCTATGCTTTTGCAATGCAGTTTATATTGATTTTGAGATTTATCAGGAGAATTTTTAATTATTACTATTCAACGGACAAAAATTTCGTCCGCTCTCTAAGCTCGTTATTGGGCTTTATTCCCGCCAATCTGGGCTTGTACAAACTCGCTTTTCTACATAAGTCTTACGCACATGGTATTCAGGTCAGCCAGAATAATGAACGCTTGGAATACCTCGGTGATGCTATTTTGGGTACCATTGTAGCTGAATATTTATTCAAAAAATACCCGACTAGAGATGAGGGTTTTCTCACTAAAATGCGTTCCAAAATCGTCAAGCGAAAATCATTGAATGATATTGCAGATCAAATGGGACTCGACGTGTTTTTGATTCAGAATGGTGTCGACAATGTCAGTCATTCCATGCTTGGCAATGCCTTAGAAGCACTGGTCGGTGCGGTGTATCTAGATGTCGGTTATCACCGGACTCGTCGTTTTGTGATTTACAAAATAATGAAGGGCTATCTGAATATCCGAGAGTTGGAAACTTTTGATGATAATTATAAAAGTCAACTGCTAGAATGGTGTCAGAAAACCAGTAAAGTCGTTTCTTATCGAGTCCTGTCTAAATTTAAATTCGATAATCGCGACCGATTCAGAGTAGCCGTTATGGTAGATGGCGAGGACATAGCTACCGCCGAAGACTTCAGCAAAAAAAGCGCAGAGCAACTGGCTTCCAAAAGAGCGTTGAAACTACTCGGCGTTGAAATTACTGAGGTGCTGGAAGTTTAGAATTTTAGTCCATCGTCCATGGACGATAGTCGATGGCTGAGATTCAACAATATCACAACTGTTACATGTCATACACATTTTGCAAAGCAAAATGAATAATGGAACAGCTATGGACTATCGACCGCCGACTATCGACCAGACTATTACAAAGTAATTTTTTTAAATAATTCCCAATTCTCTCCCCACCTTAGCATAAGTATCAATTACATAATCCAAATGCTCATCTTCGTGAGAAGCCATAAAACTATTACGCATCATTGCTTTGCCTGGAGGCGTAGCTGGTGAGATAAATACATTGACAAAAATACCCGCATCATACAAGCCTTTCCATAAACGGAACGCTTTGGTATCGTCACCAATAATCACAGGAACAATTGCAGTACGTCCGGGCAATACATGGAAACCCAGTTCGGTCAGTCCTTTGCGAACTTTATCTGCATTATAAGCCAGTTTATTCACCAGTTCAGGCTGACGCTGCAAGACTTTCAATGCCGCCAAAGCAGAAGCTACAGAAGCTGGTGTTGGCGAAGCAGAAAAAATAAGTGCAGAAGAATGATGTTTCAAATAATTGATTACCCGCTCTTCTCCTACGACAAAACCGCCAAGCGAAGCAAGGGTTTTAGAAAATGTGCACATCGTCATATCTACCTGATCTGCAATATTAAATTCACTGGCAGTTCCACGTCCGCCTTCCCCGATAACACCAAATGCATGGGCATCATCTACCAAGACTTGCGCTCCATAATGTTGAGCCAGTTCATTCAGTCCGCCTAAGTCAGCGATATTACCAAAGGTACTAAAAACACCGTCTGTCACAATCAACTTACCCGCCCCTTCTTCAGTTTGTTTCAAGCGACGCTCCAGGCTGTCCATGTCATTGTGATTATAGCGCAACACATTGACATTCATTCCTTTTGCTCGTAAATTTCCAGTGACAATACTCGCATGATTGTCCTTATCAGAGAGAATATAATCCCCTCTGCCAACCAGCGGCGCAATCACACCCTGTCCGGTCTGATATCCGGTACTGAACAATAATGCTGCTTCTTTGCCCATGAAAGCTGCCAACTCTGTTTCCAGTTCAATGTGTAAATCTATTGTGCCAGTCAGGTAGCGAGAGCCAGAGCAACTGGAACCATATTTTTCCAATGCCTTGATAGCAGCCTCTTTCACTTCTGGATGTGTAGTGAGTCCCAGATAATTATTAGACCCTGCCATCACAACCGGTCTGCCTTCCATACTCACAACAGGGCCTTCACTTTCTTCGATAGGTCGAAAATACGGATAGATTCCTGCGGCTTTGACCTCATCTGCACGGGTAAATTCATAGCACTTTTTGAACAAACCCAGGGCTTTTGTCGTGGATTGTGTATTATCCATTTATCTTGTGGTTTAGTTAGCTTCGCTACAAATTAATAGAGCGAAATTAGGTTAGAGTAATTAGTTTAGTCTGTGATACCTGACTGTTTGCAAAGATACATAAAAGACCTGACAGGTTTTGAAAACCTGTCAGGTCTTATACACCTTTGATTAATTTAGTTCTCTATTTTATAACTCATGTAACCATTTTATAATAAAAAATGTCAGCAAATCATCAAAATAAGCCCATTGCCGTTGTTACTGGTGCCAATGGCTTTGTCGGAAGTCACCTGGTCGAGCTTTTACTGAGCAGAGGTTATCGTGTAAAATGTATTATTCGCAAAACCAGTAACCTGCGCTGGCTGAAGGACTTGGAGGTAGAATTTCACGATTGCGGATTGTCCAATGTCGAAAACTTACATGCTGTTTTCCAGGACGCAACTTATATTTTTCACATTGCTGGTGTGGTCACCGCAAAAAAGCCGGACTTATTTTATAAAGGCAATGTAGAAACGACCCGTCATGTTCTTGATGCTGCCATAGGCATTCCCAGTATTCAGAAAATATTGATCACTAGTAGCCTGGCTGCCAGTGCCTCGGCTACTCCCGGCAATCCAGTCACTGAAGCAACGCCTTCTGCCCCTGCCAGCACCTACGGCAAAAGCAAAGTGGAACAGGAAAAACTCAGCCATACTTATATGGATAAACTCCCTATCACCATTATCCGCCCTCCAGTGGTATATGGCGAGCGGGATACAGAGGTTTTACTTTTATTTAAAACGATAAAAAAAGGACTGAAAGGATTAGTTGGATTTAATGACAAATTCCTCAGTTTGGTCTATGTCCGCGATTTGGTAAATGGTTTTGTCCTTGCCGCAGAAAGCGAAAAAGCTGTTGGGCAAACTTATTTCCTAGGTTCGGAACAGGCTGAATATTCTATAGAAGATGTGAATAACATAATTGCTGATTTGTTGGGCGGAAGAGCGATAAAAGTCCGCATTCCGCACGCAATGATTTATGTGGTCGGCGCCGTCTCTCAGTTTTTTGGCAAATTTGCTTCCAAGCCCCCTACCCTACACATTGAAAAAGCTCGTGAAATGACGCGGGTTTCCTGGTCGTGCAGCTCGGAGAAAGCTATGCGGGAACTGGGCTATAGCGAAGGGCAGACTTTGCGGGAAGGTCTGAGTCGGACTTTGGATTGGTATAAGCGGGAAGGCTGGCTTTGAAAATTGTGTAATTGTGTAATTGTGTAATTGTGTAATTGTGTAATTGTGTAATTGTGTAATTGTGTAATTGTGTAATTTCACCTTCGGCGAAATTACACACACATGTTTCAAATATGACTTTAAAATCGCTATATTCAACAACAAAACAGCACTACATCCTATTAAAAAGAGTTTTTTTTACAAAAAAAAAATGTAATGACAATTCCTCAATCATACAATCAAATCATCACTCAATAATGGACAAAAAATACTTACAACTCAATGATATTGAATCATATAAAATAGCCTTTCATTTGTCTAACTATATTTGGGATATCATCAGCGAATGGGAATGGTTTGCTAAAAAGACCTTAGGCAGTCAATTTGTAAACGCAGCAGATAGTATTTCTGCCAATATTGCTGAAGGTTTTGGCCGCTACCACAAAAAAGACAAAATTAAATTTTATCGATATAGTCAAGGTTCTATCAAAGAGTGTTTTGATTGGAATGAAAAGTCAAGAAAAAGAAAATTGATCGAAGAAAAGGAATATCAGTATATTATCGAACAGTTACAGAAAATAGACCCCGCCCTAAGAAGATTAATCAAATTCACTGACGAAAAATTAAAGTTCTAAAATACCAAATACATCCCCAATACAATTTCACAATCACACAATTATACAATTCTTCAAGCCTCCGCTTCCCAAATTTGACACAAGTTGACAATCGTCTCCACCGCCTTCTCCATATCTTGTACCGATACCCATTCGTGCTTAGAGTGAAAAGCATGTCCACCGTCAAAAATATTGGGACAAGGCAGCCCCATGAAAGACAGGCGCGAGCCATCTGTCCCACCGCGAATGCTGCTTCTTTTGGGCGTCATTCCTGCGCGTTGGATCGCTTGTTCGGCGAAAGCCACGACTTGTGGATATTTATCCAGCATTTTTTTCATATTGCGATATTGCTCAGTGACGACAAATTCAGCTTTGGAATTCGGGTAACTTTTCATCACTTCATCTGTAATTGCACGCAATTCATTTTCATGGGCTTCCAGTTTTTCATCGGTAAAATCTCGGACAATAAAGGTCACGCTGGCTTTTTCTACAAGTCCTTCTATGCGAACTGGATGCACAAAACCCTCTTTGCCTTCTGTTGTTTCTGGCGACAGTCGGTCTTTGGGTAGTCGAGCTATAATTTCTCCAACTGCTTTAATCGCACTTTCCATTTTCCCTTTGGCAAAACCGGGATGCTGACTCACACCATGTACCGTTATCTTCACACCATCTGCTGAAAAAGTTTCGTCTTCCAGTGAGCCTTTTGTCGTGCCGTCGATAGTATAACCAAAGTCTGCGCCCAACTTTTCCATGTCCAGTTTATTTACACCGCGACCAATTTCTTCATCCGGCGTAAAGAGGATGCGTATTTTGCCATGTTTGACTTCAGGATGGCTCATAAAAAAATGTGCGGCATCCATGATAGAAGCTACGCCTGCCTTATCATCTGCCCCAAGTAAAGTAAGTCCGCTAGCAGTGACGACATCATTGCCGATTTGGTTTTTTAATTGCGGATGGTCGGCTACTTTTATGATTTGAGTCTTATCATCCGGCAATACAATGTCTTTCCCATCATAGTTTTCATGGACAATCGGCTTCACATTCGTTCCACTCGAATCTGGCGAAGTATCTACATGTGAGCAGAAGCATAAAACGGGTACTTCTTTAGCCGTAGTGGCAGGAATGGTGGCATATACGTAGCCCCACTCATCTATATGCGCATCGCTGATGCCCATTGCCTGCAATTCTTCTACTAAGACTTTGCTTAGGTCTTTTTGCTTTTCCGTGGACGGAATCGTCTTGGACAATGGGTCAGATTGTGTGTCGATCTGAACGTATTTTAGGAATCGGGATTTTACAGTGTGATTTATTTGCATAAGTTGTAAGTATATTAAAACAATTCGGCAAATCCCGTGGCTAAATACGTTTTTTGCCCAAAAATTAATGAGCACAAAAATAAGCAATCATATAGAATTAACGCTTGGATTCAAGTATCAATATTCAAAAAGTAAAATCTATTCAGGGCAATCTTATTCAGATTGGTGCTGATAATATTCCTATCGGCAATTCTTATTGGCAGATTG
Source organism: uncultured Saprospiraceae bacterium (assembly GCA_937951615.1). Lineage (GTDB taxonomy): Bacteria > Bacteroidota > Bacteroidia > Chitinophagales > Saprospiraceae > JAHDEO01. The sequence goes on along the minus strand of CALFBH010000042.1, from coordinate 34,729 downwards.
TTTTGAATCGGATTGGGGTTTAGGGAACAGTCTTTTCTGTGACTTATTCATGTTTAATTACTACACCTCGTTTCATAATGAAACGAATCTCTTTCAAAAGATTCTTGTTTTTTTGAACATCTCCTTTTACTGCAATTATATCCGCATAAGCTCCTTTTTTAATCTGTCCTATTTTTCCTTTTTCGCCTAATAGAATTGATCCATTATAAGTGGCCATTTGTAAAACTTCATTCATTGGAATTTTACTTTCAATTAAACAATAAATACCACTTTTGGCAGACTTACCTCTTGATTCGACCACTCTATCATCAAGATAAGCATCTGATCCGGTACAAATATTGATTTTATTATCGTGCAGTTTTTTTAGTAATTTTCTATTCTTTTTAAGCTCAATAGGCATGAAAATTCTTAATAGGAACTTGTTTTTCGGAGCATGCTTAATTATTTTGCTTACGGAGTACTTATCTTCAAAAGTGGGTACAACGGTTATACCTTTCTCTCTAATTAAATCCATTGTAGCATCACTGATTCCATAAATATGTTCTATGCAATCTACGCCTGCCAAAGCTGCATTTTTAATGGAACGGTCGTATATCGCATGGGCTGTAATTTTAAACCCTCTTTTGTGTGATTCCTCAACAATGTAACTGAATAAGTGCGGAGGCATTAGTTCTTTATTAGGTGCATTATCGGCATATACTTTAATTAAATCTACACCTTCATTTTCCAGTTGATTAATTGCATTTTGGATGGATAGGGAGTCATGAATGATCAAATATTCATCCTGCTCATATTTTTCAAACTTCTTTGGAAATTGCCCTCTTTGAAATACAATTCCTTTGCCTGAACTGTATATGCTTGGATATTGAAAATCTTTGGCATTTTTATCTTTAAATTCTTTTTCAAGAAAGTTCCCACTATTGCCTAAATCTCTGATACTGGTAAATCCTTCGTTTAAGTAAGCAGTAAGGTTTTTTTCACCCAATTGATTTCTGTAATCCTCATTCTGAAATATTAGACTATCTATCTCCAGCTTTTTTGTTTTCCCATTAAAGTATTCATTATGAAGGAAGTGAGTATGGCAATCAATCAGACCAGGCATAATGGTGTAATCGCTTAAATCCAGATACTTATCATTACTTTTGGGTTCGTATTCATCTTTGACCGAAATGACTTTGTCATTAGTGGCGAGTATATATTTATTTTTTTCAAAAATTGCTTTTTCTGAATTGAAAAATTTACCGCAAAAGATAACGTAATTTTCAATCTGCGACTGAGCTAAAATCGAGGTAAATATGAAAAATATTATTATGTTTATCGTTTTCATTTTTGATTTATTTATGCCGAGAACAGTTTAAGAATACAAGCCGTATAGTGCGCTATCGATACAAAACTAAAGATATATTCACGCAAACAAAAATGCAGTATTTTTAATGCCCTGAGTTCTATTCTTTTAAAGAAAATCTAATCTTACTTATAATCATTGATTTATAAGATAAAAATATTTTCATATTAAGTATTTAAGGTAAAAAAGGTAAAAAGATAAACCAGTATTACTTTTTACCTTTATACTACCTGCCTACCAATTGAGGAAAATCTAAACACGTTCTTAATCTCCCTTAGGAACTGTGAGAAAATAATAATGATGATTAAAACAATGACTACAATTGGTTTTATAGCCATGCTATGGCTAAGCGCGACACCAGATTTTACGACTACTTATTGTGTAATCGACAATGAAAGTGACGAATCGAAACTAGTTTCGACAAGTCAATTATGGATTCCAAGCCTCCCACAAAATGTGCAGGACGGCATCCTCTGGCAAGCCGAACACGAGCAAGGCGATACCTGCGAATGGACGATGTGCGATTACCAATATCCCGGCGGTGGAATTTTTAATACTGGACTCAGCGAAGTGACCTCAGCAGCATCTGATGTCGTAGCCCATTCCGGTGATTATAGTATGCTGACTCAAATTACCAATGCCTGCGAAGCACAAAATGGCTCACGTGCAGTCCGGCTAATGCGCTGGACTGATACGGCCTGGGACAATGGAGGCGAACTTCTCCCGACAGAGGTCTATTACAGCACTTGGTTTTATATGCCACATAGGTATAATCCAAATAAATATCCGCCTTATGATCCTGGTGACGGCGGCTGGTGGAATGTTTTTCAATTCAAATCCATTGCATCGAATGGCAGCAATGATCCCATATTTACCCTAAATGTTGAACACCATGACGATACCGATGAGATGTCGTTTTACCTTTACACCAAAGAAAATACACCTTCCGCTTACGAGCAAGGTAATACTTACAAACCCATCCCAGTAGGCGAATGGTTTCATATAGAAGCATATTATAAAGCCTCCGATTCTTATACGCCAAATGGCGAAGTCAAGTTTTGGCAGGATGGCGAATTGATATTAGAAGCTAATAATGTGGTGACCTTCCTTACGGAAAAAGTGGTGTTTGGCATTGGCAATTATACCGATCATATCACCGGGCCAGAGGGCTGTGGTACAGCAACGATTTATTTTGATGATGTTATTATTGGGACAGAAGCTGTTCATCCTTACGTCAATATACCTACCGGACCAGAATGTCCATTGATTGATAATGGAGACTTTAGCACAGATCTGCAACAATGGTCGGATTGGAATTGTGAAATGGCGATTCAAAATGGAGAGGCTTATGTGGATATTACGGGTACATCAGCAGGCATCAAAAAAGGCAATGGTTCACTGACTTTTGAAGTTGGGAAAACTTATCGCATTAATTTTGACGCCCGTGCAGAAGCAAATCGAATCCTTAATGTAAAAGCCACACTCGATTACCCGCCTTACGATTTATACTATAATGACTTGGTACAACTAACGACCACCATGCAGAGTTATGAACTGACTTTTACCATGACGGAATATTCCACAGCTTCTTCACTGGAGTTCAATTTTGGTAGTAATCTGACCAATGTATATTTTGATAATGTACAGGTCACCGAGCTGGATTGTAACATCAATGCGCCCCTTGAATTGAATATCTGTGCCTGGCTGGAAGGTACTTATGATGCCTCAGCAGGCAAGATGAACAATACATTGGAAACCATCAACCTACTGCCTTCCGAACAATCCTATAATCAGCCGCCCTGGAATTATACAGGAACAGAAACACTTCAAGGTACTGACATCGTAGACTGGGTATTGGTGTCGTTCAGGACGGATATTTCGGCAGAAAGCGAGGTCGCAAAAGCAGCTGGTTTGCTTCAGTCCGATGGCTGTATTTATTTCTCCAATGATAATATTTTGCCTAGCGGTTTTGATACACCAGTATATATCGTGGTGCAACACCGCAATCATATTCCTGCCATGACGCCACAAGCCGTTACGGTAGTCAATAATGTATTAAGTTACGATTTTCGTTCAGCAGATAGTTATACAACACCAGGCAGCTACGGACAAAAACAATTGCCTTCCGGCGAATGGGCTTTGCTGGCAGGCGATATAGACTCAAGTGACCCAGCGGGTTATGATATTAATGGAGGAGACAAAAGTATCTGGAACAGTGCGAATGGTTTGTTCAATATCTATCTTCCTGCCGACCTGAATCAAGATGGCGATGTGAATGGTGCCGACAAAGCCCTTTGGGTGGGGAATAATGGCGGGTATTCTAGTGTGCCAAAGTAGGAAACTATCAAGTGTTTTTCAACAAAAATATATGGATAAAAAAATAATATTATCTTAAAAATCAATAAAGAAAGGAAAATAAAGTCTATTTTGTGATACAATTTTTTCTTAGTGTCAGCCGTTTACACCCCTAATGCCTCGTTTTATAAATAACTGATAATTTTTTTCGTTAATCAAGGCATGAGGAAGGATGATAGCCGTAGCTACTTGACTAGTGAATAACGCAGAGTAACGGAAAAAGAAGCCGATTAAGTGGTCAAGTATTTATAAATCGAGGCACTAGCCATTTAAATCATGAAGAGACAATTCATTCCCGTTTTATTTTTCTGCCTGATGTTCAATTTTCAGTTGAATGCTCAGCACATAAAGAATCCATCCTTTGAAGGTAAGCCTGGTGATAGTCAGTTGCCGCCCGAATGGGAACATTATGGATTATATAGTACAGCCGATACGCAACCCGGATCTTGGGAAGTCAATACTGTTCCTGCCGATGGAGATACTTATATCAGCCTTATTACACGTGGTATAGAATTGTCGAATGGAAATACTTGGGAATCCTGTTATCAAACACTAACAACTCCGCTAAAGAAGGGACGTACTTACCAATATAGCATAGACTTAGCCCGCTCAAATACCTTTGCTTCTTTGACAGAAACTTATACACAAGCAGTAGCATTACGAATTTCGGGACAAAGTAAAGACGGTACAGATACTGAAGTGTTATGGACATCTCCGCCTATACAAGAAACGAAGTGGAAGCGGTATGAATTTCAACTGTCCCCTTTAGAGATAAACTGCAATGCGCTGATTCTCGAAGCATATTTTGTCAGAAAACCAGCTTATTCCGGGAATATTCTAATCGATAATTTCTTTTATTATCCTGAAAGCTAATTTAATTACAAATGGGTTAATTACGAATTACGAATCAAGCCCAAACAAGCAATCAAAGTTCTTTCCGTAATCGCGCTACTGGAATATTCAATTGTTCTCGGTATTTAGCAACTGTTCGGCGGGCAATATTATACCCTGCATCGCGGAGTGCGTCTTTCAGTTTTTCATCCGACAAAGGCTTCTTCTTATTTTCTTCTTCAATATGTTCCATCAGAATTTTCTTGACTTCCAGCGTAGAAACTTCCTCGCCAGAATCTGTTTGCAGTGATTCTGAGAAAAATTCTTTCAGGCGTTTTGTGCCAAATTCGGTTTGTACATACTTGCTGTTGGCTACCCGAGAAACCGTTGAAATGTCTAGTCCGGTAATTTCTGCAATGTCTTTCAGGATCATAGGACGCAGGCGTTTTTGGTCGCCCGTCAGGAAAAAATCGTATTGATATTGAAGAATAGAGTACATGGTTTTGTACATCGTCTGTTGGCGTTGGCGGATAGCATCAATAAACCATTTGGCAGCGTCTATTTTCTGTTTAATAAACATGACGGCTTCTTTCTCCTTCTTATTTCGTTTTCTCCGTTTGCCTTCTTGTGTCTTATTGCTGCCATAGGATTTTAGCATTTCTTTATAATGCTCACTAATGCGCAAATCGGGTGCATTACGGGTGTTAAGCGTCAGTTCAAGTTCGCCATCTCTATTATGAATCAGGAAGTCGGGCACAATATATTGTGTAATCCGATTGCCACCAGATGCATAGCCACTAGCGGGTTTGGGATTGAGTTTGAGTACTTCGTCAATGGTTTGTTTCAGCTCGCTCTCCTTGATGCTAAGTTGTTTTTGCAGTTTTTCGTAATGCTTTTTAGAAAATTCTTCAAAATGTTTATCCAGCATTTCAATGGCGCGATTGATATTCTCGAAGTCCAGTTTTTCGTCGTCGCCTTCTTCCGCCAATTTTCTACGCAATTGTATCAACAAACATTCCTGCAAATCCCGTGCGCCGATGCCCGATGGTTCAAAGCGTTGTACAACGATTAACATTCGCTCCACTTCCTCTTCCGTAGTCATAATGTTTTGCGAAAAAGCCAAATCATCGACTATCGCAATAGGCTCGCGGCGCAGATAGCCATCATCATCTATACTACCGATGATCTGCTTGGCCACTCGTTCTTCATGCTCATCCAGTTTGACTAAGCCCAACTGACTTTCCAAATATTCGTGAAAGGTATTTTCTACTGGAATAGGAATGGATTTATCTTCCTCATCGCTGGAGTAATTATTCGCCTGAAGTTTATAATTTGCAGTATCGTCTTCCAAATAATCATCTAGATAATCGCTAAATTCTACATCCTCATCGCGGGTATCTTCGGGTTCTTGTTCAGCTTCAGTCTTAGCTTCTTCTTTTTCTTTTTCCTTCTCCTTTTCCTTCTCTTTTTTCTCGTTGAACACAGTTTCTTCCTGTCCTTCTTCGTTTTCGAGTCCCTCTTCCAAAGCAGGATTGCCTTCCATTTCCTCCTTAATACGCTGCTCTAATGCCGCTGTTGGCACCTGCAACAGTTTCATCAACTGTATTTGCTGCGGCGACAGCTTTTGAAGCATTTTATGACTTAAATTCTGACGTATCCCACTCATTTGTTCCTAGTTGAATTAGTTGATTGGAATATTTGGTTGATTGGGATATTGGGGGCTTTTGATTTTGCTGCGCAACATCTTTTTTGCCAATTAACTAATATCCCAATATCCCAAGCACTAATATCCCAAGTGATAGACTTACCTTTAAACGTAAATAAACGCTGATTGTCACGTCAAATTATGAAAAAAACGCGAGAATAGCAAAAATCATACCGAATGAAGCTGGTTTTATTGAATTAAGAATTATAAATCAGAGAATTATGACTTAGTGGATGACCTGTTTTTTAGTTTGTACCTCATTATTTTTCTCGCAGAGATGCAAAATTTATTCCTCTTTGAATTTAAATTTGTATCCGTATTTTCGACCAGAGAAAGGCAAAGTTTGCTAAACTGCCAAAAGCACTTCAGGCTTCCAGCCTGACCAGCCTAGAGTTGAAAATTCCAAAAGAAAAATTCCAAATTCCAAAGTATTAATAATACGCACGCAGGCAAATCCAAGCTATAATTGCAGGGATAGGTTGCGGAATCGCACGTTTTTGGGGTGGATTCCGCAACTTATGAGGTGTATAAGTTGCGGAATCACATGATTTCGAGGGACATTCCGCAGATTATAGGTTGAATAAGTTGCGGAATCTATGTATTTTTGTGTACATTAAGCAACTTATATACTTGAAAATGATAGGAAGAACAAAAGAAATTAGCACCTTTAAAAAGGCATTAGTCTCGAAAAAGCCTGAACTTATTGCCGTTATTGGTAGAAGGCGGGTGGGGAAAACCTATCTCATCAGGACTTTTTTTGAACCTCAGATAGATTTTGAAATGGTAGGGCTGAAAGATGGAAGCAGAGAGCAACAACTACAAAATTTCACTTACAGCCTAAACGCCACTCAATTAGCAAAACCACTGACGAAGACGCCCGCTGACTGGTTAGAAGCCTTTCATGTTTTAAGGCAATACTTAGAAGCTCTTCCGAAGGTCAAGCGAAAAAAAGTAGTGTTTATTGACGAACTACCCTGGGTGGCAACGGCAAAATCTGACTTTCTGACTGGCTTTAGTTATTTCTGGAACAGCTATGCTTCCAAGAGTAATATCATTGTCGTAATATGCGGCTCGGCAACTGCCTGGATGATTAAAAAAATCATCAATAATAAAGGTGGCTTGCATAATCGCGTTACCCGAAAAATACTTCTGCCGCCTTTTTCCCTTGCAGAAACGAAAGCCTATTTTCAATCCAGAAATATTTCTTTTGATGATTATCAATTGATACAACTTTATATGACGATGGGCGGTATCCCTCATTATCTCGACCAGGTGGAAGGCGGGCGAAGTGCCGTACAAAACATCAACGACATCTGCTTTCATCCGCAAGGACTACTACGGACGGAATTTGAAAATTTATACAGCTCATTGTTTACGCATCCTGAACGTTATGAAAACATCGTCAGCGCACTAGCGTCAAGTTGGACTGGACTCAGTCGTACAGATATTCTCGCAGCTACAAAAATGAAAGATGGAGGAGGATTGACCACGATTCTCAAAGAACTGGAACAGTCTGGTTTTATCGCTTCTTATGTGCCTTTATACAAAAAGAAGAAAGACAGACTTTTTCGATTGATTGATAATTATTCCCTGTTTTATTTGAAATATATCCAGCCGCTTTCCGCGAATGTAGCAGGCAACTGGCAGGCATTGAGCCAGACCCAGTCGTGGAAGTCCTGGAGCGGCTATGCCTTCGAGAATATCTGCCTACAACACATTGATAAAATCAAAACTGCCCTCGGTATTGCAGGAGTTTATACGCAGGAATTTAGCTTTTTCACCAAAGCCACTCCAAAACAGGAAGGCACACAAATAGATCTGCTGATTGACCGACAGGACAATGTGATTTCGCTTTGTGAAATGAAATTTTATAATGACCAGTTTGCCCTGACCAAAGTCGATGCCGACACGCTACGCCGCAAACGCCGCATTTTCCGTCAAGCTTCTAAGACTAAAAAACAGGTCTTTATCGTCCTCATCACCACCTTCGGACTGCTACCGAATGAGCATAGTATTGGACTAGTGGATAATGTGGTGGGGATGGGGGATTTGTTTTGAATTTAGCAGTCCTTAAGTTTATTTCTTTATTGCCTTAATCACCCTTTCTTCATCTACAACAACGTCCCTTAATAGTAGTTTGTAAGGAAAAACATCCAGTTGAGATTCTGCAAATTCTTCCAGAATTTTTTTGAGTGATGCTGCAGTTATTAAGGAAAGATTAAGTTCGTAATCGAGTCCACATTCTTTAACGAAATCATCAGAAAAATTTGGAGCTATAATAAAGGTTTTTGTTATTTTATATCCTTTTTTAGTGGAGATGTCAATGTATGCTTTCACCTGCCTTGATACAGAGCTGTATTTGTTAAAACCTTTTTCTTTTATAGACTTACATTCAATTATGATGATATCATTTCCGCCCAAATTCAGGATAATATCAACTTTGTTTTTAGCGTCACTGATGTCTTTTTTCAAGGTATCATCAACATCAAAACCCAGTTGTTTGAATATTACTTTTGTGACATCCTCAAACTTAATTCCCAACTCACTCTCTTTTATATCAATGCCATTTTCCTTTAAGGTGTTTAAATCGCGATTTGCAATATTGGTATAATTGTCCAATAGTAAATCATCGGCATCTTTGTATCTTTCCAAGACATTTTGAACCTCATTTCCTCTGATGGAGATTTCGTGTTTTTGACAAAAGGTTTTCAATTCGTCTTTCTCGATTAGATAAAGAACATCAATGGGCTTGATATTATAGTTCAATAAAAATTTTGCATTCAGCACCTCAGATTCTTGTAATTCAAATTCATCTTTTAATAAGCGATTCAAGCGTCTCACGCTTTTACTCAAATCCGTTATCAGTTTTTCATAACCATTGATTGAAATACTGACTTTATCTTCCTGGTTTTTATTTTTTAGATAGTGAATTAAGTTTTCCATTTTAGCTTCAAATGAAGCCCCTCTTATAGTTTCGCTTATTTTCAGTTTCCCCTCAATAAGGTCGTTTAAAAAGGTTCTTTTTTCAGATTTTTTTACGTCATCCTTAAATATGCCATTGGTAAGAACACTTGTCAGAGAGATACCCTCTTTTATAATTTCCTTGATTTTATTGGAACGATCGAGTTTCCTGTCAATATTGTGTTTTCGTGCAAGTAGATTTATCTGGCTGTCTTTGAGGTTTCTTAAAATTCTTCGGAAGGTTTTATCAGCAACTTCTCTACCTCTTATCTTTCTCAACATTTCAATTATCTCATCAGCCACATAAACCTGATGGTTTTTTCGAGAATAGAAAACGACACCAATTTTAGTTAGGTATTTGATGATTTCATCAATGTCTAATGGTTTTAAAGGGACAATCATATAGTTAATCAATTTGACCTCTTCCTGAGACAAATCCAATTGTTTAGCCAATGTGATTAGTATAGATTGTTCGTCTTTTGTAATCTTATTTTCCTGATTATTTTCTTGGTCATTGGTATAAGCTGTTTGGAGGCATTCCCGATATATTCTATAGTCTCGAACCCTTGAATTGCCACTATCTTCATCGTCAATAAGCGTTTTAAATTCCTTTAGTTTCGATTTGATTTTTTTGACCTCTTTTTCATAAAGACGAGCTAACCATTCCCGTTTCATCATAGAATTGCCATCCCTAGTAAGAATATCTGTGATGATATCTAATTGAGTGACGGTGTTTGTAAATTCTTTCTGGATTACAAGTGCAAATTCTTCATCCATTAAAGACAGAACATCAGCAATACTTTTACTATCCGCATTTTTTAATTGCCCATCAGTCTGGTTCAATATCTTCTCAATATTTTTATAATTTTTGGGTTTGCTAGAAAGGACGTTGTCAATGATTTTCAGGAAGGCATTTTTCTCAAATGAGTTGGTGTAATTGAGTACTTGTTCAAGTTTCATCAGTTGGCGTTTTATTCAAATAGGATCAAAAAGCAGTTACTTTTCAAAGTTAAAATACACTTAAAGGTAAGCAAAAAAGAATGAGTTGCGAAAAATGTTGATGTGTAATACCGTACCGACGACTTTAGCCGTCATGAACGTAGTGCAGTTTTCTGCGAGAAAACCATAAGTCCAGTGGACTTATGACGAAGTGAACTGCGACAGCAGGTGGGTGAGCCTATTTCACTTGACGGCTAAAGTCGTCAGTACAGTGTTTCCGATCAACCTGTTTAGTCGGTTGCGCGCTGCACATAAAACAAACCCAACAAAATCAAACCGCCACTAAAGGCATGATAAAGCTCCAGTTGTTCTCCGAAAAAGACAGCAAAAATAGCGGCTGCCAAAGGCACGGCATTGATAAAAAGCCCGGCATTAGCCGCGCCCAACTGCTGGACACCTCTATTCCAAAACAGGTAAGCCAGACAGGTGCCCAGCATCCCCATCCCAATAGCAGACAACCAGAAATCGTATTGCGCGAAGGGCGGTGCATGGAAACCACCCAATACAGGCATAAAGAGCGCGAAGCCCAGTAAAGGAAGCGCAGCCGTCAGCAAAGTAAAAAAGAGGTTGTTATTATATGCCGGCGCGTATTTTTTTATCCAGACATTTTGCACGGCAAACAAAAGATTGGCAACTAGAATCAATAAGTCCCCGACCGACCATTTTAATTGTAATAAGAGGTCAGGACGACCTTTGGAAAGTAGATAAACGACGCCTGTAAAAGCGATGATCATACCTATTTTCTGTCGTCTGTATATTGGGGTTTTTAAGAGCCACTTGCTCATTAAGAGCGTCGTGGCGGGCGTAAGTCCAATAATCAGGGCGGCATTCAGGGCAGAGGTGTATTTTAGCCCCCAAAAGAAGAATACATTGAACCCGAAAACACCCACCAAGCCGACTAATAATATCCCTGTCCACCCTACTTTTCTGACTTCCCGAAATGACTGCCATAGCCCAGAACGCATTTGAAGCAAAAAAAGAAAGCCGACCCCAAATATATATCGCCAAAAACCCGCTTCCATGAAGTGAACATACTTCAGCATAATTTTTGCTTCATGGAAATTTAAGCCCCAGAAAGTGGCTGCCCCTAAAAGCAGAAAAACAGCTGGGTTTATTTTTGTTTTGTTCTTCATGGCTTTTTAGCTATAGGGACAAATGGGATATAGGGCTGATGCGTATATTACAATTTGCACAATTTCCATTCGCCCATGGTTAAAACCATTGGCTACCAGATAAACCGTGTCTACGACACTTTGTAAAGCTGTCCAAGTTGAAATGCTATTCAAGATAGTGACGGTCGATTTGGTAGCCGATAATTTATTTATGGGCATTTGTGCAATTTGTTACAGGACATATAGGGCTGTAGAGGCAGGATGCCTGCGTCACAATTTCTCCTTCAAATACTTCCCAGTATGCGAAGCCTTGCATTTGGCTAAATCCTCCGGCGTGCCTGCAAAAACTAAATTGCCACCCGGATTACCGCCTTCTGGTCCTAGGTCGATCACCCAGTCGGCTGACTTGATGATTTCCATATTATGCTCGACGACGATGACGGTGTGTCCTTTTTCTACTAGGGCATTCAGTGCGTCTAAGAGTTTTTGAATATCGTGAAAATGGAGTCCAGTTGTCGGCTCATCGAAGATGAAGATGATGCGTTCGCTCGTGCGTTCCTTGGCGAGGAAGGAAGCCAGTTTGACCCGTTGAGCTTCGCCTCCACTCAAGGTACTAGACGACTGCCCCAACTTCACATAACCCAAACCAACATTAAACAAAGGGCGTAGCTTGCTGGTGATGTCTTTATTGCCTTCAAAAAATTCCAGCCCTTCTTCTATGCTGAGATCCAGTACATCGGCAATGCTTTTGCCTTTGTATTGTACATCAAGTACGTCCTGTTGAAAACGTTGTCCATTGCAGTCTTCACAGACGAGCTTGACATCGGCTAGGAACTGCATTTCTACCGTAATCTCGCCTTCTCCTTTGCAGGCTTCGCAGCGTCCCGCTTCTACATTGAAGGAGAAATGCTTGGGCAAAAAGCCGCGTATGCGGGAAAGCTGCTGGTCGGCAAAGAGCTTGCGGATGCCGTCGTAGGCTTTGACGTAGGTGACTGGATTAGAGCGTGATGATTTGCCGATAGGGTTTTGATTCACCATTTCTACCTGTGTAACCTGACTGAGATCGCCTTCCAGTGTATCGTGTTCGCCGGGCTTGATGGGCGTGACTTGCTCAAGGTGGATTTTCAGGGCGGGATAGAGTATTTTTTTGACTAAAGTCGTTTTGCCAGAGCCAGATACGCCAGACACAGCAGTCAGTGTGCCGAGCGGAAATTGGACATCAAAATCTTTCAAGTTGTGTTGTCTTGCGCCTTTTATCGTGAGGAAGTTAGTTGCCTTTCGGCGAATTTTGGGCAATGGGATTTCCATGCGACCACTCATGTAAGCGGCGGTCAGACTATCTTTGGCTTCTTTGTAGATTTTTTTATAGGGACCAGCAAAAATAACTTCGCCGCCATGAATACCGGCTGCTGGACCAATATCGACCAGATAATCGCAATTTTTGATGACCTCTTCTTCGTGTTCAACGACGACCACTGTATTGCCCAAATCTCTAAGCGACTTGAGAACATCGACCAGCCTGCCCGTATCGCGTGGGTGGAGTCCGATGCTGGGTTCGTCGAGGATGTAGAGCGAGCTGGTGAGGTTGCTGCCTAGTGTACGGGTCAGGTTGATGCGCTGGGTTTCGCCGCCGCTTAGTGTAGCGGATAATCTGCCAATACTTAGATAAGCCAGTCCGACATCGTGCATGAAGCCAAGTCGATTGGAGACTTCTAGAATGAGCCTTTTGGCAATGGTTTGATCGTGTTCCGATAATTCCAGTTGATTGAAGAATTGACGTAAATCGACAATCGGCATATCCACCAAATCGGTAATAGACTTGCCGCCAATTTTCACGTAAGTGGACTCTACTCGTAGTCGCTTTCCTTCGCAAACGGGACAATCTGTTTTGCCGCGATAGCGAGCCAGCATCACCCGGTTTTGAATTTTATAGGTCTTGGCTTGCAGTTTTTCAAAAAAAGCATCAATGCCCTGTATTTTATTTTTTTTGTCGCCTCGCCACAGCACTTGTATTTCTGCTTTGGTCAATTCGCGATAAGCGCGATGAATCGGAAAATCAATCTGAATGGCTGCGCGGGCAAATTTTTCGCGCCATTGTCCGTTTTTTTCGCCTTTCCAACAGGCAACTGCACCTTCATATACGGAGAGGCTTTTATTGGGGACTACTTTATGTTCGTCGATACCAATGGCTTTCCCATAGCCTTCACATTTTTTGCAGGCACCATAAGGATTATTGAAATTGAATAGATGTGGCGTAGGTTCTTCAAACAAGATACCGTCGAGTTCGAAGCGGTTATTGAAGGTCTGTTGTTCGTGTTCCATGACGTCCACGAGGCACTCGCCACGACTTTCTACGAAAGTAGTTTGTACCGAATCTGCAACCCTCTTCATGTTTTCCTTGTCCTTAGAGGCAACGAAACGGTCAATCAGAACGTATATAAGTTTTGAAGCCTGTATCTTTTTGGAAATTTTGCGTTCTCCATTTAGGATATCTTCGATTTGTGCAAGTTCTTTTTCCAATAAAATCCTAGTATAACCTTTTTGTAACAAAAGGGTTAAAGTCTCGTTAAAGGTGCGGTCAGGATGAGGTTTTATTGGGGCAAAAAGTCGTACTTTAGTATTGTCTTTAAAAGAGAAGATAAAATCTACAACATCAGTAACTTCATGTTTTCTGACGATATCCCCGGAAACGGGTGAGTAGGTTTTGCCAATACGGGCATACAATAAACGCAGGTAATCATAGATTTCGGTTAAAGAACCGACAGTCGAGCGGGCATTGCGAGTACTGACTTTTTGTTCAATCGCAATTGCCGGGCAGATACCTTTGATAAAATCGACATCCGGTTTTTTCATGCGCATCAAAAACTGACGGGCATAAGAAGAAAGGCTTTCGACATAACGGCGTTGTCCTTCAGCATATAAAGTGTCGATAGTCAGCGAAGATTTGCCAGAACCCGATACACCAGTAATGGTGATGAGTTGATTGCGCGGCAGGCTGACACTGATGTTTTTGAGGTTGTTGGCTCTTGCGCCCTGAATGGAAATTTCATTTTTCATCTGGTTTCTTGCAATATTGTTGCGTTATTTGCGTTTGAAATACAAATTCAAACATCAAATGCAAATTCAAAGGTTATTTGAGTTAATCAATTAATCAAGTCGAAAACAGCGTTTGCTCGTTTAGTTGCTGATTAGCAGCTTTGCCGCATGAATGAAACTCAATTCGGCTCGCTTTTGTTCTCTTTTAAAATGCTCCAAAACCGACTCAAATCGGTCGAAAGTCAATTTTTTCGATAAAATGGCTTAAAATTCCGACAAAAGGGTTACTTCGGTATGATATTTGGTATATTAATACTGTAAACAGACTTTTTTATTGTTCAATTAAAATAGATTCGTATAAGGATAAAAATTCTACACTTTTACATTCCAACATATTTTGATAACGTTCTTTCAGGACAAGCTGTCTTGGTGTTGGTTATTTCCCGTAAAGTTACAAAGTAAATCTGTAGAACTATGCAAGTTACATCCCTTAACGATCGACAATTAATCCGGAATTATCTGGATGGCAATGAAAAATCTTTTGAAGTACTCCTGGCTCGCCATCAGAGTAAAATTTATACTTCAATTTACATGTTTGTGAAAGATGATAGCACAGCTAATGACATCTTTCAGGACACGTTCATTAAAATTATTGATACTATCCGCAAAGGCAAGTATAATGATGAAGGCAAATTCCTGCAATGGGCTTTGCGTATTTCATACAACTTGTGTGTAGATCATTTTCGTCGGAACAAACGTAGACCGATAAAAACGACCAGCAATGGAGAATTTGATATTTTCGATGTGCTGGAATCACCCGAACGCAATGCGGAAGGTGAAATGATTCGCGGACAAAAACACTCTTCTATCCGTCAATTGGTAGATCAACTTCCTCCTGAACAGCGAGAAGTTGTGGTTTTGCGCCATTATGCGGAGTTGAGTTTCAAAGAAATTGCAGAGCTGACTCGTGTGAGCATTAATACTGCTTTAGGCAGAATGCGTTACGCGCTCATTAATATGAGAAAAATGTTGGCTGAGAGTAATATGACTTTTCATTAATTTGACACCAATTAAGACCTAACAGATTTTTTAAATCTATCAGGTCATTCCATCTTTTCGGAGAATACGCCGAAAACAATATAGAACGAACCTTCCAGCTTCCCCGCTGGGAGGTTTTTTATTTTTAGCCTCATTCCTAAATTGCTACAGCTTTTTAATGTCTGTATTTTCCAAAACACCATAATTTTCAGCATTCATTCCGGCTGTAAACATGGCTTTCCCGAGCCGTTCAGATGTAATCGCACTTGATGGATAAATGGCTTTCATTATTGGATAAAGTCTGCGATATAGCCTGTAAGAGAAATTGGGTTCTTCCCGTTTTTCTACGGGATAAATATAAGCCGGACGAAAGATGTTCAAGCCCTGAAAGTCTAGTGAGCTAAGATGATTTTCAGCCATGCCTTTATATTTCGCAAAAGAAATCCGGCTCTTCTCTTTCAGGTCGGCACCGGCACCGCTTAGAAAACAGAAAGTCGCATTTGGACTCCCATTTTTTACAGCATCGGCAAAGGATCGTGCGAAATCGACGGTGATGGTTTTGAATTGTGCATCGGGCACAGCACCAGTATATACGCCAATGCAGAAGTGCGCAATATCTTGTCCTTCAAAATGTTCCTTAATACCTGAAAAATCGAGAAAATCTTTGTGAATGACTTCTACTAATTTTGGATGACTGATGCCCTGTGTCCGTCTGACAATTACCCTTACTTGTTCTACGTCTGCGGATTGAAGACTTTCCCTAAGGATAATGCCTCCGACCATGCCACTTGCCCCTGCTATGATTATTTTTTTCATACTTCAAATTTTCAAGATAAAAAGTCCCGACTTCGCAGAAGTCGGGACTTTTTTATCTATATAATAACCAATTACCAGTTACGAATAACCAGTTACCAATTACCTACTCAAAAATATACCGTACTCCCAAAACCATTCTCCAGCGAGAAACGAAATCATCTACATTCCATACATCACCATTTGGTGCATTGAAAGAATAAGTAGCTATATTTTCTCCTGCAACATTGTCGATATCTTCAAGATTAATGATATTAACAGCATCATTTCGAGCAAAGTATTTCGCGCCCCAGCTACTATTCAATAAATTTCCAAAATTGAGAATATCCAGAGAAACCTGTACTTTATTTGTTGTTTCGCTTACTTTGGCACCTACATTAAGGGCAAGTTTAACGTCGAAATTATGCTCAAAAGGCAGTCTTGCGCCATTGCGCTCTGCAAACTGTCCTCTGTTGGCACTCAAGTATTTATCATTGCGAATAAAAGCATCCAAAGCTTCCCAGTCTGCTGGATCAGCCAAGTTAATCTGGCTGGCATCAGCAGGAATGAAAATCAAATCTTCCCAACTAGAATCGCCATTAGATACGCGTCCATTATAGATGTAAGAGTAGGGTCTGCCCGAACGACCTTCATAAAACACAGAAGCGGTCAAGCCGAGGAAGTCATTGAAATCTTTTTGATAAGAAAGCAAACCATTAAAGCGCAGCCCTGCTGAAAAATCAGAACGCGATAGATTCAGATAATTTCTACCACCTGAATTTTCCATGTATCTCCACTGCGAAGAGTTTTGTGAAGAAGTTCCGTCATTGATTGCCCAGGCATCACCCAATGAATAAGAAAGGCTCGCCAATAGACCATTGTCAAAAGGCTTGTCTAAGCGCATCGTCAGATTATAACCATAACCTTTATTGGTATTATCACCCAGTATAATTCTGGTATAAGTATCATCTACAGGATCAAAGCGATCAAATAATGGACGTGCATCTGCACCAGAAAGACTTTCTGATGAAGGTTTGATATTCAAATTATAATACACCACATTATTCAGTGTTTTGGTATAAATGGCTTCAAATCCACCAATAAAACCACCAGGCAGCTTTTGATCTACACCAATATTCGCACGGAAAACCTGTGGATATTTGAAGTCTTTACTGAAAAAGTCAATTTGTCCAGAAGGAACGGCATCTTCAGCACCAAAATCTGTTGCCTGCGGCTGTGAAGCAATATCAGGATTGAAAACAAATGTAGAGTCAAAACCATTATAGAAAGTGCCACCTACAGTCAGTCCATTATTTGCAAATGAACCGCCCGGCCATACAAAAGGCACACGGCTGGTAAATACACCCAAACCACCACGAATGACTGTAGCCTTGTCGCCTTTCAGGTCATAATTGAAACCAATTCTTGGACTCAGCATAAGCGAAGCCTGCGGCAATTGTCCAGCCTCGGCACCATCTAATGCATCCAGTATTTCAGTCTCTCCTGCATAAGCTGTGCGTATTGCAGGTAGTGTATTTTGATTGAAATTATCATCTGCTACTGGATTATCCAGGAAAAGCGGTATATCTAAACGCAGACCATAAGTCAGCTTAAGTCTTTCGCTTACCGCAAAACGATCCTGTGCATAAAATCCAAGTTGAAGCGCATTAAAACTTGCGCCAGCTTCAGAGCCATCTCCCCGCAAATCATCAACGAGCGAATAACTGCTGACATAATCTACAGGAGGTGCGCCAGTGATGAAATCATTGACAGAACCAAACTCATATTCTCCAAAATTCTGACGAATAAAGAGATTGTAAATGTTGTAAAATTCATTATGTGTACCAAAGGTAAGCGTGTGTTTTCCTTTGTACAAACTAAAATTATCCGTCAGTGTAAAAGTCTTGTTTTTCAACTGATTTGCAGTAGAAAAGACTTCACTACCTAGGCGAATCTGACCACTACCATCATTGATGGTCAGTCTTGGAAAATCAGTTCCCATAGGATCACGATCATCAAATACGCTGGTAAAACCAATAATCAGGTCATTGGAAGCAGATGAACCAAAAACACTATTCAACTCTACAGCGGTTGAATTGGTGGTACTTGGAAACAACACACCTCCATTATAAAAAT
The DNA here is from genome assembly GCA_937951615.1 of uncultured Saprospiraceae bacterium. Lineage (GTDB taxonomy): Bacteria > Bacteroidota > Bacteroidia > Chitinophagales > Saprospiraceae > JAHDEO01. The sequence continues at coordinate 16,419 of CALFBH010000042.1, read as the reverse complement.
TAATCGTCCGATTGCTTGATCTGCTTGGACCAATAGAAGTACCTCTTGTATAGGAATGACGCACTTTCAGTTTTGTGGTATTGCCCAAGTTGAAATCCAGACGTGCCAGAATTTTCTCTCCCTGTAATTCTCTGGTATTATTTAAAAATCCACCTGCATCGTAGCCATAATTGGAATTGATATAATCAGCTAGTGAATTCAGGTCTGCTTCACTCGAAGTGCCTTCATAGTTTGAAAAGTCGAAAGGCTGCGGTGTTTGGTCGCGTTGCAATTCAGCATTGACAAAGAAAAATACTTTGTTTTTGATAATCGGACCACCAAGACGCACACCATAAGTATTGGCAGAAAAGTCATCTACTTTTGTGCGTAAAGAATCTAGTGAAGCATCGCTCAGTTCTTTTTCAGGATCAAAAATATAGCGGTGTGTCTTTCCAACAAAATTCTCATTTTTTGTGAAAAAATAAGCTGAACCTTCAAATTTGTTAGAGCCGCTGCGCGTGACGGCATTGATACCACCACCAGCAAAACCACCCAGACGTACATCATAAGGTGCCAGTACGACCTGAAATTCTTGAATTGCATCAATACTAATAGGGGTAATGCCCGTTTGACCGCCATTTGTTCCCTGATCAGAAAGTCCAAATACATCATTATTGACAGCTCCGTCAATAAAAATGGAGTTGTAGCGATTATTGGTACCCGCAATAGAAATACCACCATCGGCAGTAGTAGTAGCCTGTGGAGTAAGTTTTATGAAATCATTAAAATCCCGATTTACGGTCGGCACAGAACTGATGACTTCTTCACCAATACGTGTTTCTGCACCAGTTTGCTCAGAATTCAGTACACCAGCTTTTTGAGCAACTACTGTTACTCCCTCCAGTTCTACTGAAGTATCTGATAATTTAGTGTTCAGGCTAAATTCCTGACCAAGTGAAAGGTAAATATTTTCTTCCACTTTATCCTGAAAGCCTACATAGCTGGTCGTTATGGTATAAGGTCCACCTACACGCATTGCTGGTAAGGTGTAACCACCATCTACACGAGTTACTGTGCCATACTGTGACCCGGATGGCACATGTATCGCAATAACACTAGCTCCAATTAAAGTCTCTCCACCAGTATCTTTAACTGTTCCATTGATAGAGGCGGTCGTCACCCCTTGTGCAGAAAGGACTGTTGAAAATAAAGAGACAATTAGTAATAAACTGATTGTTTTCAATAGTTGTATTTTTTTCATACGTTGTGTCTTGATTTTGGTAATAAAATTTAGCGTAAAAATATAATACGTACAGTCCTCAAAGGTAAGAAGTGATATTGCTTATTTATTATTTCTGAATCATTTTTTATTAACAATAAATTAACATCATTCGAAGTGTTCGTTATTTTTGAATTATTTGTAAAATTAATATAAAAAAAATGAAACAGTCAGGACTCCTATCTCGTAGGTTATAAGAGCTTTATGCTCTTTTTACAGGATTAAGATGAATTTAGATTATTTTGTTTTCAAGAAGTAGAAATTTTAAAGATACTACTAAAAGCAACTCATGCCACCAAATTTTAAACCTGACCGTTCAAAGTGCTGTTTACCGCTGTTTTTCTCTGTAAGACTCCAGTAAATTTCCACACTTAATTCCTTTATTTATTTGGTGCAATGCAGCTTATTTTACCTATTTTTGCGACTAAATACCAAATGGTTATCCATTATTTCCATAGACCATGCATTGACTTTTGATTTATATTAAATACCGAATGGATTTAGATGCTTAATTGATAACGTGATATAGCGTCTGGGCAAATCAAAATTATTTAACTGTACTTATGTGCTTAAAACAGCGTCTTAACACTTAATTAAGATTTTTCACAAATACAAAGAGTAAAATCGACCATCCTTTCGCTATAAAGTGGAGCGAAAAACAAAAAATTGACCACCTTACCTTATTGCAAAAGAGCAATTTTTTACTTTCGACACACAATTTAGATATTTTCTAGAGTCCAAAAATATAACAAAACAACAATCTTATGATGAGGCAGATTTACCCGCTTTTATTATGCTTTTTATTATTGCCGTTCTATGCTTCTACGCTATACGGCAATAACGAAAATCCCCCCTGTACAGCCACTATTTTAACACAGAGTCAGGAAGTTTGTAATGAAATTTTTCCTGTGGCTGCAGCAGATCCAGAATCTGGCGAAACAGGAATGTGGACAGGCCCTACCGGGACTGCATTTGTAGATGCCAGCAATCCGATGACTTTTATTACAGCACTACTTCCCGGTGACAATACCCTTACTTGGTCTATTTTTGATGCCAGTGGACTTTGTAGTACTGCAAGTATTGTCCTGACGAATAATGAAGTGCAAACTACACCAGTTATCACGACACCCAATAATGTGGAGGTATGTGATGAAAATAACTTTCAGCTTGCAGCTAATCAGGTACTTCTTGCAGGGGAAATTGGAACTTGGAGTTCTAATAATAATATGGTGACTTTTGCGCCAAGTAATAATGACCCCAATGCTATTGCAAATAATCTGCAACCAGGTAATAATATTATTTTATGGACAATTAGAAAAGGAGGCTGCTCAGCACAACCTGCCTCTATTACAGTCACCAATAATGAAGTTATTACAAATCCAGAGATAGAGCCTAATTCGACACTGGAAAGTTGTGTGACAGATGGATTTTTTGGAATATTCGCCAATATCAATAATCAATTAATACCAGGTGAAACAGGTACATGGAGTGGCCCGCCGGGGGTTACTTTTTCACCAGTTAATTCAGAATCTCCTACCGTTAGCGGATTACAGCCGGGATCAAACATACTGACCTGGACGATTTCTCGTGGAAACTGCCCCACAAAATCTATCTCGGTTAACATTACCAATAATGAAGTACAAACCAATGCAGATGTCCTTACTTCAAGTCAGGAGGTCTGCGATGAAAGTAACTTCTCTATAGAAGGTAATATACCCGAACCTGGCGAAACAGGGACATGGACTGGCCCAACCGGAGTAAGCTTTTCTGATATTAATGACCCTAACTCGACTGTAGACGGACTATTGGCTGGTGACAACGAAATATGTTGGACGATATCCAGAGGAAATTGCCCACCTACACAGGATTGTGTTATTATCACCAATAATGAAGTCATTACAATTTCTACAATTGTCACAGCAGATGGACAGGAAGTCTGTGATGAAAATGGCTTTACTGTAGAAGCAAACACACCACTTCCTGGCGAAACAGGGACATGGAGCGGCCCACAGGGTGTTACGTTCTCACCTGATGCCAATTCAGCTAATGCGACTGTAGATAATCTTCCGCTTGGTACAAGTACGCTATGTTGGACTATTACAAGAGGAAACTGCCCGTCCACACAAGCTTGTATTGATGTAACCAATAACGAAGTCACCACAGTAGCCGCTATCGCAACAGCAGACGGACAAGAAGTCTGTGATGAAAATGGTTTTGCTTTATCAGCAAATACAGTCTTACCAGAAGAAACAGGAACATGGAGTGGACCAGCAGGTGTCACCTTCGATCCTAATGCAAATGATCCAAATGCAGTAGCAAATAATTTACCACTAGGTACAAGTACTTTATGCTGGACAGTCACCAGAGGAAACTGTGTGAATACTTCTACAGTGGCTTGTATTGATGTAACGAATAACGAAGTGACCACAGTAGCTGCAGTTGCAACTGCTGACAATCAGGAAGTCTGCGATGAAAATAATTTTAGCGTAGAAGCGAATACACCACTACCTGAAGAAACAGGAACATGGAGCGGTCCTCCGGGCGTGACTTTCAGTCCAAGCCCCAACGACCCTAGTGCAACAGTGGACAACCTGCCACCAGGCACGAGTACTTTATGCTGGACAGTGACCCGAGGCGGTTGTGTCAACACTTCCACAGTAGATTGTATTGATGTGATTAACAACGAAGTCACCACAGTTTCAGCCATCGCAACAGCGGACGGACAGGAAATTTGTGATGAAAATAATTTTGTATTAGAAGGAAATCTACCAACGGGTAGTCAGGTCGGAACATGGACTGGCCCGACTGGTGCTACGTTCACGCCTGGTCCTAATTCACCAACAGTTACCGTAGATAATTTGCCAACAGGCACAAGTACTTTTACCTGGACAATTACCAATGGAAATTGCCCGTCTACGGATGCTAGTGTTACGGTAACCAATAATGAAGTCACCACAGTAGCCGCCATTGCAACAGCAACAGGACAGGAAGTGTGTGATGACGATACTTTTGTAGTAGAAGGAAATGCACCGACAGGAAATGAAATGGGGACATGGACAGGCCCAGCAGGTGTGACCTTTGATCCTAATGCCAATTCGCCTACGGCTACCGTTATTGATTTGCCAGAAGGCACAAATACACTGACCTGGACAATTAGCAATGGAAATTGCCCACCTTCTTCGGCTAACGTCACAGTGACGAATAACGAACCAACACTGCCTGAGATTTCTACAATGACCGGGCAGTCGATTTGTGATATTGAATCTTTTACCCTTATGGGAAATACGCCACTGGCTGATGAAACAGGTATGTGGACAGGACCCGCAGGTGTGTCTTACGATCCGGGACCAAATTCACCAACAGTAACAGTGGATAACCTGCCTCCAGGTTCTAATGATTTCATCTGGACGATTGGACAAGGCAACTGTAGTTTGTCTGATACTGTTACAGTGATTACTTTTGATACACCAGAAGGTACAGCAACAGTAACGGATGTTTCTACTGTAGGTGGCAATGACGGTCTGATTGAAATTTGTGTAAATGGCGGAACTTCGCCTTACGATATTACCTGGGCACCGAATACCGGAACACTTACACCAGTTGCAGGACCATGTGATGCCAATTATGAGCTATCTGGTCTGACGATGGGCGTCTATGATATTTTTATTTTGGATGCCAATGGCTGTACAGATACAATTCCAAATGTTGCAGTCAGTGATCCTGATTGTGCTGATTTTAATATTGGTTTGGTCACAACGGTTAATGAAACCTGTAATGAATCTGACGATGCTAGTATTACCATAGAAGTACTGAATGGTCAGGGGGAAATTACTTACTCTATTGGAAATGGTATTTCTGATGTAATCACGATGACCAATCCTTATACTTTTGAAAACTTACCTGCTGGTTCTTATAACCTTTTTGTACAGGATGAGCGGCTTTGCGCCAATTCATATATCAGTAATCCGGTCATCATCACTGAACCTGACCCATTGGCGGTTTCTACCAGTGTATTTGATGTAACGACAATTGGTGGAACAGATGGTGAAGTTTGTATTACCGTGACAGGCGGCACAGCACCTTACACGGTAACTGCCGATTGCGGTACAGTACTGACAGGTTCAGGACCAAGTTGTGGCGGTGATTTTTATGTAACAGGATTACCTGAAACGACCTGTAATATCACAGTAGTAGATGCAACTGGCGAATGTACAGTAATGACTTCTGCAACGGTGAATCCTCCAGCTTGTGATCTGAGTGTAGATGCCATTAATATTTCCGAAGTGAATTGTTATAATGGAAGTGATGGAGCGATTACGATTACAGCTTCTAGTAGCAATGGAGCGATTAGTTATTCGATTGATAATGGAGCGACTTTCATGACAGGTGCAAGTCCATTTACATTTGATAACCTGCCATCAGGTTCTTATGATATTGTTTTACAAGATGCAGTGAATTGCGAATTTGTTTATTCCAATAATCCAGTAGTACTGGACAATCCGGTAGAACTGACGGTTGCCTCGACTCAGACACCAACAACGACAGTCGGCGGAAATGACGGTATTATTGATATTTGTGTAGATGGCGGTACACCAGCTTATAGTGTCAGCTATTCTCCAAATACAGGCTTCCTGACTACAGTAGCCGGTTCATGCGACCAGAATTACCAAATTCTTGGTCTGATTGAAGGCACTTACACGGTAACAGTAACAGATGCGAATGGCTGTGAAGAAACCTTCATGATTGATGTAGAAGGACCAGACTGTTCAGCATTCACAATCGGTCAGGTAACAACAACAAACGAAGATTGTAACGATACTGAAAATGGAAGTATTACCATTGAAGTGCTCGGCGCAGTAGGTGAAATTACTTACTCTGTCGGAAACGGCATACCAGATGTGGTGACCAATGCGACACCTTATACTTTTGATAATTTATCTGAAGGTTCTTATGTAGTGGCAGTGATTGATGAGCGGGGTTGTACCAATTCGTACATCAGTAATCCAGTCCTCATTACCGCACCAGATCCACTTTCCGTACAAACAACCGTTACCGATGCTTCCACACTTGGAGGTTCTGACGGACAAATTGAAGTTTGTGTAAATGGCGGTACGGCACCTTATACGGCAACGATTGACCCCGTAGCGGGTACTATAAATAATCTCGGCTCAACGACCTGTGATGGCAATTTTGATATTACCGGATTACCAGCCGGACAATATGTAGTTACCGTAGAAGACGCTAATGGTTGTATTATTACGACAACACAAATCGTTAATGACCCATCCTGTGTATTGAGCGTGGATAATGTAACCACAACCAGTGCATTATGTAATGGAGATTCTAATGGTTCGCTTACAGTTACTGCGAGTGGAGACAATCCGCCATTTGAATATAGTATTGATGGTGGAATGACTTTCCAGCCAGCGAATACATTTTCTGGTTTACCTGCTGGTTCTTATGATGTTGTTTTGGCCGATGCAGTGGGTTGTACCAACTCATACAGTGGCAATCCAGCTATCATCACACAACCCGACCCGCTTGTGGTCGTTGTGGATTCATTTGATGTCAGTACACTAGGAGGTAGCGATGGGCGATTATTGATTTGCATCAATGGAGGTACAATGCCTTATAATGTGAGCATTGCGCCGAACTTAGGTACGATAACGCAGGTCATGGGTACTTGCGATGCGAATTTTGAAATTACAGGTCTGCCTGACAGCACTTATGTTGTCACTATAGAAGACATGAATGGCTGTACCGACCAATTTAATGTCACGATAGAAGAGCCTGATTGTTCTGGCTTTATGGTCACGACAGTTGTACCAACAGATAATAGTTGTAATGTCAGCGAACAAAGCAACCCAGTTCCTGATGGAACGATTGAGATTTTTGTAACAGGAGGTGTACCACCTTACGATTACTCTATTTTTGGAGGCGCCAATCCTTCGACTTTCACAGACACTTCATTCCTCTTTACTGGTTTGAATGTAGGTAGTTATACCGTAGCTGTGACAGATGCGAGTGGATGTACGGTAGGCTATGTCAGTAATCCGATTATTATAGACGAACCTGTATTGCTTACTGCACCACCGACCCTTGTGAATCCAAGCGTGATTGGCGGTAGTGATGGCGAAATTTGTATTACACCAATGGGCGGTATCCCACCTTATACTGTAACTGCTACCTGCGGAACAGTGATAGCAGGACCTGGCCCACAATGTGGTGGCGATTTCCATATTGCTGGTTTAATGGCAGGTTCTTGTAATATCCTTGTGGTGGATGCCAATGGCTGTGAAGCCAGTGGAACAGTCACCCTGATGGATCCTGAATGTGATGAGTTTGGAATTATCGCTGTGGATGCGACTGACCCGAATTGTAATGGCGCAGATGATGGAACAATCACCATTACAGCAACAGGTATTCCGCCATATCAATTCTCTATTGATGGTGGTGTTACATTGGTGCAAAGCATAGATTCTGTTTACACTTTTACTGATTTGCCTCCGGGTAGTTATACGGTATATATTGAGGACATGGTCTTGTGTATGGAAACTTTTGGGACGACTATCGTACTCACGGAGCCTGTTGCGGTTTTAGCAGTTGATTTGACTGCTGTTACACAAACCTGTATTGGCGAAAGCCAGGGTGAAATAGACCTGACTGTAAGTGGTGGTACTCCGCCTTATACCTTCGATTGGTCAAATGGAGAAACGACAGAAGATTTGACGGGACTGGCAGATGGAACATATTCCGTAACAGTCACGGATGCAAATGGCTGTGCAGCAGCACAGGATAACATTAGCCTCAGTACTTTCGATGATGCAACCGTAGATGCTGGTGAAGATGTAGAAATAGAAATTGGCTCTAGCACAACATTGACTGCAACAGTAGGCAGTGGTGCAAATGGCACATTTGAATGGACACCAACTACTGGTCTCAGTAATCCAAATTCAGCGATTACTGATGCTGAGCCAACTGAGACGACGACTTATACCGTCACCTTTGTAAGTGAGGATGGTTGTATCGCAACAGATGAAGTGACCATTACGGCAGTTGATCCAAGTGTGGTTGTTGTGCCGGGTGGTTTTACACCAGGTGGCAACGGACCAAGTGAGAACGATTATTTCTATCCGGTCATAGATGGTCCCGTAGAGATTTTATCACTGACCGTTTGGAATCGCTGGGGCGAAAAAGTATATGACAATCCGAATCCTCCAGGTTGGGATGGCACGTATAAAGGAGCGAAACAACCACTTGCTACTTTTGTCTATGTACTCGAATATCGTATTAATGGCGGAGACAAAGAAGTCCTAAAAGGTGATTTTGTATTGATACGTTAGGAATGTGTTGAGGTGTTGTCGTGTTGAGGTGTTGAAGTATTCGTTTTGCGAAGCAAAACACGACAACACGACAACACGACAACACGACAACACGACAACACGACAACACCACAACACCACAACACACTTCATTCTAATAAAAAACTTAACATGAGATATATTTTTACAAGTGCTCTTGTCTGTTTGTGCATAGCTTTTAGTACAAGCGAACTCAAAGCGCAGGATATTCACTATTCACAATTTTATCAGTCTCCTTTATTGCTCAACCCATCTTTGACCGGACATATCGTCGGTAAATATCGGGTGAATGCGATGTATCGTCGCCAATGGACGACCATTAGCAATAAGCCGGTTTATGAAACGCCGTCTATTGGTTTTGATATGAACATTCTCAGAAAAGATGGCAAGCCCAATTCACTTGGTTTGGGCATCAATCTGATGAATGATCGCAGCAGTGGAGGTATATTACAAACCTTCAATCTGATGCTTTCCGCAGCTTATCATATAGATGTTTCTAAAAATGAGAAACTTTACCTGTCTGTTGGTTTGCAGGGCGGACTGATGAATAAGCGATTGGATGTAGATGAAATTCTATTTGCCAGTCAGTTTAATGGTGATGAATTGGATGCAGGGATGGCAAGCGGAGAGGTATTTGACAATACGAGTGTTTATAATCCTGATTTTCGACTTGGGCTGACGCTGGCAGGCTTTCCTTCTGCAAAAACCCGTTTCAAAATAGGTGCAGGTTTGTATCACCTTTCTCAGCCTACAGAAACTTTTATTAATGAATCTAATAAATTGCCTTTACGTCTGGTTGTACATGGTGATTTGCGTTTCAAATTGAGTAATAGTATTGCAATAGAACCGAAAGTACTGTACCAAAACCAAGCAAAAGCCAGTGAACTGGTTGGTGGACTATTATTGGATTTGTTGATTTCGCCTAAGTCAAAGGCTTCTTTTTATCTGGGCGGCGAGTATCGTTTGGCTGATGCAGGTATTGCTATAGTGGGTTTGCGTTTTCAGGATTGGGATGTTGGTGTGAGTTATGATTTTAATGTGTCTGACTTGCAGGCAGCTTCTAACGGACGTGGCGCATTGGAGTTTTCTTTATTGAAAATATTTAGAAAAGCGACCAAAGTTGAACCTATTTTACCAGCTATTCGATACAACTAAGTTAATGAGAGAATGAGAGAATCAGAGAATCAGAAAATGTATAAATCAGAATCAATCATTCATTCATTCATTCGCTCACTCATCCCCCATTCATTCATTTTTATAAAAAAAACATGACAATTATAAAAAACACGATATTACTCATTGCTTTCCTGTTTTCTGGGCTGACAGCCTTTGCGCAGGTGGGGATTGATGAATATACCTGGGAAGAATATCTGGAAAAAGCCTACGCACTGTTAGAAGAATCTAGTTATTATAATGCCGTGGATTACATCCAGAAAGTCGTGGAAGCACAGCCAGACGAATTGCGGTATGTTTTGCTGATGGCAGATACCTACAACCGGGCAAGAGGCTATAATCTGGCGGCTCAGTATTACGGACAATTACTGGAAATACCTGGCTCGGATTCTATTTTACAATACCCACAACTCCGCTACCACTATGCTGAAATGCTGAAGCAGGACGGGCAGTGTCGGGAAGCCATTGAGCAATTTAATATTTTCATACAAGGCTATGAGGGAGAGGATTTAGGCATTTTTCAGGAAACTGTAGAAACCCACATTGCAGGTTGCGAATTATTTCTTGCCGGCCCCAAAGAGACCGATTATAAACTGGACGAATCTGTCGATTTTCTGACAAACACCATCAATGGTGCTTATACAGAATTTGCACCTTTGCCAGCTTATAATAACTATTTGATCTTTTCTTCGCTTCGTGCTGATGAATATATTGCGACAGACAAAGACAAAACCAAGTCGAAGATTTATACCGCAAGAAAAGAAGAAGGAGTCTGGGTGTATCAGGAAGAATTGGCTGGTCCTTTTAATCTGGATACAGAACACACCGGACATGGAAGCTACTCCAAAGACGGTCAGCGTTTTTACTTTACCCGTTGTCCTTCAGAAGACAATAATCTGGTAAAATGTAGGATCTATGTGAGCAGCATGGTTGATGCAGAATGGGCAGAACCTGTGATGTTAGGGCTAGAAGTGAACGCAGAGGAAGGCGAAACAACCACGCCTGTTGTCGTGGATTATTTAAATCAGGAATACATCTATTTTACTTCTGACCGAGACGATGGTTTTGGCGGAACGGATATTTGGTACACCATCAGAACGGGCGAGAACACCTATCGTGAGGCGACCAATCTAGGCGGAAGGATTAATACTGAATTTAATGAAACAACCCCTTATTTTGATGTCGAAGAAAATATCCTGTATTATAGTTCCAATGGACTGCCGGGCTTTGGCGGCTACGATGTGTTCAGTGCAGTACTGGACGGCAATACTTATCGCGCTCCAGTGAATATGGGACATACCATCAATTCCGGTGCAGATGATATGTATTTTATCCTGACGGAAAATAGAGATGAAGGTTTTATGGTGTCCAATCGAGCGGGAGCGTATGGGGTAGACAATCCGACCTGTTGTGATGATATTTATAATTTTGTTCCCAAAAAACCAGCTCCACCAGTGGTGACCATCAAGGGAACATTATGTGATTACGATTCTTACGACAAAGCTCCACTGACGGGCATTAAAGTTGATTTATACGAACAATTGCCCAATGGCAAAGAAGAACTGGTCGCTTCTCAAGTTTCGAAGCCAGGCTATGTTTTTGAAAATCTGCCTGTGGACAAACGTTATGTTCTCGTGGTAGAGCAGGCAGGTTATATTCCTGTTGCCAAGCCTGTGAATACGATCGGCATTGAAGAAGACACGAAAATCACGCAAGACATTTGTGTCTCTAAAACTGGTTTGCAGGTCAATGGTATCGTCTATTCAGATGATGGTAAAAGTGTAGAAATCCTGCCAGGTGCAGAGGTTACTTTATATGAAATTACTCCTGAAGGAAAGTTGAGAAAAGTACAAAGTGTGATTTCTGGTGCAGATGGTTCCTATTCTTTTTTCCTGCCTGCGGATAAGAATTTCAGAATCATTTCCAAAAAAGAAGGTTACCTGAATACCAGTACGGAAGACATCAGCACCGTCGGTCTGACCGACCAGACGCGCATTTCGCGAGATATTTATATGAAGCTGAATAAGAAGGGCATGACCTTCCAGTTGAAGAATATTTATTACGATTACGATAAAGCAACGCTACGCTCAGAGTCTATCACCGAACTGAATAAGTTGCTGCGACTACTCTATGATAATCCGACCTTGAAAATCGAGTTGGGTTCACATACAGACAGTCGAGGTGGAACCAGTTACAACCAACTCTTGTCAGAGCGCAGAGCAAAAAGTGTGGTAGATTATTTGGTAGAAAATAATATTCCCGAAACCCGCTTAGTGCCTAAAGGCTATGGCGAGTTGAATCCTATTGCACCCAATGATAATCCCGATGGCTCGGATAATCCTGCCGGTCGTCAGTTGAATCGTCGGACAGAGTTTACGATTCTAGGTAAGGTGACGAGCCTGCCGCCGGAGTTGGAAGTGCCTTATGAGGAAGGAGGGAATTAATCTGGAATGGGTTAATTACGAATTACGAATCTGGGAATTACTGATTTCCTTAACTATAAACGCCGCATTGATTTTCAATGCGGCGTTTTTAGTTAAGGGAATTTAAATTACTCAATTTGAATATTTTTGACTCCACCAAAGTTAGAAGTGGCATGTAGCCTTATTAAAGACAAAGCATCTTCCAGGCTTCTTGATTCTCCTATTTTGTCTAAGCCAAAAGTTTTTTCTTTATAGCAGAAATGTTTACCAGAGCTAATATCTATTCGATAAATTCGCTCTCCTTGGTTTGTTTTTACTTTTATTTTCTTTTTCATTTCTTATGTATTGTATTCAATCAGTTGATACTTTTAGAGTACTTCCATTTTAGAAAAATCTATTTTGGCGGCCATGTACCTGCCATCTTTAGGCAGATACTTGTGAAGATTAAAATAGTATTTACTCCACTTTTTTCCTTCTTCTGAAAAGAAGTAAACCGGGCTAACATAAGATTCAACAATCAATCCATCATCGAAGACAAACTTGAACCAATACTGGAGTTTTGTCAAACCATAGAAGTAATAAAAAGCGACTAAAAGTAAATATGCAACTGTTATCAGTAAAGGTGCTAACCAATTAACTATTAAACCTATAATTACAAGCCCTGCCATTCCTTTCCATGCTTCCATATTAAACATATCCATAACAGAGGTTCTGTATATATTCCACGCTACGATATTATCATAGGTGTACCATGCAGCTTTATCTCTGTTGTATTTGATACGTCCGTCTTTAAGGAATGCAAGACTGTCTCTAAGATATATTATGTTACTTTCTTCTTGCATGATGTTAGTTGTATTATAATAATTTAGTCTTTATCTTCAGTCCTCCCTTTCCCGCCACAGAGATTACAGGTTTTACCATCCTTTTTTCCTTTTCCTTTTCAGTCAGGGCAGGTGACTATTTTGGATTGGTCATGCTTAATAGGAGGTACTTCAAGACTTATAATAATATATTCAAATGTTTATGCCTACTCTATATAGTTTTCGGCTTCCCTATACAATATTTGGAACATTGTTAAAGCTGGAAGGTTTTACACTTTGCACATTGTTCATGTTTGCAATAATTGCAAGTAAATTCTCCGTCATAATGAGGTTCGCGACAATTGCAGCATTTCCAGCCTCTTGCAAGAGCAAACAACAATCCTATTACTTTTTTCATAACAATTGAGTTTATGCTTTATTTTTAATAACCATAACCTCAGCTATTTTTGTAGCCAAAGTATCATTTATCTCCAATTTTACTTTTAAATCTTCGAGTAATTTTTGCTCATCAATATCAATTTCACCATCAGAAAAAAGCAAATCACAGGCCATCGCAAAAGTGCTTTCCCGAAGATTAGAACTAAGATTTTGAGTAGATAATTCAACTAAAGTACCAACTCCTTTGCGTCTTAATATCTTAAATAGTTTGTCAATCATTCCATTAAATTGCCTTCCACTAACACCGCGGAGTGTTTTCGCTTTCGTTACAAATGAATTAAAGTCAGCTACTTCTTCATCAGTAATAACTCCATCTGCTGCAACCGCAGCGAGCAATATTCCAATAAATGATTCCTCTTTTGTCAATGACGCGGTTGAATCAGTTCCGCCCAAAATGTTGTTAAAAAATCCCATGTTGTTTTATTTTTTAATGATGAGAATATCGTTTGATAATAAGATTAGAAAATACGCTCTTTCATAGTGTCCACCCCACTTCTATATTGGCGGCGTTTGTCTATCATTTGGTGCAAATGCAATTAACACACTAGCAATCAACGTAAGTAGAAACCCTATTTTGAAAATTTTGAAAATATCTTTTCCCAAATTATCTACATCATTTATATTAAGCCCTAAAAAACTTAACAATTTGTATGTTGCTATCATGATTAAAGCTATTGGTATTAACTCGATGATTTTTAAAATCGCTGGATTAATCGTCTTAAGTAATCCTGTTTTTGATACGGCAACAATAGCAAATGATATGGGTAAAAGAATTAAAAGCCAGGCTTCGTTAACATTCACTTCTCTTCCATAGGATAATAAATGGTAGCCTGAATGCTCTCCAATAAAACCACCTCCTATCCAAGGTAGAAAGAATGCGATAAATCCAATAATTGCTACAATCAAGGGAAAAGTGTCTATGTCTTGCTTTTTCATACTGTGGCTTTATTTTTAATTCTAATTAAAATGAATAGCAACCCCAACATTACCATAAATCCCCATAAAGCTAAGCGCATTAATATCTGATTGTACGCCGTTAATGTTGAGGTAGATATTATTTTGTGACAATGGTTCCAATTCAGTTTGTGACTGATCTTCTTGATCTTTTCCTGTGAATGTAAGATTTTCACTTGTGGCTATAGCAAGCTTATATCCCGCATTGAGTGTCAGATCAACATTAGGCGTGACCCCTACAGCAATACCTGCTCCAAACTTACCTCCTAAAAAGCCTCTTTTGTATCGGGTAGCAACAGTTTGAGAGTAAAATTTGGTATCATTAACCTGAATATATACATCATTATTATTGATGTCACCTAATTTTACACTTCCTGTACCTAAAGTCAGTGCAGCACGGGGAATAAAGAAAAAATTATTTTTCCCCATAGGATACCCTATGCCTAAATCAACGCCAAAAAGGCTGGCTTCTGAGCTTCTAACCAAGTCCAAACTAAGTCCAGCAAGTAGTCGGTTCGATAAATCTGCCTCAACACCTAAATTGAGTCCAAAACTTCGTTTGCGAGAATTAAGGGAAAAATAACTTTGAATATTATCCATTGAAGGAGACTCGTCAACATACCTAAAATCAACTGAGCTTTCATCAACGTTTAATGGTTGAAGATTGAGTCCTACAGTAAGAGACCAGCCTGTATTGTTATCCAGATAGACATGAGTACCACTGTCTTGCGCAATGACATTGATGGAAAACAAAACAAATAGACCGTAAAAAATAACATATTTCATATTTCGTGTATTATGCGTTAAGAAAATATTTTATATAAATTTATTCTGGCGTAGCATAAAATTTCCAAGCACTCACCGACCAAATCACACCGCCTTTAGGCACCATGGCCAACCAGTCATCTCCATACTTTTTATAGTCGACGGTCAAGGTCATTTTATCGCCATCAAGAAAACTAATAAAGACCCGATTGCTTTTAATGTTGTATGCCCCCTTCTTTTTCTTACTTATTTTGGCATCATAATAAGTACAGGTTCCATCAGCTCTAAAGGTATATCTATATCTTTTATCCTCTTTTTTATGCTGGCGCGTCCAGGTTTTACCCTGTAATTGCTTAGGTAGTGCTTTGACAAATTTATGTACTCGAAGCAGGAAGTTGCCTACAGAAGAAGCCGATGCCTGTTTGATAGGGAGATTAAGTGAGGTTTGGTCGATAATCCAGCCACTTGAAGTCGGAATCAAATCTACTGTAAAGTTGTCTTTTCTGTCTTCTGGGCGAAAACCCAAAATTTCACCCAGTATTGTATTGATGTCAATATTGAGGGAAAAGGTGAGGGTTTGCCCCAGACGACCAGTACTCGTGCCTAAAGTAGTATGTGCAGCCAAAGGATGCTCGCATAATCCAACAGCAAGATGCCAGACAGTAATCCCTCTTCGACTTTCAGTTTCTACCAGTAATTCACTTCCTTTGCCTGTCAGCACAACTGACATACTATTTCCAGAAACCTGCCCTTTCAGCAAGCCTTTCTCTGTAGCTTTTCTGATGAAGCTAATAAGCTCAGGAGTCGGATTTGAGTAATAGCTTTGAATCGGATAATGAACAGTTACCGCCCCTAAATTGTCAAGCAATTGCTGTGCACCCTGTGTAGAAATGAGATTATTGACATCCACGCTAACACTCCCTCCTACATGTTTCGGAAGAGGTGGATTTACATCGACGGGGTCTATTAAAGGGTTATTCTGCGCATTCGCACTATTTAGAAAGCCGAAAAACAGAATGCAAAAAATCAATTCTTTCATAATTCAATCATTATTTTTACACTCAAAACCATGAGTGTCTGTTAAGTAAGGGAAGGCGAAAAAAATAACCTACCCATTTAAATGTAAATAAATCGTATATTGTCAGTTGCTAAAATCAAATGCTTATGCAAATATATCTGGCAGCTGAAGTTATATCAAGTTTTAATTCGGCCTTAAATAAACTGAC
>CALFBH010000041.1 GCA_937951615.1 uncultured Saprospiraceae bacterium | reverse complement strand
CAAAAAATCACCAATCACCAATCACCAATCACCAATCACCAATCACCAATCACCAATCACCAATCACCAATCACCAATCACCAATCACCAATCACCAATCACCAATCACCAATCACCAATCACCAATCACCAATCACCCCTTATACCGCTTATACATGAGCCGAACCATGCCATCAGACAAACCGACTTTTGGTACAAATAATTCTTTGCTATTGATATTGGACATCACATTGATGAAAATCTGCCCAGCGGGTACGATGACATCTGCCCGGTCAGAACGCATACTGTACAGGCTCATCCGCTGCTCCATTTCCATGGATGACAATTCTTTATACAAATCTTTAATCTGACGATACTTAACCATTTTTTCAGGTTTTTTCTTACCATTGATGATCTTAGACATTTTGTTGATATTGCCACCAGTGCCAATGATGATAGGAGGATCTATATCCTTTGTAGTTTGATGAAGCCAAGTCCGCATTTCCTCCCATTTGTTGTCCTTGACTTGTCCATTAAGCAATCGAACCGTGCCAATTTCAAAAGAACGGGAAGCCTGGCTTTCATTATTGCTAAATAAAGTCATCTCGGTACTCCCACCACCCACGTCGACATACAGGTACGTTTTATCAGGATCCAAATCGCGGGTCACCTGATTGGCAAATAACAATTCAGCTTCAATCAGTCCATCAATCACCTGGATATCTATCCCCGTTTCCTGCTTAACGAGTTTGATGACTTTCTCACTATTGGAAGCTTCGCGCATGGCAGATGTTGCATAAGCCTGATGGTGAGTCGCTTCATGAGCTGTGATGAGATGGCGATATGCGTGCATGGTTTCGATGAGGCGTTTTACATTTTTGCTGGAAATTTTTCCACTTGTAAATACATCAAATCCCAATCGCAAAGGCACTCTAATCAAAGACGCTTTTTTGAAATAAGGGTCTTCTTTGTCTATAATATCGTTGATGAGCAAGCGCACGGCATTGGAGCCAATGTCTATTGCTGCAAATTTTAATAATTTCATTTTTTACTATTCCTTAAACGTTTTTCTGTACGATGCATAAGTGGAAGTACAAATCCAAACGTCAAATTCAAATTCAAAAAACTATTGACAATAAGCCAATTAGTCAAATTGAAAGTGGCGTTTAGTTGAGTCCAAGCACTTACTATTATACGCAATACCATCTAAAACGTTCAAAACAAATAAGAGTTGGGTATAATTGGATTAAACCACTGATTTTTTATGAAACCTAAAAATACAGGCGGGGGATAATATGTCACATATTTCAGGGTTTTGAAGCGTAAAAGGAGAAAAAGATATTATATAGTTTCCTCTTATTATTGTAGTTGAATGATTTTTGATGTGGTTTTTTTAGCGATGCAGTCTTCTTGTGCAAATGCCTTATATGCGATATTTTTGTATGGTGAAAATAATTATAAACTAGTCTTGTGTGTAAAAAAGACACCAAACCTAATCTTCTACGTCTTAAAATGTATAAGATTTATATTCATCAAATGATTTTTTTACTATTTGTATTTGATGTCAATGCAACGGGTCAGTGATTAGACTCGTCGTAGTTATGTAATTTTTACGATTATTGTTAATATTAATGTCATAAATAGCGGTGAAACTGAAAATAGATTCGCTTGTAAGCTTTTAATATTGTATTTTAGGAAAGTCGCTTATATAAATTGATTTTATGTGCCTTTCGAGGCTGTAATTTTTTACAGAAAAAACGACACTTTATAAAAACCATTCCTGTATCTTCGTATTATAAAAAAAACTATTACATGAAGAAAGAAGTAGTTATTTGGGGAATCTTTATTGTGGTTTTTTTGGCAGGGCTGTCTGCTTGCGAAAAAGATCCAGGCGAAGGGGGAACATCAACCATTACTGGGTCATTATTTGTACTGGATTATAATAGCAATGGAATACTAAAGGATTCTTTCTACGCGCCGGACGAGAAAGTGTTCATCATTTATGGAGACCATGAAGTTGTCGATGATGAAACAAGTACCAACTTTGATGGCAAATTTGAATTTGACTATCTTTATAAGGGCGAATACACCATTTTTGCCTATTCTAAGTGCGATACCTGTGCTAGTGGAACAGAACCTGTCATACAGACTATTGAGATTACAGACAGAGGAAGTACTTATGAATTGCCACGTTTGACCATTCGCGACTAAATCCCTACCACAAACCTACCCCATGCTTCGAGTCCCATTAAAGCAAACTATAGATAACCATATATGAATGAAAACGAATTGAACAAAGAACGACTGAATGCCGTAATTGCTGATTTTACACCAATTTCTCTTCAGGAGATGGATAGTGTAAAATTATTGGATAGGCAGGATACAAAATTAGTTGTTCGATTGGAACAACTAGGTGGCATACTCGAAAGCCTGTCGCCTGATTACTTTATGTTGGAGGTGAATCATATACGAAAAAACGCCTACACTTCATTGTATTTTGATACACCGAATTGGGAAAGTTATAACGAGCACCACAATGGTCGTAAAAATCGCTACAAAGTAAGATACCGCAATTATGTGAGTTCTGATTTGAGTTTTTTTGAAATTAAATTCAAAACCAATAAGAGCCGAACGGTAAAAACGCGAATCAAGAAAGACGACATAGGGACTAGCCTTGGCGTAGAAGAAGTTGAATTATTAAAAACAACGACTCCGCTCAATCCTAATAATCTGGTACCTGCCATCTGGGTGTATTATACCCGATTGACATTGGTAAGTAAAGATCTTCGAGAACGAGTAACTGTCGACCTTGATATAGGCTTCCATAAGTATGGTGAATCAAAAGAAAAGCTGATTAGTAGTCCAGATTTGGCAATTATAGAGATTAAACAGGAAAGATTTAACCGAAAATCGGCTGCATTGTGTACCTTGCACCGCGAAAAAATATTCCCAATCCGACTGAGTAAATATTGTCTGGGTGTAATGAGTTGTTATAATGGACAAATAAAAAGGAATGGGTTTAAGAATAAGTTACTGAAAATAGCAAAAATTACAAATAATGACTACTACCGATCCATTGCAGATAGTTACCCTGTTGGATATATGGTTTAATGTTGGAGCACTCAAAGTGTTGCTCTTTAAGCTTTCGTTTGATTTAGTCATGACGGCTATTATAGTACTGCTTATTTATCGTCCGAGAAACACTAGGCCTGAATACGCTTTCACTTATATCATCTTCAATATTCTTATCTTCTGCCTTTGTCACATGATGATGAATGTAGAGCTGGGACTGGGTTTTGCCTTTGGTTTATTTGCCCTGTTCTCGATTATGCGTTATCGGACAATGACCATTGGTATCAAAGATATGACCTATCTTTTTGCAGTGGTCTGTATTGCGGTTATCAATGCATTGCCAAGCGAAAATTTTGGCATGACTGAAGTAGTGACTATTAATTTATTCATTATAGGCTCTCTTTTTATACTGGAAAAATTATTGTTCATTGATGAACATGATGTCAAAAAAGTGACTTATGAATATGTGGATAAAATAAAGCCAGAAAGTGAAGAAGAACTCATTGCTGACATTGAAGCCCGGACTGGACGAAAGGTGATGAAAGTTGACGTGGTTTCACTAAACTATCTGAATGATAGTGCCGTATTACAAGTACATTTTGAAAAACAGAACAAAACAAATAGCAAAGTAAATTACCTGAGTCAAGAGAAATCCATATTAAATGGACTCAATTCCAGAAATAGTGATGCAACACATGGACAGGTTTAAACAGGTGCGTGGAATATTAGCAGTAATACTCCTTGTTTTTACGACTTTATCAGCCTTTGCTCAATCCGAACAGGATACAGAACTTTGGCAGGGCATTAGTCTGGAATCGGAAGTCCTTAAAGATTTAAGGCTTAGATTGGACGATCAGCTTCGACTGGATAATAACATTTCTAATTTTAAACTTAATTTGATTAACCTGGAAGCGACTTATAAAGTCAATAAATTCTTTCGGACACTTGCAGGCTATCGTTATACATTGCTGCCAGTTGTGAATAGACATCGTTTGTATGCAGGCGGACTATTGAGGAAGGAAGTAGATGTTTTGCAAACTGAATTTCAATTTCGAACAACATTCCAATACGAATTAGATAAAAAACAAAACACTTCCAGCCATCTTCGTCCTATGTTTTATGCGCAATACGAACCCAAGGGCGTGAAGTTTGAACCTTACTTTGCTGCTGAATTGTTTTATCGTCTAGATGGAGAAGATACAGGAGGAGCAGAGCAATATCGCTTTTATCTTGGTGTGGATTATGAATTGACGAGTAAGAATATATTGCGTGCTGGCTATGTCTATGAGCAGGATATAAAAGGAGAAAACCCAATACAATCACATGCCTTTATGCTCGGATTCAAAATGAACATAGAAACAAAAAAGAAGAAAAAGAAAGGCAAGAAAAAGAAAAGCTAATCTAAATATTCTCCTACTCCGAGATTGTTTTTTCTGGACTGTGAGTACTGGTGTATTGAGCAGAAAAACAACCATAACCATTTTGGACATTATTATAAGGATTAGGTGGAGTACCAAATATAGGTATTGGGAAAGTGCCATTTTGCTGAGCAACTCTTTTGTTAAATTGGTAAAAAGGCTCAGAAACTTTCGACAAAGACAAGCGGTATTTCCAACTTCCTCTACTTATATCATTTGCTCCAATTTGCCCTTTTGGAATACTAATAAAGATCTCTTTCTCTTGAGCATTATATCCCTTATCATCAAACAAATGCCCACCTCCTAGTGGATAACTGGCAGCATCATTGACTGGAAAATGATTGATTTCAGACTGACTATCTATACTAAATTGTATGACTTGCATATCGGATGTTCCTGTGGTATCGTAAGCTTCCAGAGAAATCTGGTAATAATCGGCAGATGACTCATCATCAAGCAAAATTCGATAAAAGTCTAGACCATTAGGAGAGGTATTGAAATGTTCAAAATTAAGAATAGAAGGCGAAGCATCCGGAACGACTGTTTCTGCTGTGATATCAGGATAATCACCATCAGTACTTACTTCTATCTTATAGGTACTACCAGCTTGAATGAGTTCTGATGATTTTACCTGATATAGGGAATAATTGCCAGGCTGCGGGTAGACAATACTTGCGAATGCAACTTCGCTTGGCATGCCATCTCTGGATAATCTGAAGCTGGCATTTTCTATTGGAATAAATACTTCGTTGCTGCCAGGAGAACGAGTATGTGAAACATAGACATACAAGTTTCGAGAATCGACTTCTATATGGGCATAAACGACAAGTTCTCTGTCTAAATGTGACACCTCCAACTCAATGGGCGTCTCACATCCACTCAACATAAACAGTAGAAACGCTGTAGTTACAGATAATAAAAAGTAATTAGTCGGTATGCTTGGGTTCATAAATTTAAAATTTAAAACTATAGTTTACATTGGGCATAATAGGGAAGAGGCTAAGTTGTCGGTATTGAATCTTATTATCATCAGGATTTTCATCCGGTCCGGGATATAAAAAGAACGGATTTTTTCTGTTGTAAATATTATAAACCCCTATGTTCAATGTCCATTTAAAATGTTCAGCCTTTCCACCTTTTAATAAAACACCTGCATTCAGCCTGTGAAATGAAGGCATGGTAGAACGATTTTTAGATTCATAAATATATCCATAACCAGGTATTTCAGCAATAGCGCGAGCGAAACGATTGCCAGTACCATAAGCCCAATCTGCTTTCAGCGCAATTTTATCATTAAATTTTTGCTGAATCGCTACAGAGAAATCGTGCTTTCTACCATATTTATAAGGATAAACCGCTCCTTCATTGATGTCCTGAAACTGTCGGTTCGACCAAGCTAAAGTATAACCAATGATACCAGTTGTACTACCTACCTGCTTAGTCAATGCAGTTTCTATACCATAAGACCAGCCTTGTCCACTGATAATCTCATCCTTCCATTTTTCTCCATCCAGTAAGAAAGAATTGTCAGTATTCAGGGTGACCAAATTGCTCATTTCGCGATAATAAGCATCAAGACTAAAAGTATACTGCTCGTTGGACCAAATCATTCCCACTCCGGTCTGCCAGCTTTTTTCAGGCAAAACACCATTAATTGAAGGTATCCAAAGATCATTGGGCAAGCCAAGATTTGAATTACTCAATAAATGTAAAAATTGGGTAGTATTGGTGTACGAACCTCTTAGTGCGTAATGGTCAGTGATTTGTATGCTGGTAGCCAACCTTGGTTCAAAGGTACTAAATATTTTTTTATCGGTCGCGAAAAAAGCAGTACGAATCCCTGCACTTAAAGAGAATTTGCCAATTGTATGTTGGGTTTGAGTATAAATGCCAAATTCCCATGCATTTAAATCGGGGTTTTCAAAACTGGCTTTGATTTGTATCAGGCTATCAGTGTTCTGTTCTGTTTGTGTATTGATTCCAGGTGCGAAAATATGTTGTGTGGCTTCTAGTCCAAACTTCAGCAAGTGATTGGAATTGATTTCATAATCCAGCCGACTTTTCAAGGCGAAGTCTTTTATATCAGAAGCATAATTTTCAATAAATCGCTGCCCCATTGATACAGAGTCTCTTACAGTGTTGAGGTAACTGTATTGATTAAAATAGTCGAACTGAAAATCTGTAAAACTTGCTGTAGTATTGATGGAAATACCTTTGGAAAAAATATGAGACCAACGTGCAGATGTTGTCAAATTGCCCCATCGTAAACCTAGGATGTTTTCGGTCGTCGATAAACTGTCAGGGCGTTCGTCATTCACCTGATCTGTAAAATCAAACTTATCTCCACCATTATAAAAACTAAAGGAGAGTCGGTCTTTATCAGAAAAAATATGAGTGACTTTAGCATTGATGTCATAAAAATAATAAGAAGCCTGCCCGTTAGTTGCCAACTGAGCATCATTGACCGTGAATGAATTGCTGAGCCAACGCTTGCTCAATGGCTGAATCAACATATCCAGCCAGGTACGCCTGACGGAGACGAGGAAAGAAGTTTTGTCTCTTTTAATGGGTCCTTCTACCAACAAACCCGATGTGAGTAATCCAAAAGAAGCCTGCGCAGAAAGTTTTTTCATATTTCCATCTCGGGTTTTTACATCCAAAACAGAAGACAAACGACCGCCATAATTGGCAGGAATATTATTTTTATGTAAAGAGATTTCGCTGATTACATCATTATTAAAAATAGAAAAAACACCGAGGAGATGAGTTGCATTATAAACGGGGACATCATCCAGTAAAATCAGATTTTGATCGATACTGCCTCCACGGACATATAGTCCGGCAAAACCTTCATTACCACTTTGAACACCGGGTAGCAACTGAATACTTTTGACGACATCTTTATCACTCTTTAAAGAACGCAACAGATCGATTTTTTCAGAAGTCACCACTGCTTCTAGTTCTCCCTGCTCATCAGGTTTGTCAGCAGAAGCCAGTACCAGCACTTCATGTAGCGTTTCATTGGAAGGCGTCATACTGATTTGGATGCTTGTATCCTGACGAAAAGGAAACTTAATCGTTCGGGTATCATAGCCTACATACAAAAGACTAATAACAAGACTGTCGCAGGCATAAAGTTCCAAATCGAATTGACCATCCCGATTGCTTAAAAACTGCCGCTTTCTTTGTGGAACATGAATGGTCACTGCCGGTAAAGGCTCTTGATTGTATTCATTGATAATTGTACCGCGAAAATGATGTTTAGGAAACTGCGTAGATACACGGGGGGCGGGGCGAATGATAATCTGACCGGCATGTAGTTCATAAGTCAGCGAATTTTTACGAAGAATATCACTGAGTATCTTGCCCACTTTTCTACTCCGAGCCTTGATGGTGATACGTTTATTGCCCAATGTCGCATCCGAATAAGAAATTCGAATCCCACTTTTTCTCTTTAATTTCTCTAAAGTCTCTTTAATGGGTTTGTTTTTGCAACTGAAATCAATACGTTTTTCCAACACAGTAGCTTGTGCCGAAAGGATAGTCGACGCAAAGCATAGGAATAGTGTTGTTAGTAGTACCCGCATTGTTTAATTTAATCAGCCACTAGAATTAATTCAAATTATGACATTATTTTTACAAAGTATTAATTTTAACGAATATCATGCCGAATATGTTGCTACTCTTTCTAAAAATAAAAATATGAATATATAGGTTTTTAATAAACTGACCTATTGAAATGACAAAATTCTTTTATAAGATAAGTGAAAAGCCAAGGTCAATTAACTGTTTTTCTGGAAAAATGGCTGGAATAGAGGCGATGTTCCCTTATTCTCTCCTTACTTCTTATCTTTGCCCTTCAAAAATCATTAAATCTTATGTCGCTAAGGAAAAACGATATTATCGCACCAGAAGAAATTGTCCATTATTACGATGATACCATCAGTCAGTACAAACGTATTTGGAAACTGAATGACAATATGGCCATGCATTATGGCTTTTGGATGGACGGGGTGAAAAATTTTGGACAAGCCCTGCAAAAACAAAACGAAGTATTGGCTATACATGCTGCCATCACAGACAAAGATTATGTCTTGGATGCTGGCTGTGGAGTAGGAGGTAGCTCTGTTTACCTAGCACGGACAAGAGGCTGCCGGGCAAAAGGCATCACGCTCAGTGCAAAGCAAATTGGCGTAGCAAGCGAAAATGCCAAAAAACATGGTGTCAGCGATTTGGTCTCATTTGAAGTCAAAGACTTTACCAAAACAGGTTTCCCTGATGCCACATTTGATGTCGTCTGGGCAGTAGAAGCTGTTTGCCATGCACCTGATAAACGCGATTTTATAAAAGAAGCCTTTCGGGTACTCAAACCCGGCGGTCGCCTTATCATGTCCGACGGCTTTTCTACCAAAGCAACATATAATAAAGAAGAGACAGAAATCCTACATAACTGGCTACACAACTGGGCAGTGCCTGATCTGGCTTACACAGAAGGTTTTATGGAAGAACTACGCAACACAGGATTTATCCACGAAGAACTCAAAGACATGACGCCCTACGTGATGCGCTCTGCCCGAATGATGAAATTCTGGGCAAAACTAGGTTTGTTTCACAATAAAATGATCCGCGCCATAGGACTAAAACGCGCCTACGACACAGCAGCCAAACGCGGCAATATGATTGGCAGTCTTTATCAGTATCCAGCATTGGTGCAGGGACTGAGTAAGCATTGTATTGTGTATGCGGAGAAGCCTGGGGAGTAGGAGTTTCAATATCAATATGCGGGTGATTTTTATCCGAGCAATTGAATCATTCCCTCTAATAGGTAGGTAGAAATTAAATACTAAAAGGTGAATAAGATGCTGAAGTCTTATTCATCTTTTTTTGTTTTCTGCAATGGTGTTTTTGCAAAAAATGCTGTCGTATCAATGCCCAAAAGACATCAACACGACAACACATCAATACTTCAACACAAAGAAAAACTACTGATAAGCAGGCGCATTCAGCGCAACAGGCTCAATAGAAGCAGGCGCGCAATCATGCGGCGTCATATCATAACGCTGATTAGCAAAACCGCCGAGGACATTCAAATCCACAAAAGTAGCACTACCGTTATTTTGAATACAAATACCTTCCGTGTCGTCGGTGACGCTAGGAGGAATCACACCATCATACACAATATCGGGAATATCGCCATTCTGATACAAAGAGGCTAAAAGTCCACCCATATCATTGAGGTCAGTTGGATAATCCGTTGTACGCTGGATATTATTATCGTGAATGTAGGTGTTATAGGTATATAAATCGTAATTCGGATCAGTCGTGTTGCCACTTGTCAGTGCATCCAAAGTCACCATACTGATGATGCCAATGCCCATGATATTATTATTGGTAATGGTATTGCCAAAAATTTCTACATTATCAGAAGACAATAACATAATGCCCGTCCCAGGAGGGATGTCTGCAACTGTACCGCCCGGAGCAAAGTTTGCATGCGCATTTTCACGGATGAGATTATTATACACCCGACACTGCGTACCATTTGGAATGACAGGCAAATTCGCCAAATCGAAGACCAGAATACCGCCCGTATTATTATAAGCCTCATTATCATACACATCTGCTGCAATACAATTCTCTATTTCTAGTCCGGCTACATTTTCTTCTACAAAACAATTACGGACAACAACTTTTTCACTTTGCCCAACATAAATACCAGCATCCGAAGCACCCCGAACATAACAATTGTCAATAAAAACATTTCTGGACGTCACTGGATATAAAGCGTAAGCTCCATTACCAGAACTGACTGGACCAGTATAAACCGTATTCAGATTGAGGAAAGAAACACCATTCCCATCCTTAAGTTTGATAATATCTCCAACAGCATCAGCCACCGTCATATCCTTAATCAGAAACCAGTCGCAATTGGTAATATAAAGCCCTTCTGCGCCAGCATTTTGGTCGGCAAAAGAAAGGGTAGTCGCATCTCTGCCCGCACCGCGTATCACAACACTGTCCTTACTATCCAAAGAAAGCGTAGAATTAAAATTAAAAGTACCCGCTGCAAAGTCGATGGTATCACCATGTTCCATGAGAATCAAGGCTTCTTGCACTGCTTCGGTGGTTGCGCCAGGCTCAAAGTAAACGGTTTGATGTAGAGGCTCGATGGGTTTTACATCATCGTCATCCTTACAAGAGCTCACTAAAAAAGTAGTGCCAGCTAGGATAAGCAGCATATAAAATGGAATTTTTTTCATTGTTTGTATTTTTTTAAAAATGAATTATTGTGTAAATTTAAACAAATAAATACAAAGGGAAAAAACTTTGCGTCTTCGCGTCTTTGCGAGAAAAAAATTGCATTAAGACCTTTGCGCCTTCGCGTCTTTGCGAGAAAAAATTGTACTAAGACCTTTGCGTCTTCGCGTCTTTGCGAGAAAAAAATTGCATTAAGACCTTTGCGTCTTCGCGTCTTTGCGAGAAAAAAATTGTACTAAGACTTGGAACTTTTCAGTTGTCATTCTACGTTATTGCCGTATGAAATCTAATAAACCACTATCCGACAAACGGATTAGCAAATTTTTGAGCCTGGTACTGCGCCACGCACCTGAGCGTATTGACTTGAAACTAGACGAAGCAGGCTGGGCAAATGTCGAAGAGCTATTGAAAAAAATAGCAAGCAAAGGCATCAAGATTGATTTTGACCGACTTGAACATGTTGTAGCGACCAATGATAAAAAACGCTACGCTTTCAATGAAGACCAAACAAAAATACGCGCCAGCCAGGGACATTCCATCGAAATTGACCTGCAACTCACACCACAGCAGCCTCCCGAAATTTTATACCACGGCACAGCAACGAAAAACCTGACCTCTATTTTTGAAAAAGGATTGATTAAAGGCAGCCGCCAGCACGTGCATTTATCGGAGGATAAAGAAACTGCGCTACGCGTAGGGCAAAGACATGGAAAACCAATCATACTCAACAT
Source organism: uncultured Saprospiraceae bacterium (assembly GCA_937951615.1). Lineage (GTDB taxonomy): Bacteria > Bacteroidota > Bacteroidia > Chitinophagales > Saprospiraceae > JAHDEO01. Next base: position 302,844 of record CALFBH010000041.1, on the reverse strand, counting down.
TCTAGCTGGTAAAATGCACGAAGCAGGAATAGAATTTTTCCTTTCAGAAAATAAAGTCTGGCTGACCGATTCCGTTGACCGTACCTATATCAAGCAGCAAGACTGATACGCGACTGATATTGAATGAATGAATGGAAAACTATTTATTGCCACTGCCACTGAAACTGCCACTCCCACCGATGTCACGTAATGTCTTTAAACTGACGGTTTTTGAACTAAATGTATTGTATATTTGATGTTCAATATTTCACAATGTAAAAACTCATTTCAAATGAAAAACATCTATCTTATACTTCTATTATTTTGTTCTATTCCTGGTTGGTCGCAAAACGATAAAGTCGTACTAGTTGAAAAATTCACCAGAACGGGCTGTGGAAATTGTCCTAACGGTGCCTTGAGGGTACAAACTTTTATCGATGATTATCCGGGACAGGTTTTTGGTATTTATGTACATGTAGCTGGCGATCCTATGTCATTCAATAATGATATTGCAAGTGAATTTGGTTCTTGGGGGACACCTACTTATATGGTAGATCGGGTCTTGTTTGACGGACAATCCTTAGAAGTTGTCAGCACGGCAAATATGCAGAATTTTGTCTTAGACCAATTATCGACTTCTGCTCCTTTGGCGATGAATATTACGGCTGATTATAATGCCAATACCCGCGAAATATCTGGTACATTGACGGCTGACTTTGCAGATGCAGTCTCAGGTGACATGCGATTTTTGCTCTATGTGACAGAAGAAACAGTCACTGGAGGCGCAGCATATAATCAGGCCAATTATTACAACAGTGTTGCAGGAAGTCCACTTGAAGGCTTGGGCAATCCTATCGTTGGCTATGAGCACAAACATGTACTCCGTGCATTACCATTAGGGTATTTGGGACTAGAAGGCAGTGTGCCGGCTAGCGTGAATGCTGGCGAGTCCATTACGCAATCTTTCAGTTTTACTTTACCGCAGGAAATTGATGAAAATGAGGTCAGACTAATTGGCTCAGTAGCCAATTATGGCACAAATGCTGGTGAAAGAGCCTTGCTCAATTCCGGCATTCTGGATTTCAGCGACATGACCTTAGTAGCTGTCGAAGATCCTGACCAACTCACAGAACAGCTCAATATTTATCCCAATCCGGCAACAGACGTGGTGCGTATTTCTAGTCCAGAATCCATAGGACTACCGCGTAGCCTTGAGATACATGATGTAGCAGGACGTGTCGTTTTTTCTACTAATGAATCTCTACAACAAGACATGTATATTCAAACAAATGAACTAGGCAAAGGCATCTTTCTAGTACTGATAGAAACGGATAAAGGACGGGCGCTTGGGAAATTAGTCGTGCATTAAAGTACTTCAGGCTTCCAGCCTGACACTATTGAACAATAAAAACCCACTTATAGCTGATTGTTGAGCAATAATCAGCTATAAGTGGGTTTTAAAATAGACTTATAGCTGATTATGCTTGCATAATCAGCTATAAGTCTTTATTTTTAACCCAAAGCAATAAAATATGCCACATGGAAATATTACAGGGCGAAAAAAAGAAATCGCTGTTTTTGATAAATTATACCAAAGTAAAAAATCGGAATTTGTTGCCGTGTATGGAAGGCGGCGAGTTGGTAAGACTTTTTTGATTAAAGAAATATTTGGCGGGAATTATAGTTTTCACTTGACTGGTTTGTCAAAATCTAATACTCGTGGGCAATTGATTAATTTTCATGCTACGCTTACTCGATTTTTGCCTGAACAAGAAGCAATGGAAGTACCGACATCCTGGTTTGCTGCTTTTCAATTATTAATAAGCTATCTGGAAAAACAAGCTATTGGTCGCAAAGTTATTTTTATTGATGAACTGCCTTGGCTAGACACACCTAAGTCGGAATTTATCACAGCTTTGGAACATTTTTGGAATAGTTGGGCATTTCATCGCGACGATATTTTACTGATTGTCTGCGGCTCAGCTACTTCATGGATGATCAGCGAATTGATTAATCATCATGGAGGACTTCACAACCGCGTAACAGCCAGAATGCATCTAAAACCATTTAATTTAGCAGAAACGGAGACCTTTCTCCAGACCAAAGGAGGGGCTTATGATCGTTACCAGATTGTTCAATTATATATGGCTATGGGAGGTGTACCATTCTATCTTGAGAATATTGAGGTCGAAGAGAGTATTGCACAGAACATAGATAGGATGTTTTTTCACGAAGATGGTATGTTAAGAGGAGAGTTTCCTAATTTATATCGCTCATTATTTAAAAAGCATGAACGACATGTTGGTATTATTCAGAAATTAGCTGAACGGTCAAAGGGGATGTCAAGAAGCGAATTATTAGATGCAACAGGTCTGCCCAATGGAGGAACGTTTACCAATATATTGGAAGAATTGGAACAGTGTGGTTTTATTAAAAAATATATTCCCTTTGGGAAGAAAAAGCGGGACAGCCTCTATCAACTTACAGACCCATATTCTTTATTTTATTTAAAATTTGTAGCGAATCGCAAAGCCTTTGGTACAGGTATTTGGCTGACGCAGATAGATAGTCCAAAATGGCGTGCCTGGAGCGGCTATGCTTTTGAGCACATTTGTTTTTACCACATTGAACAGATTAAAAAACAATTGGGTATACAAGGAATTTATACAGAAATTTCTGCTTGGAGAAGCAAAGAATCGAAGGATGGTGCGCAAATAGATTTAATCATAGACCGGCGGGATCGGGTCATCAATATTTGTGAGATTAAATTCTCAGAGTCGCCTTATGTTATCAATAAAAGCTATGCTGAAAATCTTCGTCATAAACTCGCTACCTTCAGGCAGGAAGCGGGAACATCAAAGGCGCTGTTTTTGACATTTATGACCACTTTTGGGCTGAAGCAAAACAAGCATGCTAGTTTGGTGCAGAACAGTTTGGAAATGGAGGCTTTATTTGAGCAGTAATATAACGTAAAAAGGGGAAATGATATACATCATTTCCCCGTCCCATCTTAGGTTAGAAGGAATTACTTTACCGAATCAACGATAGCTTTGAAGGCAGCGGGCTGGTTCATCGCCAAATCGGCTAGAACTTTACGATTGACTTCTACACCGGAAGCAGTGAGCTTGTGTATGAACTGTGAATAGCTCATACCCTCAGCACGACAGGCAGCATTGATACGGGCAATCCATAGGCGGCGAAATTCGCGCTTTTTGTTCTTGCGATGCTCGTAAGCGTATTGTAGTCCTTTCTCTACAGCGTTTTTGGCAACTGTATAGACTTTACTACGTGCACCGAAGTAGCCTCTGGCCTGCTTCATTATTTTTTTACGTCTCCTACGAGAGGCGACGTTATTGGTCGAACGTGGCATTACTTATCTTGTTTAAATACCTAATAATTTTTTCAAACGAGGCGTGTCGACTTTACTCACAAGACCTGCATGACGCAGTCTGAGTTTGGCCTTTTTAGTCTTCTTGCGCAGCAAGTGACGTTTACCTGTTCTTTTTCTTTTCAACTTCCCGGACCCGGTCACTTTGAACCGTTTCTTTGTCCCGGAATGAGTCTTCATCTTTGGCATTGCATAATATTTTTATGAAAGCGGCTGCAAATATAGGTATAAAATTGAGAAGTCTGTTATACCTGAGAGATATTTTTCCTGCTTTTTGTAAAAAACAGAGAAAATAGAAAACAGCGTAGCTACATCTTACCCGAATATTTGACTGATACCCAACCTTTGTTGCTTTTACTAATGTCTTTTTTAATGAAATGTGCTTTTACATTTCAATTTTAAAGGAACAAGGAAAAAATGGACTATCCAAGATTACGCCGTTATTTTTTTTGTTTTTAATCACACCAAATAATATATTATGAAAAAACTATTGTTCTTTATGGTAGGGCTTATGCTGTTGACTGCTTGCAAGCAAGATGATACAATTGACCCAGGATCTACTCAGGTCGATTTTTCCAATTTGAAAGTTGGACAAAAATCTTTTTATCGCGCATATCGCATAGATGACTGTTCGGATGTAAGCAGTTTTGAATGGACAGGCGATACCTTAGTTTTGGAGGTGAGAGGAACGACATCAGACCTTTTGTTGCATGAATCGCTGACGGAATATTCACCTACGTTCGATGCAGAAACTCCAGCTGAGCAGTATCCTGTTAGCAGGATTGCCGAAGGGGTTTTGCTGCCTGAAAGATTGCAGTCGCAATTGTTTTACTTTTATGATAATGACACGCTCCGTATCAATCCTGTACACGATATTACTTTGCAGCAAGATGGCTGTCTTTTAACGGATAATGACAATATAATATTCGTTGGGAACGATATTGCTTATCTGCCTTTATTTGAAATTGGAGAGATCAGGCAGCAAGAAAAGACGGTTGTTTCCTGTGAACCCTGGCTTGAGTTGGATGGTTATTTGATTTATGATGAATATTTACATGTAAGCCATCGCGCATTCTTTAGCGACACTCCTCCATTTACTACAGTAGGAGGTTGGTGTTTGTTGGAAGAATGAATGAAGCTCAACTAACATTTTACAGCTAGTTAGAGGGTTGATATAACTTAGAAATTGTAAACTATTTCATTGAAAATAGTTTACATTTTCTAAGTTATATTGTATTTTTGCTGCACAAAAAATCAAAATGATGAAAGATTTAAAATACTTATCGGCTTATCTGCTTCCATTATCTGTAGTTTTATCTATATACGCAGGTGGTTTGTGGTCATTCAGTACCTTTGTTTTGGCATTTATCATTATTCCGACACTGGAATTTACGCTTCCTGGTACGACAAAAAACTTTGACGAAGTAGAAGAAGAGAGCCGACTGCAAAGCCGCTTTTTTGACTGGCTGCTTTGGCTGAATGTTCCTCTACTGTATTTTATTTTAGGGTCTTACTTTTTTAAGATTTCAACGGGCTTATTACAGACGTATGAACTGGTCGGAATGACAATTAGTGTTGGTTTGATATGTGGAGCTATTGGTATTAATGTGGCACATGAGCTGGGACATCGACAGACCTGGTATGATCAGATGATGTCCAAGACACTGCTATTATCCTCTCTTTATATGCATTTTATCATAGAGCATAATTTTGGACACCATAAAAACGTAGCAACTGATGAAGATCCTGCTTCTTCACGTTTTGGAGAGTATATATATGCCTTTTTCATCCGTTCAGTTCGCGACAGCTATTTGTCTGCCTGGCATTTAGAACACCAACGTTTGCGTAAAGCAGGACATAAAATACTAAGCTGGCAAAATCAAATGATTCGCTTTCAGGTCATTCAACTTATATACCTGATATTGATCGGCTGGATATTTGGTTGGTTTGCGGCAGTACTGGCGGTAGTTGTAGGCGTCATTGGTTTTTTGATGTTGGAAACCATCAACTATGTAGAGCATTATGGTTTGCGTCGCCAGAAATTGGACTCAGGTCGATATGAAAAAGTTCAGCCTCACCATTCCTGGAATTCCAATTATGTTTTGGGACGCATTATGTTGTATGAATTGACCCGCCATTCTGACCATCACTTTAAAGCTGCCCGGAAGTACCAGGTATTGCGTCATTTTGATAAATCGCCTCAATTGCCTTATGGATATCCGGCTTCTATGCTGCTGGCTTGGTTTCCGCCACTTTGGTTTAAAATAATGAACAAAGAAGTGGAGAAATACAATAGACAGCAAACCCCTGATTTGCAAGCCGCTTAGCAGACAGGAAACAATACCTGATGATCTGCGTACAATCTGATTGGAGTTTAATTTCTTTATCCAAATCAGAAAAACATGAAAAACTTGTTTGTTTGCCTATTATCCATGGTATGCCTTGCTTCTGCTTACGCCCAATCGGCCGATAAGCCTAATTACCTAAGTATTCAGTTTGTGTATCTTGAAGTACAACAGGAAGGTAGAAACGTAGTATTGAACTGGAATTCTTCCATGTATAATCCTACTGATTTCTTTACATTGGAACGCTCACCGGATGGTGTCACTTTTGTGCCTTTCAAAGGAACAATGCTTGTTGGAGATACAAGACAAAAAAATATGACCTATACAGAAACAGATTTCAAACCCTACGCGAAATCATATTATCGCATTAAACAAACAGATTCAGACGGGAATTATGTCTATTCTAATGTGAAAAAGATTGAACTCATTGAAAAAGATTTTGCCAGCGTTTTTCCAAATCCTACGAATCAGCATGAAATACAGGTTGCCGTACACCTGGAAGAACAAACAGATGTAGATGTAGTGATCACCAACTGGCAGGGCAAAGAGGTGTATAGTATTATATTACCCAGTACAGCAGCAGAGGAACCATTGGGAATTGACATCAGGGATTTTGACACAGGGCATTATATTGTGCATGTCAATACTGGAAACGGACGATATGCTTACACAGAGAAAATTTCAATTATAAAATAAATTCCGCAATCATTTTTTGAAAACCTCAAAGAATTAACTATGTTCGCAAAAAATGATTGTATATGATTATATCTGCCATCGTGGCTATGTCCAAAAAACGCGTAATAGGGAAGGATAACCAGATGCCCTGGCACTTACCTGCTGACCTACAGTATTTTAAAAAAACTACCTTACACCATCATATTATTCTGGGAAGAAAATGTTACGAATCTATCGGCAGACCACTTCCGAGACGGGTAAACATTATTGTGACCCGAAATAAGGACTGGAAGATGGAAGGAGGAGTTGTTTTGCACTCTCTTGAAGCTGCATTAGATTATGCAAAATCAGCAGGAGAAACGGAGGTGTTTATTACTGGAGGTGGGGAAATTTATAAGCAAAGTATGGACTGGTGGGATAAACTGTACCTGACGGAAGTGGATGTAGAAACAGATGGAGAAATATTTTTCCCAAAAATGAAATGGGACGAGTGGAATTTATTGTCGACTGAGCAACATTTGTCAGATGTAAACAATCCTCATGACTATGCATTTAAAGTATATAACCGCAAAATAAAAGCAAGCTAAGATTTGTTACTTGTAGCTATATTTGTTACCTTTATGTCTTATTAATTGTATAACCAATACATAGAGGTATCGCATTCACAATTTCGGTGTAACCAATACAAGAATATCTATTATTTTTGTAAACAAACTGCTTGCTAGTTTGATGATTAATCGTATCTTGCGCTCGAATGAAAGAATATTAGGCTGAATCATTCTTCATTTTTTTTAAGTCCCTACTTATATGTGGGTGACTTTCTAAAATATCGCAGTCTCATTAAGCGGAAATAGTCAGACTGAACAATACTGTGATATCTACCTCAAGCACTCATACTTAATTTTATATGTTTTTGTGACATTGATTTGAAGCAATCTTTATTGTCACTTACTATTAAGTTCCTTATAATAATAACGATCTTGATTACAGATATTTTTATGGTAATTATGCTGCTTTTTAAGCAGGATTTAACTGTCTGATAATCAGTTTTTTTACGTTAAAAAGTAAGCACTAGGAAGGTTTGTTTTAGCGTTCTCTTATTTGTAGGATTTAATATTATTCAAATGCATTGCATTTGATTTTTTTGTTTTTTAAATGTGAAAATTGATTTTAAGAGAGAAGGTAATATTATGCTTATATTGCCTTGATTTGTATAGTGATTTTACGTTACTTTGATTTTTTATAAAGAGAAAATTTTTAAACTATGGCCAATAATTTTACTAATCTAAAAATTGCCCTCCTTGCTATTTGTTTAATCGCAGGTTTGAGTGTAGTTAGTGCACAAGAGTGTCCGGAAATTAATGTTGCACCAGATGGAACAGTTACGTTTACTTTCCCTTCTGATCCCGGATTTGATATTTCAGCAATAGGAACAAGTAATGGTGGTATTCCTGCTACTAGTGTTTATACTGGTTCAGGTTCATTTACAGGACCTAATGTGTATACACTTGAAAGTGCTGCTCCCATGTTCCCTACTAGTTTGACGGGAAGTTTAGTTATTGACTTTACTGGTACAGGGTTTATTGTATGTAATTATGATGATGGTGTATTGCCACTTGAGTTAGTTTCATTTGAAGGACGAACTACAGAGCAAAATACTAATATGTTGGAATGGGTTACTGCAAGTGAAACGAATACAGATTGGATTGTATTGGAACGTTCTGCCGATATTTCTACTTGGGAAACTGTTGAACGTGTGAAAGCACAAGGTTGGTCTTTTAATCTACAACAATATGGAGTAGAAGACATGAATCCATATTTAATGACTTACTATCGCCTTCGTATGATTGATTTGGATGGTATGGAGTATTATTCAAACGTGATTGCATTGGAGCGCAACAGCCTAAGCGGTGTTACGATTGCACCAATTCCTGCAAAAGACGAAGTTTTCTTACAGTTTGATGCTGCCGAAGAAGGTGAAATTACACTTACTGTCATTGATATTTATGGACGTGAGTTGAGCAAAGAAGTTATACCAACTGTGATTGGCTTGAACACGCAGACAATCAACATCAGTGCTTATGCTTCAGGTTTGTATTATGTTACTGTTGATAACGGTATCGACCAACAAACAAAACGCATTCTTAAGCAAGAATAAGCGACTTAAAACATATATGCAAAAAGCTATCTATTCATTTAGGTGGCTTTTTGCTTTTTATAGGGATATATTAATAGTTTGGTGGGAAAAGACTTCCAAACTTATCGTTATTTTTATATATTCGTATTAGAATTTTTTACAAAACACAAATTATGAATTACTTAAACCTACAAATAGTACTACTTGTCATTGCTTTAACTACTTGTCTTAGTGTAGCTAAGGCACAAGAGTGTCCCGAAATTGAGGTTGCACCAGACGGAACGGTTACGTTTACTTTTCCTTCTGATCCCGGATTTGACATTTCAGCAATAGGAACTAGCAATGGTGGTCTACCTGCAAGTGTTGTTTATACAGGCTCTGGCTCTTTTACTGGGGCTAATGTATATACATTAGAAAATGCATCACCATTATTTCCGCCTAGCCTGACCGGCAGCTTGGTACTTGATTTTACTGGTACGGGGTTTATTGTATGTGATTATGGTTTTGTACCCCTTGAATTAACCTCATTTACCGGACGCACGACAGAACAAAACACCAATCTGCTACAATGGATCACAGCTACAGAATCCAATACTCAATGGATCATACTGGAGCGTTCTGCTGATGCAGCTGACTGGGAAGTAGTAGAGCGTTTGCCTGCGCAGGGTTGGTCTGCCACCCTCACCGAATATTCGTCAGAAGACCTCAATCCTTATTTGATGACCTATTATCGCCTCCGGATGATCGACCTCGATGGGGCAGAATATTATTCAGATGTGCTTGCATTAGAACGCAACAGCCTGAGTGGAATGACCATTTCACCCATTCCTGCAAAAGATGAAGTATTTCTGCAATTTGAAGATGATACTGAAGGCGAAGTCACGATTTCAATTATTGATATTTATGGACGTGAGTTGAGCAAAGAAATTATACCAACTATTGTTGGACTCAATACAAAAGAAATTGATATAAAAGCTTATGCATCAGGATTATATTACATTACAATTGATAACGGCATCGATCAGCAGACAAAACGGATGATTAAGCAGGAATAAATTAGACATACTTTAAAATAGACTAAAAAAATTGCGAAAAAGGCCGCCTAATTTAGGCGGTTTTTTTTATGCTAGAGCTATAAATTTCTTTACTTTTGTAAATATGTTAAATCAATTCTCAAAGCTTTTTGTAGGTTTGGCCAATAATAACCGATTGGAGCGGATATTATTATTAGCTAAAGTAGATTTTAAGAGACGCTATTACGATACAGGACTTGGCGTTATGTGGGCTTTGCTCAACCCTTTGTTCAGGTTTGTTGTATATTATTTTGCCTTTACTTATATATTTGAAAATAGGATACCAAATTTTGCACTCTATTTATTTTCAGGCTTGATTATTTGGTTGTTTTTTGCAGGAGGATCTAAAAAGGGGATTTCACTACTCAAAAGAAAAAGATACCTACTGGAGAATATTCAGTTCAATCAGTTTGATTTGTTTTTTGCTTCCATTCTTAGCGCATTTTATGCCTTCGGCTTCAATTTTTTAGCTTATTTTATTGTCAGTCTGATATACGGAATACCTATATATACAACACTGTTGTGGCTGCCGCTTTTGCTTTTAAATCTCTGGGCTTTGACTATGGGAGTGAGTATTATACTGGCAACTATCAATATCTATCTGCGGGACATAGAACATCTGTGGGATATGGTGATACTGGGAGGGTTCTGGCTAACGCCCATTCTTTACGATAAGTCTATCACTATGGAAGTTATACCTGCTTTGCAATACATCAATCCGGTAGCCGGAATATTAATTAATATTAGAGAAATCGCTCTGTACGGAAATGCGCCTTATGCGCATCTGTTAATTTACGACTGGGCGTACACTATTATTCTACTGATGATAGCTGTATTTGTTTATAAAAGATTTTCGCACATGGCAGTAGAGAAGTTTTGATAATAATGAAAAATCGCGATCAGGAAATACAGGAACGAGAAGTCGTTATTAAACTCGAAAATATAAACAAGACTTTTTTTATGAATGAGCGTAAAGCTGATTCTATTCGCGAAAAGGTCTTTAATATTTTTTCAAAAAACCATAAACGACGCCTCAAAGCATTAACAGATGTCAATCTGGAAGTCCGTAAAGGAGAATTTCTGGGTATAGTAGGACGAAATGGTAGTGGGAAATCTACTCTACTGAAAATTATTATTGGTGCGATTCCGCCCAATAAAGGCGGTAAAGTAACAACAAATGGGCGCGTTATGCGACTGTCGCTCGGCATGGGCTTTGATGCCAACCTGTCTGCCCGAGAAAATATCTATGTCAATGCTTCTATACTCGGGCTGACCTTCAAGGAGATTGAGAATAAATTTGGTGAAATTATTGAGTTTGCAGAACTGGAAAACTTTGTGGAAACAAAAGTCAAGTTTTTTTCAAGAGGCATGCGTAGTCGGCTGGGCTTCGCAATTGCTGTACACGCAGATGCTGATATTTTCCTGATGGATGAATTTTTTGGCGGTGTAGGAGATGAAAATTTCAAGAAAAAGTCTACAGAAATATTTCAAAAGGCTTTCATCGAAGGGCGAACTATTATTCATGTCAGTCATTCACTCAGAACAATGAAAAAACATTGCGACCGGCTAATGGTGCTAGACAAAGGGCAGGTAATGGCATTGGGTAAGCCAGACGAAGTACTGCCCATTTATCATGAAATCCTAAAGAAGAAGATGAAGTAAAAATGAGTGAATTAATACGTTCACTTCATCATTCACTCATTCAAAATCCACTCCTTGTTCATAAACTATGGTAAAACATAAAAAACTTCTAACCATTATAGTCGTGTTCTACAACGGAGAGAGAGAAGCCCGGCGTACTTTATACTCGCTTTCCACCGATTATCAGCGCAACATATCTCAGGAAGAATACGATGTCATTGTACTGGACAATGGCTCGCAAAAACCATTAGATGCCCGAATGGTCAAAAAATTTGGTACTCAATTTCAATACAAATATATAGATACAAAAAGCCCCTCGCCCTGCGGCGCAATTACAGATGCGCTGGAACAGGTAAAAACACCTTATGTGATGTGCCTTATTGATGGTGCACATATCCTGTCACCTGGAGTATTGAGGCATAGCCTGACTGCCGCCGCAGCTTTTTCTAACCCTTGTGTTCATACTATTCCGCTACATCTCGGCGATCAGGTGCAGAACGACAATATGGTCAATGGCTATAATCAGGAAGTCGAAGATGAACTGCTAAAAACTATCACCTGGAAAGAAAATGGCTATGCTTTGTTTTCTATTTCTAATATTGCCGTTTCGATGAACGGCTTTTTTGGTCGGCTGATAGAGAGCAATTGCTTCCTGACTAAAACAAAAACACTACAGGAAAAAGGCGGATTCGATAAGCGGTTTGTTTCGTCTGGTGGTGGACTGGTCAATCTGGATATTTTTAAAAATATGGTAGAGGACTCGAATGTACAGCCGGTCGTACTCATCGGTGAAGCCAGTTTTCATCAGTTTCATGGCGGTGTTTCCACCAATGTATTGAGAAAAGAACATCCACTGCCAGGATACAAGGAAGAATACAAAACCATTCGACATAAAAAATATCAGCGACCAGATTATAAAGCGTTTTATTTTGGACATATCCCCGAAGAATGCCAACAACAAACCTTCAAGCCAGCTACAAAAGTTATTATCGAACTGGGCAGGCGTTTTTTAAAAGAAAAGAAAACAAAAGAAGCGGTTGCAGTATTTCAGCAAGCTAAAAAAATGCAGCCTTACGCACCCAATGTTTTTATAGACATAGGAACAGCACAGGAGCAAAATGGTAACCTGAAAGCTGCTGCTGATAATTACCGTCAGGCTATTGCTATTAATCCTTTGACCCATGCATATTACTACCTCAAACTAGGAAATGTACTGCTCAGTCAGGGCGAACAAAAAGTCGCTTTTGATAATTTTCAACAAGCCTTCAATATTGATGCAGAAGACGCTAAGGTACATTTGATGATAGGGAAGGCGCACCATAAAACAGGGAATCCGCAAAAAGCTAAAGCAGCTTTTGCACAGGCTTTGAAATACCTGAAGGCTTATCCTGCAATGAATATCGGAGCTTATATTTTACATGGAAGAACATTGTTTGAACTGAAAGATGAACGTGCTTTGACAGTTTTCAATCTGGGATTACAGCAATTTTCAAACGACCCACGTCTATTGATTTGGAGGGGCAGAGTGTTTATGCGACAGGGCAAGCCTGCTAAAGCAGAGGTTATTTTTAAAACAGCCTTAGCCCAACAGAACGTCAATACTACACAGCTTAGTAAAATTTTAGGTACTTTATATATGCGCCAAAAACGCTGGAAAGAAGCCATTCTGTTTCTGGAAAAGGCAAAGAAGGGGAATCCGAATGACAGACAGCTTTATGTTTTGTTGGGAGAGTGTAGAGGAAGGCTATAGATTGAGTTCTAATTTGGAGTAAATTAAAAATGAAGGATACATTTTCCTTTGTCTCAATGTTTTAGTAATTTATAGGCTGACATGAAAATATTATATAAACTGTTTTTCGACGATGAATGATGCATTTCATTAGACTCGAACAACATAAAAATTAAATCACTAATGAATGTAACTGTCGTAGGAACAGGCTATGTAGGCCTCGTTACCGGAACTTGTTTTGCCGAAACAGGCAATAAAGTCATCTGTGTAGATATTGACGAAGCTAAAGTCAAAAAAATGCAGTCAGGTGGTGTCCCTATCTATGAACCGGGACTCAATGTATTATTCGATCGCAATACAAAGCAGGAAAGATTAAGTTTTACCACAGACCTCGAAGCAGCCATACAGGATGCAGAAGTTATTTTTCTGGCTTTGCCAACACCGCCAGGTGAAGACGGTTCTGCTGACTTGTCATACATCTTGGGCGTAGCCAAACAATTGAGCTCCATGATTAAAGACTATAAAGTCATTGTGGATAAAAGCACAGTACCTGTAGGTACAGCGGAGAAAGTCCATGCGGCTTTGGTATCAGGTACAGACGAGTCTTTATTTGATGTCGTATCCAATCCTGAGTTTTTACGGGAAGGTGTAGCTGTAGATGATTTTATGAAGCCAGACCGTGTAGTTATCGGTACAACTTCAGAGAAGGCACGTGAAGTGATGAGCCGTTTGTATAAGCCTTTTGTCAGACAAGGGAATCCAATTTTCTTTATGGATGAACGTTCTGCGGAACTGACTAAATATGCAGCCAATTCTTATCTGGCAACACGTATTTCCTTTATGAACGAAATTGCCAACCTATGCGAAAAAGTAGGTGCAGATGTAAATATGGTGCGTCAGGGCATGGGAAGCGACACTCGTATTGGAAAACGCTTCTTGTTTCCAGGTGTGGGTTATGGTGGTAGCTGTTTCCCAAAAGATGTACAAGCATTGGCAAAAACAGCCGAGCAAAATGACTATGATTTCAAAATTTTGAAATCTGTTATGCGCGTCAATCGCATCCAAAAAAGTGTATTGGTTGAAAAAATCAAGGCCTATTATGGCGAAGATTTGACTGGGGTTACTATTGGAATGTGGGGACTAGCATTTAAGCCAAATACAGATGATATTCGCGAAGCACCAGCTTTGTACATCATCGAAGAACTAGCAGAAGCTGGCGCGAAAATCAAAGCATTTGACCCGGAAGCTATGGAAAATGTAGCCAAAGAATACGGTGATAAAATAGAAATGGTCGAAACGCAATACGAAGCACTTGAAGGGGTAGATGCACTGGCAGTTATCACCGAATGGAGTGTGTTTAGAACGCCTGATTTTGACAAAATGAAAAACTTATTGACCAAGCGTGTTGTCTTTGACGGACGTAATCTATACAGTGCAGACCAAATGCGTGAGCATGGGTTTTACTACGAAAGTATCGGACGCACAACTGTAGAAATAGAAAAAGGAGTGACGGTATGAAAAAAGTATTGATAACAGGCGCCGCTGGTTTTTTGGGTTCGCATCTGTGTGACCGGTTTATTAAAGAAGGTTGTCATGTCATTGGCATGGACAACCTGATTACGGGCAACATGGATAATATCCAACACTTGTTCGCGCTAAAGCAGTTTGAGTTTTATCACCACGATGTCTCAAAATTTGTCCATGTACCAGGTGAATTGGATTATATCCTGCATTTTGCATCACCTGCCAGTCCGATAGACTACCTGCAAATGCCGATTCAGACCATGAAAGTCGGTTCCTTAGGTACACACAATTTACTGGGTTTGGCGAAAGCCAAAAATGCCCGCATCCTCGTCGCTTCTACATCTGAGGTGTATGGCGACCCGGAAGTACACCCACAGACGGAAGAATACTGGGGGAATGTAAATCCTATCGGCCCACGTGGAGTATATGATGAAGCCAAGCGTTTTCAAGAAGCCATCACCATGGCTTATCACAATTTTCACGGATTGGAAACACGCATTGTACGCATATTCAATACCTACGGACCAAGAATGAGGATCAATGATGGACGGGCTTTACCAGCCTTCTTGTCGCAGGCAATCAATGGAGAACCATTGACTGTTTTTGGCGATGGCTCGCAAACACGTTCATTTTGTTATGTTGATGATCTCGTAGAAGGCATTTACCGTTTACTGAAGAGTGATTATCACCTTCCGGTAAATATTGGTAATCCTGACGAAATCACCATTGGCGAATTTGCAGAAGAAATTATCGGACTTGTGGAAGATAAAAATCTGGAAGTTATTTATAAACCTTTGCCTAAAGACGACCCGAAAAGGCGTCGTCCTGATACTACAAAAGCCAAAGAAATACTAGGCTGGGAAGCACAGGTAGACCGTCGAGAAGGACTGAGAAGGACCTATGAATACTTTCGTAGTGTTTTACAACCTATGGAAGCATAGCTTCTTAGAAATAGAGAAATATTCTTGCGAAGCCGCAAATTTGCTAAAAAAAGCAAACTTTGCGGCTTCGCGTCTTTGCGAGAAAAACAATAGATTAAATTTTAGAATAAAATCTATTCATGGCTAACTTTCTTCTATTCCATCTATTCTTTACTTACTTTTACAGTAAATTTAACGCATTTAATGTTTTCTGCTTCATCCAAAATTATATGGCTTTGTGGACTCTTGCTTTGGGCTTGCACATACACCTATGCGCAGGAAGGAACAGCACAAAACCCATTTGAGCTAAAAGAAAGAATCGAAGAAGTAGAAAAACAACCCGCAACCCGCAACCCGCAACCCGCAACCCACAACCCGAAACCCGCAACCCACAACCCACAACCCGCAACCCGAAACCCGCAACCCGAAACCCACAACCCGAAACCCGCAACCCGAAACCCGCAACCCGCAACCCACAACCCGCAACCCGCAACCCACAACCCGCAACCCGCAACCCACAACCCGCAACCCGCAACCCACAACCCGCAACCCACCAATCCCTTCGAAATAAATAATGAGCCAAAAGAACAAGAAATACCCACAACCCACAACCCACAATCCGAAACACAACAACCCACAACTCGCAACTCGAATAACCCGCAACCCGGAAAACTCTCCCACATCTGGATGGGCGGAATCATACTCATCCTCAGCATACTGATGGCTATACTGAATACGCTGCATCAACAGGAATTACAAAAAACTTTACGGGCTTTTTCCAATCCCAATATGATGAACCTGATTTATCGGTCTCAAAAGGCTTATATGACGACCATGTATCTGCTGACTTACGTACTCTACGTGGCAAGCGCAGGGCTATTTTTATATCTTCTCGGACGTTATTTTGAGTATTCTGCCATCCAAAGCAATATTATTTCCGTCTTGGTATGTATGGGATTTGTAGCAGGGGTGACCTTTGGTAAACATTTATTATTGCAAATAATTGGCTGGATTATGCCTTTCAGCAAAGAGTTGAAACTATATAATTACATGATTTCGGTGTTTAATCACATCATTGGAATTGTTTTATTGCCCTTTATTATTGTTGCAGTATTTGCACCGCATCCTGTGGGGCAATGGACACTGCTGGCAGGCTTGGGACTGGTCTTGCTTATCTACCTTTATCGGGCCTTCAGAGGGCTGATAATTGGTGGCGGATTTATTTCATTTCATAAATTCCATTTTTTTCTTTACCTTTGCGCCGTCGAAGTAGCCCCCTTGCTAATACTCATTAAATTTTTAAAATTTTGGGGATAAACAAGTTAATATCAGAAAAGAATATAGAGTTGAGCCAATCAAATAACGGAACTTACAAGAAAGTAAATACAATACTCATCTCGCAACCTCCTCCGGAAGACAGCAAACGCTCGCCGTATCATGCCATAGAACAGAAGTATGGAATAAAAGTTGACTTTAGGCAATTCATTCATGTAGAGCCTGTAGAAGCTAAGGAGTTCAGAAGACAACGAGTGAATTTCAACGACTATTCAGCGGTTATTTTTACGAGTAAAAACTCAATCGAACACTTTTTCCGGATGTGTGAGGCGACACGTGTCAAAATGCCACAGGACATGAAGTACTTCTGTCTTTCTGAGGCAGTTGCACTGTATTTGCAGAAATTTATTGTCTATCGCAAACGAAAAGTCTTCTTTGGAAAAAGAACCATTCAAGACATGCGTGATCAGTTGGTAAAACATCGCAAAAAAGAGAAATTCTTGCTGCCTTGTTCCAATCTTGGCAGTAAAGATGTCGTTGCATTTCTGAAAGACAATGAATTTGACTTCAGAGAAACAATGCTCTACAAAACAGTAGCCAGCGATTTGTCGGATTTAGAAAATATTACCTACGACATGTTGGTGTTTTTTAGCCCGCTTGGTATTCATTCTTTGTATGAAAATTTCCCCGATTTCATACAAAAAGAAACCAGAATCGCAGTGTTTGGTAAAAAAACATCAAAAGCCGTTACAGATAAAAAATTGACGATTAATATAAAGGCACCTATTCCGGAAGCTCCATCCATGACAATGGCAATTGAACTGTACCTGCAAAAATCGAATAAAAAATAATTTAATCCATAATCCTCAGACGATATTTTAAAAAACAAAGAATCTCGATAAGCGAAAACGTTTATCGAGATTTTTTGTTTAATACGTGTCCCAAACTTAATTACTTAGCCATCGACTCAGACTGACCCACAAGTTGGAAAGTATTTTTAAATTACCCAATTACCCAATTACCCAATTACCCAATCAACTCAATTCATCATTCATCATTCATCATTCATAGTTCATCATTCCAACCATGCCAAACCAGCTCATCCACGAAACCAGCCCCTACCTCCTCCAACACGCCCACAATCCAGTAAACTGGCATCCCTGGGGAGCAGCAGCATTGGCGAAAGCCGAAAAAGAAAACAAACCCATTCTGGTCAGCATTGGTTATTCGACCTGTCATTGGTGTCATGTCATGGAGCGGGAGTCTTTTGAAAACGAAGAAGTAGCGGCTTTTATGAATGAACACTTTATCAACATCAAAGTCGATAGAGAGGAGCGACCCGACATAGATGGCATCTACATGGAAGCCATACAGGTGCTGACAGGCGCAGGCGGCTGGCCACTCAATTGCTTCCTCACACCCGACCGCCGTCCCTTCTATGGCGGCACTTACTTCCCGCCCGTTTCTAGGCACCGACTGCCTTCCTGGGAACACGTTTTGCAATCCATTGCCAATGCCTTCAAAAATAAACGCGACACAGTAGAAGAGCAGGCAAACAAACTCACCGAACACATCCAAAAATCAGACTCAGCTTTGCTGGACAAAATAGTTGGAGCGCAGTTGGAATCAGATAATAATTTTAATTTCCTTCAGGATTTATATTATAAACTGCGGGAAAGATTTGACCGACTCGAAGGTGGTTTTGGCGGCGCACCCAAATTTCCTGGCGCGATGTCGCTGAGTTTTTTATTCAAATATTATACACATACCCACAACAAGGAAGCCCTTGAACATGCTGAATTTTCATTGGAAAAAATGATACGAGGCGGTATTTACGACCAGCTCGGCGGCGGCTTTGCGCGCTATGCAACGGACAGGGCATGGTTGGTTCCGCATTTTGAAAAAATGTTGTACGATAATGCCCTGCTGATTAGTGCATTATCAGACGCTTATAAAATAACAGGAAAAGCATTATACAAAACCACAATCGAAGAAACGCTGACTTACGTCCAACGGGAAATGACGACACCAGAAGGCGGTTTTTATGCCGCGCAAGATGCCGACTCAGAAGGAGTAGAAGGCAAGTTTTTTGTCTGGGATAAATCGGAAATTGACGAGCTATTGGGCGAGGATACTGAAATTTTCTGCAAATTTTATGGCGTATCCGAGGCAGGAAATTGGGAACATAAAAACATCCTATGGCGGCCAGAATCGCTGGAAGACTTTGTGAAACAAAATAAACTTGATACCGTACAACTAAAACAGTTACTTGCATCGTCTAAGAATAAGTTGTTCCAATACAGAGATAAACGTATTAAACCAGGATTGGATGACAAAGTATTATTAGACTGGAATGCGCTGATGTGTTCGGCTTTTGCAAAGGCTTTTGAAGCCACTCAAAATGAAAGGTATCGGGAGATTGCAGTACAGAATATTTCCTTTATGTTGGAAAAATTCCGACAAGAACCCGATAGCAAAAAATTATACCACACGTATAAAAACGGAACAGCTAAATACGAAGCCTTTCTCAATGATTATGCATTCTTGATAGAAGCCCTTTTGGATGTTTATGAAATTACTTTTGATCCTAAATACATAAAAGAAGCAGATCAGTTTATAGCTTATGTGCTGGAAAAATTCTTTGACTCAGCGCATCAATTATTTTACTTCACCACTGAAAATCAGTCGGATGTTATTGTCAGGCAAAAACATTTATACGATAATGCGACACCTTCTGGTAATTCGACGATGGTCAGAAACTTGCAGCGATTAGCCCTGATTTTGGATAAAGAAGCATACCATAATATTGTCACGAAAATGCTGACCCGCTTGCGTGATGCGATTGCTTTATATCCCGGATCTTTTTCACGCTGGGCGGAATGTATTATGGCATCTGTGTATCCTTATAAAGAAATTGCCGTTATAGGAAAGGATGCCAAAAAGTTGGCAACAGAGATCAACAAACAGTTTGTCTCGCACAAAGTCATTATGGCTACAGAAAAACCAGACGATACTTTTCCTCTATTATTTGGAAAAGATGCTGATGATGGTGAAACATTGGTTTATATTTGTCAGAACTACGCCTGTCAGGCCCCGGTAAGTAGCCTGGAGGAAGTTGAAAAAATGTTAAAAAATGGTTAAATTGACACGTATTAACAGTTTTAGCGTTTTAGAATAAAGACCTTTTGTACAAAAAGGTCAATAGTCGATAGTCAATGGTCGATAGAAAATAAAGTATAAAAAGATATTTTGCTTCGCAAAATGCGTGAAATCCTTCTTTTTTTTAAAACAGCCATCGACCATCGACTGCGGACTATGGACTAATTAGCGCAGCGATTATGACAAAAAACAAATACCATCTGCTATGTGTGTTTGGATATGTATTCCTGACAAACACAGTAATTGCTCAACAACCGGCACAGTATAGCTTATATATGCTGAACCAGTATAACTATAATATAGCTTATGCTGGGATGGATGACTATCTTAGTGCGACAGGTGTGTTCAGAAAACAATGGGTCGGTCTCACAGGCAGTCCCACCACGCAGAATGTAAATGTACATTTGCCCTGGCAATATCTAAGTGGTGGAGCAGGCTTGAGCATACAAAATGACATATTGGGCGCGGAGCGAAATACTAGTGTCACAGTTTCTTATAATTACATGGCCTCTTTATCTAATAATATGCGACTTTCAATTGGAGTAGGCGGCGGTATGGTGCAGAAAGCCATAGATGGAGCAAAATTGCGTGCACCAGAAGGCAATTATGAAGGAGGAACTATTCAACATAACGACGATTTTATTCCAATAGGATTGGAAAGTGCCATTGCACCGACTGCTGGTTTTGGAATTTATCTGAAAAATAAGTCACTGGAAGTGGGTTTATCAGCCAATGATTTAATAGAGTCCAGCTTAGACTATGGTTCTAATATTGCGACAAGCGTACAATTAAAGCGAAACTACCATGTATTTGCTGCTTATAATGTTAAGATAAGTGACGCATTGACGTTGAAACCGTCTGCATTACTAAAGTCTGACTTAATCCAAACGCAGGCAGATTTTTCAGTATTGTCAGAAATAAATGACAATATTTTCGGAGGACTGTCGTTTAGAGGATACAGCAGCGAAACAGTCGATGCGCTGGTATTTATTGCAGGGATGAATATTACACCGAATGTCAGGTTGGCTTATGCCTACGACCTGTCACTTTCGGGGCTTAGTAGCCACAATAGTGGTTCGCATGAAATCATGCTGAACTACAACTTAGGCAAAACTCTAGGGGGAGTAATTCCCGCTAAGGTGATATTCAATCCCAGATTTTATTAATTGAATTTTACATTTTGAGATTGAAAATAGGGGGAATTTCTAAGAACTGGTGTCTTTTATACTGTCGATTGGAGACTGTCAGTTTTTTATGGCATAAAAATTAAGCAATAATTTTTTAATGTCTAAGCAAACAACCTATATTTACGTCTCTTTTTGCGAGTTATACACTAAATTTATTTATCTGTCGAAAATTTGGGTGCGAATATTATGAAAAACGTTTCAAAGATCTTCTTTGCTCTACTGATTGTCCTCACCATAGGAGCATGTAAATCGGGTGACAACGGCCAATTGACCGGTGTCCTCAATCGTCCTGTGTGGAAAGCCATTAATCCTTACGGTATGGTTTACGTGCCTTCTGGTACTTTAACAATTGGTCCAAGTGACCAGGATGTTAATTTCACAATGGTTCAAAGACCTAAAGCAATCTCTATTCAGGGATTCTATATGGACGAAACTGAGGTGACCAACAACGAATATCGCCAATTTGTATATTGGGTAAGAGATTCTATCGCTCACACAACGCTGGATCATATCATTGATTTGGAAAGTGGACTTTCCCGTATTGACTGGGAACAGGAGTTGAGCTATAAAGAAAGCCAGGAAGAACTGGAAGATATGTACTATGCCGAAGACCAGCGTTTTGCAGGTAAGCGTGAAATTGATACCCGCAAACTCATCTTCGAATACCAATGGTACGACTGGAAAGCTGCCGCACAGGATTACTACCAGTCCAATAGAACTAAATTTATTAAAAAAGATAAGACAACTATCTATCCTGACACTTTAGTCTGGATACGTGACTTTACTTACTCTTATAACGAGCCTTATACACGTAATTATTTCTGGCATCCAGCATTTGATGATTATCCGGTCGTAGGGGTAGATTGGAAGCGTGCCAACGCATTTAGCTACTGGAGAACCAATTATTGGAATTCTTATACAACAGCTAAGGATCTTCCAAATTCAGAAGATTTCCGCCTACCAATTGAGCATGAATGGGAATATGCAGCGCGTGGTGGTCACGACTGGGCACCTTACCCATGGGGTGGATATTATGTGAGAAACTCCAAAGGTTGTATCTTGGCAAACTTTAAGCCTGGACGTGGTAATTATCCTGAAGACGGTGGTTTATACACGGTTAGAGGAGATGCTTACTTCCCGAATGACTATGGACTGTATAATATGGCAGGTAACGTATCTGAGTGGACGTCTTCTGCTTTTTACGAAAATGGTTATGCTTTCCAGCACGACTTAAATCCTGACATTCGTTTTGATGCTAAAGACGATGATCCTAAAGCCTGGAAACGTAAAGTTATCCGTGGAGGTTCTTGGAAAGATATCGCTTTCTATATCCAAACGGGTACCCGTCATTGGGAATATCAGGATACAGCTAAGTCTTACGTCGGCTTCCGTAATGTACGTACCTTCCTCGGACGTGCAAAAGATGACTTCAAATAAGAAATGTTTATTCTCTTGGAAAAAGTTCAGAATCAATACATTCCTTGAGATTGCAGCATAAAAATATCAGGAATGGCAGCGCGTGTTATCGCTGCCATTTCTGTGCCTTTAATTAAAATTTCCTTTTAACTAACTTTTAAATTCAGACACAAATGAGTTTCGTTCATTCAAGAGGTTTTAAATACCTAAAAAATCTACTTATCGGTATAGGTGCGGCTTTAATTATGGTGGGAGCACTACTAAAAATTGAGAGCTTACCTTATGCTAGTGAATTCCTTACAATTGGACTTCTAGCAGAAGCAGCCATCTTCCTATTCTTAGGTATTATCGGTCCAGACAAAGATTACTACTGGGAAAAATTATATCCAGGTTTGGATAAATCAGGTGGAGATCTTCAACACATGCGTGGTGATGGTGCAAACCTTGACATCAACACTGGAAAAATGGAAGGTCAATTAGACGGTATGTTGGGAGAATTGAAAGTCATGTCTAATAGCATGTCTTCACTCAAAGCATTACAAGAAGTTGATTTCTCTGGTACAGGCGAGCAAGTTAAGAGAATGGGTGATTTCTACACCAATCTTAACGAAGCTATGGCTAATATTAATGATTCTATCGAGGATACACGTGTTTATAAAGAACAACTTGGAGCATTGAATAAGAATCTTGGTTCCTTGAACTCCGTTTATGGTAATATCCTTTCTGCAATGGGTAACATTAGCAAGTAAGGATGTTAATCCCGAATATCGGGGTATCTTTTTTTAAAAGTCGCGTTAAGAGTACAATTCAGTACTTACTAAGCGAGACTATTTTGTTCTTTATAAAATAATTGTATCATATGTCGATTCCTAAGGAACCGCGCCAGATTATGATTAACCTGATGTACTTAGTACTGACGGCCATGTTGGCGCTAAACGTATCCGCGGAAATAATTAATGCCTTCTTTAAGTTGAAGGACGGTATTGTCCGCACTAACACAATTGTCGCAGATGCCAATGACCGCGTTGTTGAATCTATGCGAGCATCAGTCAAGAAAAAGCCAGATTATAAGCCACTTGTCCCCGCTGCGGAGGGAATTCAGGCAATAACTAAAGAGTTCACTGATTATATTGATGAGGTAACAACTAAATTTACCGTCGAAGCAGGTGGTGAATTTGGTGCTGAAACTGATGAAAATGCCATGCCTCCTATAAAAGCAACTTCCGACACGACTAAGTGGGGAAAGGCAGTTAAAGCCAAAGATAAAGAAATCCCGACGAGATTTTTTGTTGATGGTTATGACGGAAGAGGTGGACTTGCTGAAATAGCTGAACCGGAAGGTCCAAAAATCAAGGCAAAAATCATCGAAACCAGACAAAAACTGGAAGCTGCTGTTCAAAAGCTAAGTGGCAACAGAACACTGAGTATCCAAAAGTCTGAAATTGATGAATTAATAGCTAAACTGACACTTGAAGTGGATAGTTCCGGAATGGGTGGAAAATCCTGGGAGCAATTCAATTTCGACCACATGCCAGTTGCAGCCTGTTATCCGATTTTGGCAAAAATTCAGAACGACGCAAGAACTTCTGAAGCCTCTATCATCAATTACCTTGCTGGTAAAATCGGTGCAACTACTGTAAAATTTGATAAGTTCGTCGTCGTGTCTTCTCCTAGAAAAACATTCTTGTTGCAAGGAGATAAATACGAAGCTGACATTTTCCTGAGTGCTGCCTCTAGTCAGGCACAGGTCAGTGTAAATGTAAATGGCTCTTCTTTGCAAGCCAAAGATGGTGTAGCTACTTACTCTGCAACAGCTAGTGGTCTTGGTGAACAATCTTATACTGCAAATATCACGGTTAAAAACCCGTTCAACGGTAAAACAGAAAGCTATAAAGAGACTTTTAAGTATCAGGTTGGTACACAGTCTCAGGCAACAGTTTCTGCGGATAAGATGAACGTGTTCTACATCGGTGTAGATAATCCGGTAACTGTAGCAGCAGGTGGTGATTTTAGTAAAATCAATGCTTCTTGTAGTGGTGGTGGATGTAATATGTCTAAATCGGGTAGTGGATATAACGTTCGTGTATCTACGCCAGGTAAAGCTAACATTACGGTGTCTGCACCTGACGTAAAATCCCAGTCTTTTGAGTTCCGCGTCAAGCGTATTCCTGATCCAGTCGCTATGATTGGTAGAGGATATAAAAGCTCAATGGGAACAGGTGAATTCAAAGCGCAGGAAGGTATCCGCGCAGAGTTGAAAGATTTCGACTTTGAAGCGAGATGTAATATTTCAGGTTTTGAAATTGCCCGTGTACCAAAACGTGCCGATCCAATCGTAAG
Organism: uncultured Saprospiraceae bacterium; assembly: GCA_937951615.1. Taxonomy (GTDB): domain Bacteria; phylum Bacteroidota; class Bacteroidia; order Chitinophagales; family Saprospiraceae; genus JAHDEO01. Next base: position 278,056 of record CALFBH010000041.1, on the reverse strand, counting down.
ATCTCAGGCAGGTGGTCGTTATGACGGAACTACAACGAATATTGTAAATGCTGCAAAACCAGGCGATATCTACTACTTCAGTAGAATCAAAGCGAAATGCCCAGGTGATGCTGCTTCACGCCAGATTAATGATTTGGTGATTAATATCAAATAAGATTTTCGCTTCAGCGAAATGAAAATAGTTCGGAAGTATGGTATGGCTTATGTCTCTATACTTCCGAACACCTTTAACAAAAAACAATGACCTGTCTGTGATGACTTGACAGGGTTTCCTCAAACTGACAATCCCCCAAAATAAAGAAATAAAAATCTTCAAAAAACATGAATCAGCAGGTAGGGTGAAGCCCCCAAAAATTCATCTTATTGTTGAACAACTTAGACATCATTTAAAAAATAGTTCTAATGAAAGTCAATCTGAAATTAGTCTCGCTCTGTATCATGAGCTTCCTGTTTAGCGCAACTATGTTTGCACAACCTGTACTGAACGAAAGTGGTGAACCTACTGAATCTAGTGGAGAAGTAGATGAAGATACACCAAGAGATGACATTTATGATAGAGATATTATCAAAGACAGAAGATTATTGTCTTACGATCATATCAGAGAAGCAGATGTATTCTGGGAAAAACGTATCTGGCGCATCATTGATGTACGGGAGAAAATGAACAAGCCTTTTACTTGGCCTGAAAATCCATTCATCAACATTTTGCTGAATGCAGCGATGGAAGGTGAAGTACAATTATATAGTACACTGGATGATAAGTTCACGACAAAACTGGAAATCGACGAAGTAAGTTCTATGGGGAGTTCCGTAGATACGATTATTACTTTCGATCCAGATACTTATGAAGAGAAGATCAAAGTCGTTCGTAACGACCTAAACTGGGAAGATATCAAACGTTTCAGATTGAAAGAAGTTTGGTTCTTCGACGAAGAAACTTCGATGTTGCAAGTTCGCCTTCTTGGGATTGCACCATTAAAAGAAGAATACGACGATAATGGTAATTTCAAATTTGAATACCCAATGTTCTGGGCATATTATCCCGATTGCCGCGAAGTGATGTCACGCCAGTCCGCTTATAATCCACTCAATGACGCACAGCGTATGAGTTGGGAGGATATTATGGAAATGCGTTTCTTCTCCAGTTATATAATGAAAGAGTCCAACGTTTACGACAGACGTATTCAGGATTATAAAGCAGGTGTAGATATTCTTTTTGAAGCTGAAAAGATTCAGGAAACGATCTTCAACTTTGAGCATGACCTCTGGACATTCTAAAGTGACCTGAAAAATATAAAAAAGCCTAAGTTCTATAAAAAGAGCTTAGGCTTTTTTACGTTTGTGTTCTAAAATAAAAATTATGGGACTATTAGCTTGGGTAGGGGTTTTTGTAGGCGCACTGGCGGTACTGCTTTTGGCATCAGATAAATTTATAGGTGCGGCAGAAAAAATCGGTTTGTCGCTTGGCATCCCTTCGTTTATTGTGGGGGTAACCATCGTAGCTGCCGGGACTTCGCTACCCGAATTGATTTCTTCAATTTTTGCCGTGCTGGAAGGAAGTCCAGAAATTGTAGTTGGTAATGTAGTCGGCTCCAATATCACCAATATTCTACTGGTACTGGGCGTCACGGCTATGGTGGCAAAAAATATCGAGATTAAATTTGCCGTGCTGGATATTGATTTGCCTTTGTTCATAGGCTCAGCTTTTCTGCTTTATTTTTTGCTAATGGATGGGTATTTTAGCACTTTTGATGCGATTATCTGTCTTGCTGGGCTGTTCATTTTTCTGTTTTATACTTTTTCCAGTGATCGAGAAGAAGAAGAAGGGGAGCGACCAAAACTTACACCAATAGTTTTTGTGATGTTAGCCTTAAGTGGGATAGGTATCTGGTTTGGTGCAGAATGGACAGTGAAGTCAGTCATTAAGATTGCTGATATGGTTGGTATTGGCAAAGAAGTCGTCGCCTTGAGTATGGTCGCCTTGGGAACATCTATGCCTGAAATTGTGGTGAGTGTGATGGCTGCAAGAAAAGGCAATGCAGAAATGGCAGTTGGTAATGTCTTGGGATCTAATATCTTCAATACTTTTGCAGTTATGGGTATTCCTGCCTTATTTGGTGGATTGGTTATTCCAGAAAGTATCTTGGTGTTTAGTCTGCCAATGATGATCGCAGCGTCTATACTTTTCCTGATAATGTCACTCGACAAGAAGATTGCATTTGCGGAAGGAGCAATGCTCTTACTGTTCTATGTCGTTTTTATTGTTCACTTATTTACGCCAGGATGATTTTCATGGTTTCATGGTTTTTTTTTGCTACGCAAAAAAAAACATTCATAGCCATGAAACAATCGAACAATGAAGCCATGAAAAACAATCGAACAATGAAGCCATGAAAAACAATCGAACAATGAAGCCATGAAACAATCGAACAATGAAGCCATGAAACAATCGAACAATGAATCACTCAAACTCCACCATGACCTGACCTTTATTGAGCGCGTCACCTGCTTTTACCTTGATGTGTTTGATTTTCCCGTCATTGGGTGCTTTGACGACGTTTTCCATTTTCATGGCTTCGAGGATGAGTAATGTATCGCCTTTGGAAACCTCCTGTCCGACTTCTACAGAAATTTTTAAAACTAAGCCTGGCATAGGAGCTTTGATCTGGGCAGCTTTTTGGGCATTGGCATTACTGAACCCCAATTGCTTGAGCAGGCGGTCAAAACGGTCTTCGGTTTTTACTGTATAAAGGTTATTATTTACTTTGATGCTTAATGTCTTGGTCGCAATATCGTGATCTATCAATTCTGCATGATGAGAGCGTTGATTGAGCATGATATGGAAACGCCCTTTCTCGTATTCTACAATATCCTGTTCCAAAGCATCTGCTTGGAGTTCAAACTCAAACTTGTCGTTAATGAAAAATTTGTACATAAGAATAAATAACTAAATAAGTTCAGAATTTCAATAGGCTACTTTCAGCCGAGCGATTGACTCACTATCAATCGTTTTTGAGTTTGACGTTTGAATTTGTATTTTACTCCGACCGAAATAAGCGAATGAGAAAGTAAAGTTCAAAGATAGTATAAAGCGCATAAATAAGGAAAAAGAGCAGCACAAATGCCGTAGAATCGGGTTGGTACAAACGTTTATACGCCAAAATAAAAATAATAGAATTGGATATTTTTAGGAAGTTAAAAAGCACACCCAATCTGAAATTAAGCATTGGATTTTTTCGCTTATGTCCTATCCAGGCGATTAGATAAATAACCAGGCAAAGTACTATGAAAAACGTCAGACTTGCCCCGACAAAACCAAGATGAGAAGTGAGTTGTGTCAGACTTAATATTCCGAAAAGCAACAAAGCTACAAGTGCAGAGCATAAAGTGAGTTGAATAAAAAACTGGGTAGGACGCATTGGTTTTGTTATTGTTTTTGATCTGCCATTAATTGTCGGATGACCAAAAACATCGCCAAAAAAACACCAACTATGGCTAAAGTAGCAGTCAGGTAAGGCGGTGACAACTCAAAATAATTATCCAGTTTTCTACCCAGAAACACGAATAGGAAAATGGTGACTCCCATTTGGGATGCCATGCCGCCATATTTCATGAACCGATAAGAGTTATTAGCTGGCTTCTTTTTGGATGGAGGCGACTTTTCCTGCTGTGACATTGGCATTTTGCTGACCCATCCTGCACGTACCGTTGAAAACAGCACCTGGTGCTACGATGAATTTGAGTGTAGATATTTTTCCTTCGACTTTCGCCGATTTTTCTAATTTTAAAGTCTCATTGACAATAATGTCGCCCTGCAATTCTCCTTCAATTACTGCATTCTGACAATTGACATCACCTTCCACATATCCACTAGCACCTATGATGACTTTTGAGTCGCATTTTATGCTGCCTACTACGCGCCCTTCAATTCTAATGTCATTGCGAGATTTAATCTTTCCTTCTACAATCGTTCCTCTGACCAATGTATTGGGCGAATTACTCAAGCTATTATTATTACCCGATCTGGGGGCTGGGGCAGCACTTTTGTTCTTATTTTCCTTGCTTCCGAACATCTATTTATATATAAAAAATTATTCGTATGATTGTTAAAAACTAATATAGTCGGCTGGATCAACGGGTTTTCCGTTGTGCCATAATTCGAAATGTAAGTGAGGTCCGTCTGATAATTCTCCTGTATTGCCAATGATAGCTACAGCTTCACCAGCCTGTACAAAACTACCAACTTTTTTCAATAAAACCGAATTATGCTTATAAAAAGAAACGATGTTGTTTTTATGCTGAACGGCAATGACTTTGCCCGTATCCAAGGTTTCTTCTGATAAGATGACTGTTCCGCTGAGAACACTTTGCACAGGCGTCTTGCGAGGGGCAGTAACATCTAGCCCATAATGCGATTTTTCTGGCTTAAATGGCGCGGTTATATAGCCCTTCAAAGGAGGCGTGAAATATTGCTGGGCAACGCTATTGTGGCGAGTTACTGCCAATACAGCCCGCACAGGACGCTCGCCCTCTTTTGCTTCCTGGTCAAATTTATCTCGCAAAGCCAACTCCTCATCTGTCGGGGCAACTTGGTCGATTGGACGTTGATTATCCACTTCTTTATTATTGCCAGGACCAACCTGATAGTTACCACTGAGGCGTTGTTTCTCCGCTTCAAAAACTGCAATGCGTTCCAAAAAATTAGACTCCAGCGAATCGATATGACTGTTCATTTCCCTGACCTGCCTGGGGTCAATGTCCCCATAACCAGGAATGAGTCTCTTTAATGGCGTGAGTGCAAACAGTAAACCCGTCAGTATCAAACCAGCAAATAGTAAAGCACTTCCAAGCATATAAGCATTCATGCGTGTAAGTCGAAACGAACGAACTTCCTCAAAAGTCTCATCGTTCATCACGACTACCCGATACTTATCCTGCATGTTATTCTCCGAAGTATGTAAATCGTCAGACATGGTTTTCGTTTTTGCAAAAATACGCAATGATGGAGGAAATTACGAATTAGGGCAGGTTTAATTGTAAAGAGGCTTGGAATTTAAAACTTTTACTTTTGAGTAAAAAAACCTGCTCACCCACCATTTTCATAAAAAAAGCATCTTACAGGTAAGAGTTTATTTAAACTCTTATAAAAAATGCGTAATTTGAAACCGCTTTTATATTTTTCGCCAAAAAAACAGCAATTGGTATCCAAATTGCGTATAAACCTAGTTGATATTAAGTATAATGAGTAATTTAAGTAATTAATGTAGCAGTTATTTGCGCAGCAAAATACACTCAATCAACTCAATCAACTGAATACACTCAATCAACTCAATACACGACAAATGTCACAGGTCACACAAACAGAAAAAGAAAAGAAAAGAAAAAAACGGGGGGTATATATTTCCTCTTTTTTCCACATCGCAATCATTGCGCTGAGCCTTTACCCCTTCATGTCAATGACGGTGGAGAAGGAGAAAGGAATTACGATTGCCTTTGAGCCGGCCTATGTCGAAAAATTTAAGCCACCTCCACCACCGCCAAAACCTAAACCCATTACGCAGGAACAATCGGCAGCATCAGAAGCACCACCAGAAGCACCGGATATGCCTGAAGCTCAAACTGCGCCTGCACCAGAGCCAGAGCCTACTCCGCCAGACCCAGTACCGGAGCCTACACCAGCACCACAACCCGAACCCGTGCCAGAGCCTAAACCTGCGCCAGCTCCAAAACCTACGCCTAAGCCAGTGGTGACACAGCCACAACCCACGACACCACCTGCGCCAAAAGAAACAAAACCACAAGCCACCAAATCAAATGAGCCTGTGGATAAACCAACCAAACCAAAACAAACAGAAGGCACAGGAAAGTCCGATAAACCAGCCGAAAATCCCAAATCACCAACAAACCCAAGTAAAGGCACAAGTTCATCGTCCAATGAAACAGGTGGAAATCCGCCTCGTCCCGGTAAAGGTACGGATGGTAAATCGCCCGATCCAGCCAGCGGACTTGGTGATGGTGAAGAAGAGCAAGGGGGAATTGGTGATATGAGTGGTCGTAGAATGATAAAGCGAGCAAATTTAGAGTCCATTGTCAAAAAAAATGGTCGAATCGAAATCTATATATGTATAGATAGATATGGAAGAGTGATGACGTCAAAAGCTTCAATAGCTCGTTCTACTATAAAGGATAAAGATATCTTACAAGCAGCAGCTAATGAAGCCAAAAAAATGCGTTTTAGTCCGGATGCTAAAGCCCCTAAAAAAGAATGCAGGTATATTCCATTTACTATAGAAGGAGCTGATTAAGAGAATTTTTTGAAAAAACACTTTTGATGACTTCTATTACTCTTTCTGACACCATACGACAAAAATTGCCTTATTTAGCTTTAGGCTGTATTCAATGTACTGTGCAGGTTGAGGATGCTGATGCTGCTTTGCTGGAAAAAATCAATACCGCAATCGCGGAACTCTCTAATACGCTGACCATTGACACCATCAAATTTCGTCCGGCTATTGAGGCGACTCGTGAGGCTTATCTTGCTTTGGGCAAAAAGCCTTCTCGCTATCGCCCTTCAGCGGAAGCTTTATCGCGGCGAGCCTTACAGGGCAAAGGTTTATATCAAGTGAATAATGTAGTTGATTTGTTAAATCTGGTTTCTATCCATACGGGCTTTTCCATTGGCGGATATGATGTAGATAAGATTGAAGGTACAGCAATCCTCGATATTGGCAAAGAAAATGAACCTTATGAGGCCATCGGTAGAGGAGACTTGAATATTCATAATCTGCCGCTGTTTCGGGATGACTTAGGCGCATTCGGGAGTCCGACCAGCGATTCTGCTCGCACGATGGTACAATCTGAAACGACAAATTTTCTAATGGTGATTTTTGGTTTTGCAGGGCAGGAAGGATTGGAAACAGCGAAGGATTTTGCAATAGATTTATTGAAAAACCATGCGACGGGAGCGGATTTTTCTGTTGAGGTATTTTCATAAAAAAAACACCTGAAGGTAAATTTTCTCCAGGCGTTTTTTTATCAACTATTCGCCACCATATTTTTTATAAAACTAAGTGGCGACTCTCCCTGTTTTAGCATTTGAATATTTTTGAAATGCTTGTCTGTAATGACAGAATCATTGGGCTGTATGGCGCCGCCATTGGGTAAATCGGTAGTTTTTATTCCATTGTCCCAATCTGCATTTCTGTCTGCATATTTTGAAACGGGCTCTACACAAAATAACCTGCCTTCATGTCTAATGTAAAATCTTCCTGTTTTGCTCATGGTTTAATTTTTATTGTTAAATAATCAAAACTGTAACAGTTTAGGTCTATGGTCAATAGTCCATGGTCGATGGCTGTTTTTTTACTATTATAGGTCATCTCAGTATTCCATTTTGCTTTGCAAAATACTTGCAAAGCTTATAAAAATAGGACTATTGTATAAATTAACTATGGACTATCGACCATCAACTATGGACTAAACTGTTAATTGAAAATAATCGAGGGATTATTTTTCAGAAACCCTATAACGTTAAAGGAGGCGTGAAAAGTTCCGTGTTTGTGTTTTTATATGCTATCCAATCCTTCCTTTTTACGAAAAAAACAAATATTTTTGTAACGCCTGAAAGATTTATCCGTTTTTAATAGAGTCGCGCATAATATTTGCAGTAATTTTGGGTTTAAATAGTTAATCAAGCACTTAGACAAAAATAAACACCACATTCAATTTCGCAAACTAGATTTATTGTCAGTAGTTTTTTGAATTTGTATTTGATGTTTCAATTTGTATTTGAAAATTACACAGTCGCCATACCAGGAAATAAAACAACAAGTTTTGAAAAAATACAATCTAATTTTTACGCTATTCGCGGTCTTAATCATTATTGGTTGTTCAACTTCCAAAAAACAAACGGAAGGGGAATTGAAGGGATTGAAAAAATCCATCAAAGACCTGAACGCGAGATTTAATGGCTATCATAATGCCAAATTAATTCTGAAAGAAACGACGACCAATATGGCCAGTGCCTATCAGGATAATTATAATCAGGTACTCGAATTGTACAAAGAAGTGGCTGCGGATGGACAGGGAGCGAGTGAACTGGACGAAGCCATCAAGAAATCTTCTGTGGTGGTGTCTTTGTATCGACAGAGTAAATGGACAGATGACGCCTATTTTGTCGTTGGAAGATCCGAATACCTGAAAGGTGATTATGAGGGAGCAACAGAAACCTTCCGCTACATCATCAATGAATTTGATCCAAAATACTTAGTGAAGAAAAGAGCGGATGCGCTCAAAAACAGCAAGAAAAAGAAAGACCGCGAAAAAGGAAATAAGTTGGCAAAAGAATTGGAGCCGGAGAAAAAAGACTACAGAACCATTCGTAATAATGCGATGGTTTGGCTGGGGCGTACTTATATCGAAGAAGGCAAGTACGGCGAAACAGAACTGATATTAGAGGAAATGAAGGGTATGGAGGATTTGTCCAATAAGCTGAAAACAGAATTGGCAGTCGTAGAATCTTATAGCCATTTAAAGCAAAAAAACTACGATGGAGCGATTCCGCTGATGATAAAAGCGAGTGAAGAAACCAAGAGCAAGTCCATGAAAACCCGCCTGACTTATATTTTGGCGCAATTATACCAACTCAAAGGAAATGGCACAGAAGCCTTAGCAAATTATAAGCGGGTCTTGAAAATGAATCCCGATTATGACATGGAATTTCGTACCCGATTGAATATTGCGACCAATGGCTGGCAAACTGGTGAATCGGATGCAAAAGAAACACTGGCTACGCTCAAACGCATGTCGAGAGACGTGAAAAATGAAGAATTTCGCGATCAGATATTCTTTGTCATGTCAGAAGTTTCGCTCAAGGAAGATGAAATTCCCGATGCGATTGAATACCTGAATAAATCATTGCGCACGAATATCAATAACCAGCCACAAAAAACAGATTCCTACCTTCGACTGGCTGAAATTTATTTCAAAGAAGAAAATTATGTGTCCTCAAAAAATTATTACGATAGTACACTGACTGTAATAGACAAAGCGGACGAGCGTTATGATTCTGTAAGCAAATACAGCAGCAGCCTGACAGACATCGCAGCAAATATTCAAATTATCGAATTGCAGGACAGCCTGTTGATGATAAAAGCGATGAACAAAGACGAGAAACTTGCTTTAGCGAAAAAGCTAAAAAAAGAACGTTTAGACGCGGAAAAAGCAGCGAAAGAAGGACGTGGGGGAGCGAGTGGATTGGCCGCAGGCAAGGGAGGATTGGCAAATCAGACCATTCGCCCACAAGCCAATACAGGTCTGCCTGGTTCTACTACCATCAATAATGTGAGAAACGAAAGCGACTGGTGGGCGTATAATTCTGGCGAAATTCGCAAAGGGAAAAAAGACTTTGAAAAGAAATGGGGAGATCGTCCATTAGAAGATAACTGGCGTCGTTCGAGTCAGCAAGGTTTTGAATTTGATGAAGTAGCAGAAGGCGATCGAAGTATTGCCCGAGTGAATGTATCGGATGCAGAAATGAAAGCCATGTTTGCCGATGTGCCTTCCAATAGAAAAGAAGTAGATGCTGCCAATGATAAAATCATGGAAGCCCTATTCACATTGGGTGGTTTGTACCGCGACAAGCTGGACAAGCCGCGCAAAGCCATGAAGACTTTCAAGGAATTACAGGAACGTTATCCTGGCAATCCGCATGAAGCAGAGGCTTTATACGCACTTTACCTACTGGCATTAGATATTGATCGTTCAAAAGCAGATTTTTATAAAAACCAAATCCTCAAAAAGTACAAAGACTCCAAGTACGCAGAGATTATTCGCAATCCGGAAAGCCTGGCACAACTCCAGGAAGCCGAAGCAAGTTTGGATGCTTATTATGATAAAACATTTGCCACGTATGAAAGGGGAGGCTATGCGAATGCGCTATCCCGAATCAAGGCTGTAGATTCTTTGTTTGGTGAAAGTAATATTATCCGCCCAAAATTTGCACTACTAAGTGCTTTATGTGTCGGAAATGTAGATGGAGTAGAAGCGTATAAAAAGGCTTTGAACAATGTCACGAAAGAATTTCCAAAAACAGAAGAAAGCGATAAAGCCAAAGAAATTTTAGCTTACTTAGATGGAAAAGCACCAGGTGATAAGGGCAAAGGAAAAGAGGATAAAGATAAGGACAAAGGAAAAGATGAAAGCAAAGGCTTGTTCAAAGAGACCAATGAGGAGCAGCATTACATTCTCGTCATTCTCAGTTCAGTAGAATTAAAAGCTTCGGAAGTCAAGTCAGCAGTATCTGATTATCACAAAAAATACCACAAACTAGATAAGCTATTCACAGCAAGTCTATTATTAAATAAAAACACACAGATGCTAGTCGTCCGCCGATTCAAAAATGCTGAAGAAGGCGGAAAATATGCAAAGTCGGTGAGAAATCGCCCACTAAAATACCTCAAAGACCTAGACGATGCTTATAAAGTATATCCAATTTCACAAACAAATTACAAGGCACTTCTACGCTCCAAAAAACTAGGTGCCTACATAGAGTTTCACAACGAAAATTACAAATAAAGGAAGCTCATCAGGGCTTACTTTAGTCGTCAGGCGAATGTTTTTAAGGGATTCGTCTGACGACTTTTTTATTTAGTCGTATCTTTTTCAAATTGTACTTTCAAATAAATTTCGGACATGGGTACAGTTATATCTATGGATTCAAATTCCACAATGTCTGTCAATTTGGTATAGGTACTCAACAACCATTTGCCGTTAGGCTGTCTTTTGAAAATTTCTACATAGGGCTGTTCGGTATCAATAAGCACATATTCTTGTAATGTAGGTAGTTGAGCATACAACATAAACTTTCCCTTACGGTCAAAATCAGCAGTAGAAGGTGACAAGACTTCTATCACTAAAATCGGATTGGTGACAACATCTTTTCTGTCCTCATAATAAACTAAATCGCCACAAAAAACCGAAGCATCAGGATATACAGCTCGATTTGCTGTTTCTATTCTTATTTTTAAATCACTGGTATAAGAAATGCAGTTTTTATCACGTAGTGCGCTACGTAATTCTGCTCCAATATTCCCAGCTACCTGACTATGCACAGGCGTACCACCCGACATGGCATATATCTCTCCATTATGGAATTCACTCTTAAATTCGGCTTTTTCTTCCAAAGCCAGGTATTCCTCAAAAGTGTAACGCTGCTTTTTAATTGCTGTGTTCATAGTCCAAAAATACAATTTTGTGGCGGGAATGGCAAGTTCTTCTTAGGAGGACGATATTTCTTCTGATTTATCCCTAAACACATAACAAAAATCTCACTCCCCAGCCCGCCGATCATTCAAATACAAAAAATACATGCCAATACTTCCTAGAACCGGCAAACTTCCCAAGACCAACCAAGACACCGAATATCCATACCGTTCAATCATCCAAGCCATCAGTAAAGGCGAAATAATCATCGCGACCGACCATGAAATACTAAACAAACCCATATAAGCCCCCCGATTTTCAGGTGCAGCCCTATTCAAAGCATAAGTCGCAGAAAAAGGAAAACTAATAATCTCACCCACCGTCAGCAAAAACATAGACAGCACAGCAATACCAGCAAAATGAGTCATTGGTAAAACCAAATAAGACAGTCCCACCAAAGCCGTTCCCAAGGCAATCAGCGGCAATTTAGGATACTTCTTCTCTTCACAAGCATACACAAAAGGCATTTCCGTAAGGAAAATAAACAGCCCATTAAAACCCAACAGCAAGCCAATCATGTCCTCATTCAAAGCCAGACTTTCTTTAAAATAAATAGGCAAAGCCATCATAAATTGCATAAAAGCCATTGCCATCAACATATTGCAAAGCACAAATAAAATAAAAGAAGTGTCCCGATAAGGAGATCGAACGGTACTAATGGGTGCATCAATAGCCTGTTTTGCTATACGTTTCTTTTTTTCGCCTTTGGGCAATAAAAACCTAAACAACAAAGCCGCACCAATACAGGTCAGCCCATCCATGATAAACAACCAATCATAGCCATAAGTCGCCGCCATAAGCCCACCCACCGCAGGACCAGCTGCAAAACCTAGATTAATAGCCAGCCGCACCAGACTCATAGAGCGTGTTCGATTTTCCTCCTTACTGTAAAAACCAATTGCCGCCTGATTTGCAGGTCGGAAAGCATCTGAAATCGCAATAACAATAAAAATAGTGGCACACCAGAAATAAAAGCCATCCACGAAAGGCATTAAGAGAAAACCAATGCCCGAAAGTAATAAAGACCAAAACTGCACCCCATAATATCCAATCTTATCTGTGATTTGTCCACCAAGAAAAGTACCCAAAACTGAGCCTAGCCCGATACAACTCATAATCGTTCCAGTTTGTAACATCGTGAAGCCTTCCTCCTGAGTCAGAAAAATACCCAAAAACGGAATCACCATCGTCCCACTTCGATTGATGAGCATGACAAAGGAAAGCAGCCAGATATTGCGCGACAAACCGCTGAAAGAAGAGCGATATAAATTGATGGTTCTCTGTAGCATAGTTCGACCAAAACGTTTTTATTGAAGTTTTAGTTCAGAAAGTATGGATCATCCTGAATTTTAGGAAAAACAGAAATGATAAGAGGTCGATAGTCCTCAGTCCATAGTCGATGGCTGTATTTTAGCATTAAAACTATTTCCGTCCTTCATTTTGCTTTGCAAAATGCGTAAAAAACTGAAAATAGAGTAGTATAGGACGGCAACCATCGACTATGGACTATCGACATTCTGGATATTTTTAAAATTCGGGATGACTCATGTTACTTCTGAATAAAACTAATCAAACACTGCCACAATGATTCCTTCTGAATCCGATTTCCAATTTGGAACATTCAGCTCGCGGCCATTATATTGGATATTGATTGGAGTAGGCAGAGCAGCTTGGAAAAACAAATCTGCACCATTCAGGAAAGGCGTCAGTCCAAACAGCCCAACTGGATTGCCACTGGTTTGTCCATCTCCATCATCATACAAAAACATGGCGATGAGCGTTTGGTCAGCAGAAGCATATTGTGGTGTAGAGAGCGTCAGTCCATCTACAGCCAGATTATCTCGTCCTGCGATAACTGCGCGGGAAGCAGAAAATACGGCCAGTACAGCGAGCGCATCATCTTCCGGCAAATCAGCCAATAAAAAACCAGCCGTAGAAGTCGGAGGAGGAAGTGTTCGCAAATATACGAGTGGATTGGAACGGATAAATGGCTCACGATAATAATGGACAATCCGATCAGCAGAATTATCAGTTTGTACCCTAAATTCATAAGTCGAGCCAGGCACTACGCCGAAAGGTCCCCATTCTCCATCAACATTTGCAGTGAATATGCCATCGGGCGTTGAATTAAGGCGAAAGCCGGTTGTTGGGTTGGTCGCATAAATTTCTATAGAAGCCCATTGCATCGGCGCGTTTTCACCCAATGTGAGTACTTTGCCAGAAATGAAAACAGGTTCTTCTGGTACAATTTCGGTGGTTTCCGGTAAGCGGCAATTATTGAGGAAAAAGAAAATTTCCCGAAAGGAATTTTCATTCGTTGCTACTTCATAATGATCTGCACCAGTGAGCATGATATTGCGCGCGCCGGGAATATCCGCTCCAGCTACAGTTTCGTCAGCATCCGACCATAGATTGAGGGTTCGTACCTGACCATTTACACCGGCAGGCTGACTTTCTGGATTGGATGCAATGTGGACATAATGTTTGACTTTGGCTGCCTGCAAGGAGTTGGATAAATAATTATAACAAAGTCCTCCACCAGCAGAATGTCCCATCAAATCGACTTGAATAGAAGCTGTTTGTATCCGAACATTATCAATAAAAGCATCAAGTTCGGCGATAGGATTAGCACCAAAATCAAGCGAATTCCAATTGAAGACAAACAAGCGATCAGCACAATAGCCATTGGACGTAAATCGCATCAGGTGATTGGCATAAGTATCGCCGGAAGCCAGATAGCCATGTAGCATCACGATAGGGCGCAGGGTATCCTCACAAGGTGTTTGTAAGCCCATTTTGCCAGAGACGCCTTCTGTGGTTACATACATTAAATCACTGACAGATGTATCAGGATTTGTGGTATTCATTGGGGAAATGGGTTCTTTTTGACAGGTCATCAAAGAAAACAGGCCTACAAATAATGCGGCATAAACAAATGGTTTAATCATCTGTGACATCTTTAGGTTTTAGTGTGAATAATTTGTTTTGTGGAGAATTATGGGAACAAGAAAAGCAGAAATGTGTTACCTTAGATAACAGATTAAAAAAATATGATGAAATTGATATTAAAAAGCCTTTGTTTTTTGTGGATGGCTGTTTCGGTGGGATGCGGTTCTGCCAATTCAAAACATCAGGTAACAGATACTGGAAAACTATCTGACACTGAGGTCAAGACAGTGGAAAATGCTATTGCGGAAGCGATTAAAAAAAGTGAAACAAGTCTTCCTACTTACCTTAAATTTGATGAATTTGAACCCCTTTTGCATCAAAAAGACGATAAAATTCGGGTCATCAATTTTTGGGCAACCTGGTGCAAGCCTTGTGTGGCTGAATTACCTTATTTTGAAAAAATCAATAGCGAATATAAGGATAAAAATGTGGAAGTCATGCTTGTTTCCCTTGATGATATTAAAAAATTAGACAATAAAGTAATTCCTTTTGTCAAAGAACGAGATTTGCAGTCAAAAGTCGCTTTGCTGGATGATGCAGATTATAATTCATGGATCGATAAGGTCAGCCCTGAATGGTCGGGGTCTATTCCGGCTACGCTTTTTTATACCAAAGATAAACGCTTGTTTTTTGAGCAGGAATTTGAGTATGAAGAACTGGAGAAAATAGTGAAAGACTTGCTTTGAGAAGAGAGAGGAGAGACCGCTGCGCTGCGAGAAGCGAGAAGAGAGAAGAACATGAACATGAACACAAAGAGGAAGGACACAACCCGCAACACGCAACTCATCAACACGAAGAAGGAATATCGAATATCGAACACCGAATAACGAATAATGAAGGAGAAATAAGTGCTTGGACTCAACTAAACGCCACTTTCAATTTGACTAATTGGCTTATTGTCAATAGTTTTTTGAATTTGAATTTGACGTTTGGATTTGTACTTCCACTTACATGAACACGACAACTCGCAACCCGCAACCCCGCAACACAACAACACAATTTTAAAATAATAAAACAAACAAAAAATGAGAACTAAATTTCAATTTGCCTTAGCGCTATGCTTAATGTTTGCTTTTGTAAGCTGTAAAAATGACAGTGCGACAACGGCTACAACGGACACCAAGACTAATGTCGCGCCTAAAACTGAAAAGCCTGCAAAAAAAGGCTATCAGGTAGGTGATGCGGTAGAGGATTTTAAACTGGAAAACATCGACGGAAGTATGGTGTCTTTGGAAAATTACAAAGACGAAAAAGGCGTCATCGTCATTTTTAGTTGCAATTCCTGTCCTTGGGTAGTGGCTTACGAAGATCGGATGAATGAGCTGCACAATAAGTATGCTTCACAAGGTTATCCGGTATTGGCAATCAATTCCAATGACATAGAAATCAAGCCAGAAGATGATATGGCAAGTATGCAAAAACGAGCGAAAGAAAAAGACTTCAAATTCGCTTATGTATTTGATGAAAAGCAGGAGATCTATCCTAAATTTGGCGCGACTAAAACACCAGAAGTTTATCTGTTGAAAAATGATGGAACGGGGGCAATGACTATTGCTTACACAGGAGCGATTGACGATAATGGCAAGAAGCCGGAAGCGGTCAATGTGAAGTATGTAGAGAATGCCATCGCTGCAGTGAATGCTGGGAAATCACCAGATCCTACTTTGACAAAAGCAATTGGTTGTTCCATTAAAACGAAGAAAAAAGCGAGTTAATACTCTGGAAATCACAAAATGAGACATTCCAAATTCCAAAGCGTATCTGTTTTGGGGTTTGGAATTTAATACAATTTCTTGCAAAATAGGATTTGAATTCCTATTTTGCAGGAAATGATAAAACGTCAAGCTACCGATAAAATAAAAAGCCTGGCAAAAGCTTTCAAGGCTGTTGCCATCGTAGGACCACGTCAAAGCGGAAAAACGACCCTTGCGCGCATGTGTTTTCCCGACAAGCCTTATGTGTCATTAGAGAATCCCGACTATCGCAATTTCGCGCTTTCTGATCCAAATAATTTTCTAAAAAAATACAAAGACGGAGCTATCTTTGATGAAGTTCAGCGCACGCCTGAACTCTTGTCTTACCTGCAACAAATTTTGGACGAAAGTCCAGAGAAAGGACGTTTTATATTGACAGGTTCAAATAATTTTTTACTTGTCGAAAAACTCACTCAAAGCCTTGCCGGACGTGCGGCATATCTGGATTTGTTGCCATTTTCTGTTCGGGAAATGGCAGAGATTCCTGATGCTTTGGAGGATTTGAATACTGTATTATTTCGTGGAAGTTACCCTTCTGTTCAGGCTGAACATATTCCACCTACTGCATGGTATCCCTCGTATATTCGTACTTATGTGGAGCGAGATGTGCGGCAAATTAGGAATATAGAAAATCTGTTATTATTTGAGAAATTTTTGGGCTTATGTGCTGGTCGGGTAGGGCAACAACTTAAGTATTCTGCGCTGGCTTCGGAGGTTGGTGTGGATTATAAAACCATTCAATCGTGGCTGGGTATTTTACAGGCGAGTTATATCATTCATCTGTTGCCGCCTTATTATAAAAATTTCAATAAGCGAATGGTCAAAAGCCCTAAATTATACTTTTATGATACCGGACTGGTCTGTTCTTTATTGAGAATAAAGACACCAGATGACTTGTATTTGCATCCTTATCGGGGCGCAATTTTTGAGAATTTTGTAGTCAATGAATTGATTAAAAATCGTTTTAATCAGGGGCAACGTTCCAATATCTATTATTGGCGAAGTCAGGATGGGCATGAAATGGATGTGGTGATTGATGAAGGTTTAACACAAATTCCAATAGAAATAAAATCTGGTACAACTATTTCGGGGAGCTATTTTAAAGGATTAAAATATTGGGAAAAATTAACGGGAAACCCTGGCGGATTTGTGTTTTATGGAGGCGATGATACACAGGAAAGAAAAAACAAGCAGCGAGTGGTCACCTGGAGAGAAATTCCAGATTATTAACCAAGTTGAATACCTTTTAGAACTTGATCTCCCACACCTTTTTATTGTTGGAATTTGGAATTTTCGGTAGTACTCGACTAAAGTATGATTGAGTAAATTCCGTTGTCGTCAGACGAATTTGGTTGGAAATACAGCATATTTAAGGGGATAAATCACCAATTTTCATAAAATCCTTCGTCTGCCGACTATTTCATACTTTAATCGAACACTACTGAATTTCCCATTTTACAATTTTTCTTCCAACCAAAGAAGAACCCAAGCCCCCAATAAGCCAACATAAAACCACCAAAGCGGAAACCGACGCTCCACATTTTTCTGTAAAATAGGTTTCTTGACCTGTGTCCTGTCTTTTTGAGCCAGCCAATCTCGGTTTTGCTGAATCCGCGTAGCTGTGCGAAGTGCCTGCCAGTCCTTATCCCCATAGACATAGCTCCAGGTTTTATTTTTTGGATATTTTTGAGTGCTTAATGTATGCCATCCAGTAGATTTCGGCCAGACTTTGCCCTGCCATTGTTCGGGGTTATAAGGATGCTGGGCGAGGTAAAATGGGATGCTTTTTTGCGGTGAATTAAGTTGCCCGACAGGTTTAGCCTCAGTGCTGGTAAGTTGAAACTGTATAGGTAAATCTTTGAAAGCCAATTGCTCTTCCTGACTTGTCCATGTCCTGTTTTCTGGCTTTGCCCGATTACTTGTTTTTAGGATTTCTGACCAAATTGCATCGTATAATTCCTGTTTTCCATCCAACAATATCTTATAAGTCTGACTAGAACGTAATAGGGCAATTCTACCATAAGCTTTATTGCGATAAGCAGCAGCTTCTCCAGCTATTTTGCTGCCTTTTTCACCAAAAGAAAAACCATTTACAGGCAATGTGAAATCCTCTGTTAATCCGAAATCGTTTCCAGCAATCAGTAGTTCTTTTTGCTCCGTTTTATAGCATGAAAAATCCAGAAAAAATGCACGATGACTGGACGATAAGGAAGGCTTCAATACTTTATCACTGCCCCAAATCACCATGCCCATTCCATTCTGTACAGCTTTTTGCAGGGCTTTGTATTCGCTTTCGCTAAATTGTTGTAAAGCTTCTATCGTTGTCAAGAAAATATCTGTTTCTGCAAGGAGCGATTTGTCAATTTTATCCAAGTTAATTTGAGGACGATTGATAAATTCAGTTTTAAATTTCCCCCTGGAAATGGCAGAACGCACAGCAATTTGATGACCTTTGTCCGACCAGCGATTTTTGAAATTTTTGACTTCAAAAGAAGGCGAATCACTAATCAAGACCAGTCGCAATTTCTCTTTTGGGGCAACAAAAATAGGAAAACGTTCTCGATTTAAAACCTGCCCTTTTGGGTTCTTCGTAAGTAATTGAAATAAATATTTTCCGGGCTGTGATAAAGGCTGTTTTAAATCAAAAAAATAAGCCTGCTGTTGGTCGAATAAAATGGAATCCGAAGCCCCACTTTGCCCTTCCAACACGAGCCAATAAGCATTTTTATTTGTATGATGATAGTTGCCCTGCACAAAGAATGTTTCATCGACCGTCCAGTATTTTGGGTAGCCAATATTAGTGATGCCTTCAGGGAAATCATTGAGCAGGAAAGTGGACTTCAGTTTTTGAAAGGCAGTCAGTTCATATTCATGTAAACCATTACCCAAGACAAAAACTTCTTTCAGTCTAGGATGATTGCGAGCTAGAAAATGAGCATCGGGAATCTGTTGTACTGCACGGTCAAAACCCAGCACCGCCTCTGTGGAAAACAATTGCGCATCTGGCAAATCAGCTAGCAAACTATCCGCCACTCCGCGCTCAAAACCATTCGTCAGGAATACCGCAGTAATAGCGTCTTCGCTCATAAACTGAAAAGGGCGCAAACCCAAAGCGAGTAAACACAATATCGCCAAAGTCGTCACAGGAATCCGAAACCAAAGCCGCCGCCTGCCTTTGCGCCGAAGCAACAAAATCATCAAGACCAGCCACAACAATACAGCCCCAATCAGCATCAGTCGGAGATAGGGGAGGGGCGTTAGAAATTGTATGTCGTGAAATTGGTCTAAGATGTTCAACTTATAACAGTTTAGGTCGATGGTCGATGGAAAAGTAAAGGCATTTTGCTTTGCAAAATGCATAAAAAAGCGGAATAAAATTGTTGTTTCGTAAAAAAAACAGCCATTGACCATCGACTGCGGACTATGGGCATAAAGCATTTTGGAGCTTTCATTATTTAAGGAAATTTAGATACAATTTCGCAAGTCGCTCCGAGGTGTAATGTCGAGGTGCAGGCTCATATTCTGTATCTGGCAAAGCCTGAACAAAAGTCTCTTGCACAGCGGTTAAATAAAGCGATAAAGCCGATTTTGGTACGACGCCGTCGGTCAGTAGTTTCAGTTGTTGCAAAGCCACAAAATAATTGCCAGGTCGTACCAGTGCCAGCCCTGCCAGTTCTGAACCAGCATCGTTGAGCAGGTGTTGCTCGGGATGGTTGGGGGCGCGATTTTCCTGCCTCAGTTTTTCTAGGACTAGCACTGCCTCCCGCATAGCTGGGTATAAATCATCTGGTGTATTGTCTTTCTGTATTGCTGTATTTTTAATGTCGTCCAACTCGCCAGTCAGCCGTTTTTCAGCGACTTTGATGGTGGGGGCTTCAAAACCAATTCGCTCCACATACACCCGCGAAGCCTGTTGCACTTCTTTCAGCAATTTCAAAGCAGCATACTCATGTTCCAATGCGCGCGCTGGCTGATACAGGCGCAATTGCAATTCCGCTTCCCACATTTTAGCCAGCGAAGCCCGAAGCTTAGCTGCTGTGGACTGGTCGAAAAAGGTGGCTTCCTCCATATTGTCGTGGATATGCATATAGGCTTCTAGTAGATTTTCTGTTTCGCCTTCTTCGTGGTCATGCCCGTGGTCGTGGTTGTGTTGGTGTGTTGATGTGTTGTCGTGTTGGTGAGTTGCGGGTTGCGGGTTGTCGGGTTGTTTGGTTTCTCCTTCGCTATTCGTTATTTGGTGTTCGGTATTCGATATTCTTTCTTCGTGTTGATGAGTTGCGTGTTGCGAGTTGTCGTGTTCATGTGTTTCGCCTTCGTCATTCGTTATTCGGTGTTCGGTATTCAATATTCCTTCTTCGTGTTGATGAGTTGCGAGTTGCGGGTTGTGTCCTTCCTCTTTGTGGTCATGTTCATGTTCCTCTCGCTTCTCGCTTCTCGCTTCTCGCAGCGCAGCGGTCTCTCCTCTCTCTTCTCTCAGCACAGCGGTCTCTCCTCTCTCTTCTGAAACCTCTCCAATAACCGTCTCAAATTCCTCCCCTAAAAATCTTCCATACCGTAGGCGTAGAATTTTCTGGTCGGCAGCAATGCCATTACTAGTTTCATTAAATGCTGTAGTGGACATCTTGCCTTTCTGAGCGACCAGTTTTTCTGTATCAATAATAATTTGTCGCTGACTCCGAAAATAGGCAGGCATTCTATCGAGTGCCATAGTACCTTCCATGCTGAAATTTATACTTGCGGTATCTTCGAAAGCAATGATGTACTTGAAAGTCCGGGCAGTTTGTTTTTTGGGACGACGATTGTCAGTAGCTTCGATGTGTAGGTAGAGTTCATCACCAGGTTCCATATCCAGGTCGCGAAGGCGCAATGTGTGGCTGAGTTCATAACTGCGATTGCCATCGAATGACTGATCGAAAAACAAAGTATCGTCTCTAAATTTTACGGCTTCACCTTCGCCCCGACTTAGGGTGGCAACCATACGGGCAGCCGTGATGCCATAGTCATCTTTCACCTTAGCGGTAAATGAAACAGTTGTCAGTGTATCAAAAAAGTATTCTTTATAAGGTTCTAAACCCTTGATTGCAATATCCGGTGAAACATCAGGAATGGCTTCCAGTTTATAATAATCGCTGACTTTTGTTTTGCCCTGTTTGTCTGTAAAGGTGATGGTGTAAAGCCCTGTTTTCTCCAATGGCATTTCAGCCGTATAAGTGGTACGACTTTGCTGGGTCAAGGGAATCTTTTCTTCATTTTGAAAAGCAATAAATCCGTTTTTAATGGAGCGGGAAAACTGGATTGTCCACTTGAGTTGAGAAAATTGAGGAGCTTTCAAGTTTGGTGAATCGGCAGTTTCGGAAGGCAGTCGAGTATAGGCGGGTGGCGTATATTGCAGACGTACTTTTTTTATAATAAGCTCAGGCAGCTTTGTTTTTTTTGAAATAGATGGACTAATCGAAGATGTATTTTGGATCGTTTCCTGTTCTGCGAGGGCAATTTTTTCTTTTGTAAAATAAGGTTTTCCGTAAAAAACTCCCGCGCCAGCTAGTCCAGCAAAACACAAGCATAAAAATGCCCAACCCATACGATGTGGTAGTCGGATTTGATGGTGTATTTTTGCCAGCGTCTCCGTCATCCGACTTTTCTGCACAACTGCTAAACCAGACAAGTCATCATCAGAAACCAACAATAGGTCAGCACTATCTTCCAGTTCAGGATAGGTGCGATTTAGGTAACGAATAATTTCCTGTTGACCAGTAGACCAAAGTCGAAAATGTTGAAAAAAAGCGAGTAAACTAACAAGGATTGTAGTACTAAAAATGAGTCTAAGAAATTTGGGGTTTTCATCGAATACATAAATAAAAGCAGTAGCGAGAATACCAAAACTCAATGCCCATAATACAGATTCTATGCCCCGTTGTATTCGCCAGCGTGAGAGCAGAGATTTGAGCGTGGTATATCGGTCTTTGTGAATCAATAGGTTTATAATTAGCTGGCCGTTAGGCGTGAAATATCTTCTATGGAGAGCCCTAATATATCAGCAATTTCTCTGCTTGTAAATCCTTTCTCTCTGAGATTTACAATGGCAGTTTTAAATTTCTGCTCCAATTGTTGTTGTTGTTGTTGTTCAATCTTTTTTCGTTGCTGCTCAAATTTTTTTGTGAGCCGCTCTCGTTCTTCTTCTATTCCCTGCCTTTTTGCATCATATAATATTTCTTCTCTAATTCCCATCGGTTTGCGTTTTTGTAAAATAATATCTGCTTCTTTTTCAAATTTATGCTTTTTTTCTGGCTTTTCAAAACGAACATAATAGTCTATAAAGTCGAAAATACGTTCAATTTGAGGTTTTGTATATTCAAGTGCCATCAGTCGTCGAATCAGTTGGATTTTGAAATTATATAAGCCTTCATCGTCTAGTTTATTCTTTTTTAAACTATACCATGCCGTCTCCATAATAACAGCAAAAGGATTGTCCGAGTTCTCAAAATCAGCAAGTGTTTTTTCTGATAATTTGTAGGTGCGAAACTTGTAAGTCACTTCTGTGCCGAAAAAACTACTGTTATACGCCTTTGGGTGAAACCATTCATGGTCATCCGTAAAAATGGCTATGGCAGCAATCTTCTTTTTGTATTTTTCCAGTATCCGATAGTAATAATTGAACATCCGTTCAGCAAAGTATTTGTCATAATATCCCTGAACCTCTATATGTATCAGTATCCATTGCGTGTCTCCTTGTTTGGTGTGTACTTTAACTAGTTTGTCAGCACGACGGTCTCGGCTTTCAGCGTCGGGAAATAATGCTTCTAGTTCTTTGTCGAGAAATTCAAAGCCTTTACTGAAATCAATTAGGTCTATATCGTCGGGATAAAAAAACCGAAGGAAGTCGTCGAATAGATCTTCTATAATGCCTTTCCATAAGGCGTCTCTTGATGTTTGTATTGTTTCCACATATATAAAGAGGGTGAAAAGTCATTTTTTCCATAAATTTTCTGGACTTTTTTTGAAAAAAAATGAAAAATGCATCAGTGTGTTGGCTTAAAACACCACTTTCAATCTGGACAATTGACTTATTGTAAATTGCTTTTTGAGTTTGAATTTGACGTTTGATTTTGTGTTTTCATATGCGCATAGACCCGCTCCAACAAAAACACAAACAATAATAAAGCCCAAAACCAATGATGAAAACCAGCGACCCGTTTTTCCTCTATGACTTCATCTGTTACTTTCGACTGCTTAGTTATTTGTCGGACTGCATACTGCTCGGCAATAAGCTTTCGTTGGTCAAAGACTTCTAATTGAGCATCAAAATCATCGGGTGTGAGTAGTAGATTTAATAATCGTTGTGGGAGTTGATCCGTTGCCTGCGAAGTCCTTAGTCGCTGTGTGAGAATATGGACTTTTTTATTGTTTAGCAACTGACTTGTCACCATGTCTTCCCGATAAACCTGCTCTGGCTGATACAAAAACACCTTAGTGTTAGGAGGCAAATCATCCGGCAATGGCTTCTTTGATAACCAAAACAGAGCATTCAGGTCTTCGTCTTTTCGCTTTGTCCATACTAAGTCAATGTCCGTATATTTGGCGACAGCCTTCAAAGCCGCTCGAATATAATTGCGGTCTGTTTTGAAACTCGAATCATACTCGACAGCAATGCGCAATACAGGTTTTTTTTCAATAGGAATTGCGAGTTCTTTTTTATTTTTTAAATAAGCAGACTTGGTATTCAGATCAGCCAAAATATCAGGCAGGTCATTAGATGACAATCGAACAGGCATTTCAGCGGATTGCCAAAGACGGAAGATTCGTCGCTCAAAAGTCGTTTGCTCCGCTTCACTTTTTCCAATCAAAAAGGTCAATTTATTCCCATCGCGCCAGCTACGCACCAGTGCATAAGCGTCCTCCACCGCAGGCACTTCATACCAACTAATATGCGAACGCAAAGCAGGTGATTGATGTTGGAATTGAGATAAAGCAGGGGAGAAAAATACAGCCACACTATCTGGTGCGTCCGCCCGCTCCTGCATATCTGCGAGCAATGACCAAATGTTTAGTGGTGTCTCGCTCCGTTTCGCAAAAGCGGTGGGTTTAAACCCACCGCTTTTGCGAAACAGAGCGTAAACAGAAATTTCAGGAAACCCAGCCGACAAAACTCGCCATTCATAATCACGATATTGCACAGTATCAAAAGCTGCCTGCCAATCCTCCCGCTCCACCAAATTCGGCGAAACCAAAACCCAATTCAGATTTTTTTGTGGCAATAATTGCACAAGCTGCACCCGCACTGGCTCGACCAGCATCAATACACACAAAGCAATCAACAAAGCCCGCAACAAAAATAACCAGGGCTGCGAAAAACTAAGGCTACTCAGTTTTTCGCGCTTCGTCGCCTCCAGCCATTGTATGCTGCCAAACTGCACCACCCGCCCACGCCGCCTGTTCCATAAGTGGATGAGGAAAGGCAGCAACAAGCCCGCTAAGGCTATGAGTAGTGCTGGTTGGAGGAGCTGGTAAGTCATGGTTTAAATATAAGGGAAAATTGGATAAGTTTGGGCTTTGGTGTATTTTTGTTTTTGATAACTTCAAAGGTGAGGCTTACAATACAAAATATTTGAAGTTGCTTTTAATGTAAAATGTAAGCAAATTTTTTAGTGAAAAAAGATAGGATTTAAGGATGGATATTAAAAATAGAGTTAAGCATATTATTAGGATTATCTAAAAAACAATTGATTTATGAAACAGGTGATGTTGAAGTACCATACATAAATACTTCGACATTCAGTGTTCAATATTCTTCTGTTCGATATTCAAATAAAGCTTCATTTAGCCTGAAGCCCCTCATAATACCCCAAACTCCCAATAATCCCATCCACTCCACAAGTCTGATTCACCACCGCATTACCAATGGATTTCAATAGCGTGAAATTAATCTGCTCATGCTCATTTTTCTTGTCCTGTCGCATCAGGGCGATGAGTTGGTCGAAGCTGCCGGGATGCAGGGCGGGTTTGCCATAAATTTTCAGGATAAAATCGGTGATGCTTTTCAGTTCGCTTTGTTTGAGGACAAAAAACTTATACGACAACCAGGCTTCACAAATCATTCCGATGGCGATGGCTTCGCCGTGTAGCAGTGGGGTGTCAGTTTCTAGTGCATAGCTTTCTACAGCATGACCAATCGTATGTCCGAAATTGAGAACTTTGCGAAGCCCTTTTTCATAGGGATCTTCTTCTACAACATGTTTTTTGATACTGAGAGAGGGAAGGATGAAGCGCGTGAGGTCTTGCGGATTCAACTCTTCTGCCTGACTGATAGCCGACCAGTATTTTTCATCTAGAATTAGTCCATGTTTGATAATCTCTGCAAAGCCGCTGCGCAATTCCCGATAAGGAAGTGAATCGAGAAAAGGCGGATAAATAAACACCGCCTGCGGATTGGCAAATAAACCGATAGAGTTTTTGATATGATTAAAATCAATGCCTAGCTTGCCACCCACAGAAGCATCTACCTGAGAAAGCAGGGTCGTCGGAAACTGAATGAAATCAATGCCCCGCTTAAACGTACTCGCACAAAAGCCACCCATATCGCCAATCACACCGCCGCCTAGGTTGATGAGTAGCGAACGCCGGTCAGTTTCATGTTCCATCATCGCCTGCCATATCGCCTGAGAGGTCTTGATGTTTTTGTGCGGCTCGCCTGCTGGAATTTCTATGATGTGTGCATTCAGGTTGATATTGGCGCGGAAGAGCGGGAGGCAGTCGCGTCCTGTATTTTCATCCACCAAAATCAGGATACGGGAATACTTTCTTTGCTCTAAAAGGTAGGCAAACTCTGTCCATATATCCTCACCGACAAAAATGCGGTAGTCTTTTAATGTTATAATGTTCATGGATTAATTACGAATGACGAATCTGGTAATGACGAATTTTGTACATGCTTGAAAAATGAGAAGTGAAATGCTCTCTTCTGACAGCGAAGCGGTCTCTCTGCTTGATTTAGCCAACATCATTGAGACTCCAAGCTTCTGGTTTATCATCAAAATATGTTTTTATCTCTGCCCAAGTGCTTTGAAATAATTCCGAATGACGATAAGCATTCAGACATTCTTCATTGTCCCATAGACTAATCGTAAAAAAAATATTTGGATTGGCGATGTCTCGCAATAACTGTACAGAACGACAGCCATTCCTGCTTTCTATCCGCTCCCGTTTTTCCTGGAAAATTTCCTGAAAAGCATCTATCTTATCTGCCTTGAAAGTTAGTTTGACTATTCTTTTTAACATCAATATTTTAATTACGAATTACGAATGGATTAATTACGAATTAAAATTCACCATTCATAGTTTCTCATTCATCTATTCATTCACTCAATCATGAAAATCAATTTGTACCGTATCATCGACAGCCAATCCTAATAAACTGGCGGCTTTTCCAAGATTAATTGCAATTTCCAAATAATCAGCCGAGTTGAACAGGCATAAAGTATCACCGACAGGCACATCGCTATACTGTTCGCTCAGACTTTTAATCGGGTCATGCCGTTTGAAAAATAGAGAAAAAGAACGCCCTGCCTGCATCCTGAGAAACAGGTCTTTTTTTATATTCAAAATGACATTATCGTAATTGTCGATATGAATCACGGAACCCCGTATCTGCGATTTGCTGATGACCGCTTGTAGTGTGATGCGTTGTACAGGTTTTTTGACCAGCTTTCCAATCTCCTTAAATGGGGCTTCAGAACTGATGTGTGCCACTGCCTGCGCGAAAATTTCAGTCAGTGGAAAAGTGCTTTTATCTTTGGATGGAATCGCGTAGATTTTTTTTGGCATTTCCTCAAACATCAGCGTAAAAATACCATTATCAGGGCCGATGAAAAAATGCCCTTCATGTTCCATTGTGATAAACTGCTTTTCACCTTCATCAAAATTATTCACACTGACAATATGAATACTGCCTTTCGGAAAACTTTGATACACATTGCCCAACACAAAAGAAGCCTCCACAATATCATAGGTCTTGATGTGGTGCGTAATATCTATGATATTCAATGCCACTCCGGTACTCAGCAGCCCGCCTTTGATAAGCCCTGCATAGTAGTCGCGTCTGCCCAAATCCGTTGTAAGAGTTACGATTGTCATAGATTAGCCTGCAAGTACGCAAAATTATATCGCTTTTCCATAATTTTGAACTACATTTGCTATGATTTGGTGATTGGTAATTGAGTAATTAGTGCTGGGTTGATTGGTAATGCGTTAATTCGGTAAAATAGATCAACTCATTCACTAATGAACAGATATACACATCAGCAAAACAAACAGTTTAACAAAAAATAAAAATGACACATTATGAAACCGTATCAAGCTAATTTAATTAACGCAGCTATACTTATCGGGCTTGGACTTTGGGGCTATTTTACAGGAAGTGGAAGCCCTACTGCTTTGATTGCTCCAGCAGTCGGAGTCGTATTATTGGCAATGCATCCATGGATGAAAAAAGAAAATAAAGCTATTGCGCATGTCGTAGTTTTGCTGACGCTCTTGCTACTTATTGCTTTGTTTATGCCATTGAAAAGCGCATTGGGAAAAGAAGAAGTAAATTCTCTTGCTGTAATGCGTACAGGTGTTATGATATTGAGTTGCCTCACAGCGTTAATGGTATTTATCAAAAGTTTCAGAGATGCACGTAAGGCGAGGTCGTAATTAGATATTGTAGGGCGATTCATGAATCGCCCTACAATATCTAATTAACCCAATACCCAAATACCTCAAATACCCCAACATCCAAATACACTCAACAAAGATGAAATCAATAACTTACTGCTGCTTACTCGCAACACTCTGCTTATTAGCCACAGCCTGCCTGCCTGAAGAGCCGGACAATTCCTATAATTTTTCTATCAAAAACGAAAAAGTACAGGAAATTCTCAACTTGCAAGACGAGCGGAATACGGATGCCCTGTTACCTTATACCGAAGATGCCAATACGACTTATCGTTATGCGGCTGCGACTGCTTTGGCTTCTGTACAGGATGAAGCCGCTGTGCCTGCTCTAATCAAATTATTGAAAGATGACGAAGAGCGGGTTCGTTATGCAGCGGCTTACGCGCTTGGTCAAACTGGAGCGACAACAGCAGAAAAAGATTTGGTGATTGCTTTTGGAGAAGAACCCTCAAGAAAAGTGCAGGGTGTCTTATTAGAGGCAGTTGGTAAATGTGGGAAGAAAGAGACTTTACGTCAAATCAGTTCAGTCAAAACCTATAAAGAAACGGATACATTGTTGTTAGCAGGACAGGCGAAGAGCATCTATCGTTTTATGAACCGCAAAATTACTTTGCCGGAAGGCACGACTCGCATGGTAGAATTGCTGCAACTCAATATACCTGCTTCAGTAAAACAAGTAGCAGCAGATTATCTCCGTCGGGCAGCTGATATTAAAATTGAAAATTACGAACAGGAACTCATCGAAGTTTTTAATAAAGAACAATCACCAGAAGTGCGGATGTTTGTAGCGGCTGCGCTTGGCAAAACTAAAGGGGCTGCTGCGCTGACTACCCTCACAGAAGCTTTTGATATAGAAAAAGATTATCGGGTAAAAGTGAATATGGTTCGCGCTTTGAAAGATTATGATTACAAATCGGCACGCACGCTGGCACTTCGGGCGGCAGAAGACAGAAACCGAAATGTCGCTTACACCGCAGCCGCTTATTTGCGTAAAAATGCGTCTTATTACGACAGTAAAATTCTCTATAATCTTGCAAGAGCTAGTTCCAACTGGCGGGTACGAACTGAGTTGTACGCAGCAGGTTTGGGACGAACAAATCCGGCTTTCGCCAAAACTAGATATTCCTATAGTCAGGATTTAATCAAGAACTACGAAGACTCTCAGAATCCTTATGAAAAAGGAGCTTTACTAGGGGCAATGGCAGAACATCCAGTCAATTTTGCCTATATAGAAAAAGCAATTTTTGATTCTACTGCTACGGCGGTGACTAAGAGCTATGGCATACAGGCTTTAGCTGATTTGCGGAGTCGCCCCGACTTTAATGCCCTTACGGGAACGGCTGCCTACACCACAAAAGCAAAGCTGGCACAAATTTTCAAACGAGCCATCGAAAGCGGAGATGTAGCGATGATTGCCACGACCTCAGGTGCCTTGCGCAATCCTGACTTGAAGATGCGACAGGCTTATTCTGGCGGAACGGGGTTTATGAGAAATTCGCTCAAAAAATTACAGCTTCCCCGTGATGTAGAGGCGTATAATGAATTGAAACGAACCATTAATTATTTTCAGGATGCCGATTTAGAAAAAGGCATAGTAACTCCAGAAAGCAAGCAAGCGATTGATTGGGAATTGATTAACGAATTGCCCGCGAAACCAGTGGCGGTGATTATCAGCAAAAAAGGCATTATAGAGCTGGATTTACTGGTCAATGAATCGCCTGGCTCAGTCGCCAATTTTGTCAAATTGACCCGCGATGGTTTTTATAATGGAAAGAACTTTCACCGTATTGTTCCCAATTTTGTAGCGCAGGCAGGTTGCCCGCGCGGAGATGGTTGGGGCGGTCTGGATTACGCCATTCGTTCTGAACTTGGTCCACAATATTATGATACGGAAGGTTATGTAGGCATGGCATCGGCGGGCAAGGATACGGAGTGTACACAGTGGTTTATCACCCATTCACCCACGCATCATCTGGATGGACGTTATACAATTTTTGCCAAAGTGAAAAAAGGCATGGACGCCATACATCGACTAGAAATTGGTGATGTCATGGAGTCCGTTAAAATAAGATAGTAGGAAATTACCCAAAGGCAATTATTTAGGTTGATAGTCCATAGTCCATAGTCCGCAGTCGATAGTTGTCGAGTCAAGTATTTAATAAGCTATTCCTGTGTTCATTTTGCTCCGCAAAATGCGTGTGAAATATATAAAAGTCGTGATGTCTTAAAAATTTAGCCATCGACTATCGACTGAGGACTATGGACGAAAAATTTACAATATGAACATCTTAAACACAGCAGATAGCCGTTTTGCAAATATTCCCGACTATCCTTTCCTGCCCAATTATTTGGAAGTCGAAACGGGATTACGGATGCACTATGTAGATGAAGGACCAAGAGACGGGGAAATTGTATTGCTCTTGCATGGTGAGCCGAGTTGGTCATTTCTATACCGAAAAATGATTCCTGTTTTTGCAAATGCAGGCTATAGAGTCCTTGCGCCCGACCTGATCGGTTTTGGTAAATCTTCCAAGCCTACAGAAACCACCGACTACTCTTATGCCTTGCACATTCAATGGGTACAAACATGGCTTGCAGCACTTGATTTGAAAGATATTACCTTGTTTGCGCAGGACTGGGGCGGGCTGATTGGGCTACGACTGGTCACTGCCGAACCTGAGCGATTCAGTCGGGTAGCTGTGGGCAATACAGGCTTGCCGACGGGTGATCAAAAAATGCCAAAAGCCTTTATTCAATGGCAGCAGTTTTCGCAAACCGTAGCTGTTTTTCCTTTTGAAATGATTATGCAAGAAAGCACAGTTGGCAAACTCTCTCAGGAGATTTTAGATGCTTATACTGCACCCTTTCCCAATGCCAGTTATATTGCCGGAGCAAGAATTTTTCCGGCTTTTGTGCCCACTACATCCGATGATGTAGAAAGTGAAAACAACCGCAATGCCTGGAAAATTTTGCAGCAATGGGAAAAACCTTTTCTCACCTTATTCAGCGATTCTGATCCTGTGACTAAGGGTGGGGAAGTGCCTTTTCAAAAATTTGTTCCCGGCGCAAAAGATCAGCCACATAAGATTATTGAGCAAGCCGGACATTTTCTGCAAGAGGATAAGGGCGAAGAAATTGCTAACTACTTAGTGGAATGGATGAACGAAGTATAGTTTTCTGAAAGAAACCATAAGTCCAGTGGACTTATGACGTAGTGAACCTTTAGCGATAGCGGGAGGGTGTGCCGAGTAGTTTTCTAAACATCCCACCAAAGTTTCGAGAATTCTACAGCAACAAATGCAAATCCCCAAACTCATGCCAGTAATAACCAGCTTCAATAGCTGACTGATAAGTGATTGCCAAATGACTTTTATCTGCAAGAGCTTCCATCATCAAGAGGTGCGAAGCTTTGGGTTCGTGAAAGCCTGTCAGCATAGCATTGACGATTTGTAAGCCGCGTTCAGGGGTGATGAATAAATTGGTCATACCCGATTTGGAAATGACTTTTCCCGATAGATTTATGGCTGATTCGATGGCGCGTATGGCGGTGGTGCCGACGGCAATTATGCGGCGATTTTCTGCTTTTGCCCTATTGATTAAACTGGCTGTAAATGGAGCGACTTCAAAATATTCGGGATATGGAGCTTCGTCTATTTCAAGACTAGATATGCCCGTATGCAAAATGACCGGTGCAAATTGAACACCTTTTAAAACCAGTTTGGTGACCAGTTCAGGGGTAAATGCCCTACCCGCCGAAGGCATTTCCGAACTACCCGTTTCACTGGAAAATACCGTTTGATAATAAGATAAAGGATACTTGGTGTCAATGTTTTTATACTTGATTGGCTGCCCGTATTTTTTCAAATAGACACTGATTTCAATAGGTGTCGAAAACCTTACTTTCCATAATTTAATATGCTTGTCTTCCGTTCTTTTATCATAATAAGGTTCAATAACTTCCATTATTCCACCAGCAGGAATGGACAAGACCTGATGCTTACTTAATCCATGATAACGGCTGGTATCCTTCCCATTTATTTGGCGAACTTCCACCAACCATTCTCGATGATTCAATGGAGTAGAAAGATGGATTCGTCCTGCGAGGTCACCGGGAAGCAGGGTAGGGAGGGCGGCATTGCGCGTGCGGGAAGTATTGACAATCAGGACATCACCTTCCTGCAAAAAGGAGGCAATGTTTTTAAAAGTACTGTGAGCAATACTGTTATCGGTGCGGTTGCTGACCATCAGACGTACATCATCTCTCCGCAAGCCTCGTTCTTCTGTGGGCGTGGTGCATTCCAGTGATTCGGGCAATACAAAATCAAAGGCTTTTTGTGCTGTTATTATATTCATGGTAGTGTAAATTATAAAAAATGAAGGCAATTCGTGCATTCGTGGCAAAAAGAACAATCACCACTTTTACATCTGGAGTCTAAACTTGTTGGCTGATTAGTTTCCCTGCTTCATATCTCCCGCCTGGATGTGTACCCAAAATCAATTCCAACGCAGCAGGTACTGCAGTCGTTTCTGGCAAAGGGCGATCCTCAATATTTTCATTAGGAAAAGCTGCTTGGTGCATATCCGTTCTCATATCACCAGGGTCAAAGGCATAGATATTCCAGTTGGGATTTTCTTTTTTTAGCGTTCCGCTAATGTGGTCTAATGCAGCCTTACTCGCCCCATAGCCACCCCAGTTTTCATAAGTATTAGCGGCTGCGTCACTGCTCAAATTGATGATCGTGGCAGAGGAGTTTAGAAACGGTTTGACTTTTTGTAATAAAGAAATAGGTGCTAGTACATTGGTATGGAAAATCTGATGCAGCGTGTCCATCGAATACTCCAAAAGCTGTGGTTGTGGAGAAATACCAATTGTTGAAGCATTATTTACAATGAGGTCTAAAGTCCAGTTCAGTTGTTCTAGTTTTTCTGCAAACTGTAGCAAATGAATTTCGTCCCTTACATCACCAGAAATGGCAGCTACTGTTGTAAATTGCTCTAAATGTCGTTGTGTAGCAAGCAGTGCCTTAGCATTTCTGGCATTGATGATGAGTTGCCATCCATTTCGCGCCAGGGCTTCTGCGAGTGCACGTCCAAATCCTTTTGATGCGCCTGTAATGAGGGCTGTCTTTTTTGTCGTCGTCATAATCCTTCCGTTTTGTTATAAATTATTTTCACGACAAAGGTGCAGGGAATAGCTGTGCCATACATCAGCCAAAAGGATAGATTTTTACCTGTACTTTAGGACAGTTCGGGGATAAATTCCAAAAAGTAAAAAAACGAAAATTAGTAGCAGTTTAGGTCGATAGACAATATCCATGGTCGATGGCTGTTTTTTAGTATTCAAGTCATTTCAGTATTTCATTTTGCTTTGCAAAATGCGTGTATAGCTTATAAAAATGGGAATATCGAATATCGAACAAGGAATATTGAATGTCGAAGTATTTATAATTAAGTTTGAAAATAAGAATTTGTAAATCAGTAAGTTAGTCTCGTAGTTTAACGTATAATACTTCGATATTCGGTGTTCGACATTCATTATTCGATATTCTTTCTATAATACCTGAAATTTAGTGCCTTTCGGCACTGGTGAGCAAATTCAAAAATGAACCAAGCCCCGCTTAACCGCAATCTGCACAGCATCCGTCCTATTCGCAGCATCTAGTTTGCTGAGTAGCGTGCTGACGTGAAACTTGACAGTACGTTCAGAAATAAACAAGTCAGCAGCAATGGCTTTATTGGTTTTTCCTGTTTTTAACTCTTCGAGTACTTCCAGTTCCCGCTTAGTCAGTGGCGTAGTCGGATATTGTAAATCTCCTGCGGGATAGTTGGGTGAAGGATGGTTTGTTAAGTCTTGGAGGGTTTGTTGGCTAAGTGTCTTTAAATTTTGAGCAAGTTGGTGGAGTTCATCGAATTGTTGGGTAGAAGTATCGGTTTGAGCCCTGTTGATTTTGGAGATCAATTGTTCCATATTTGTTATCAATCCCTGCTTGATGTGTTGTGCGAGTCTTTGCCTTTCTTCCAATACACCTGCCGTTTTACTGTGTTCAAAAAGGCGGGTTCGGGTAATTGTGACACTGAGCAAATCGCCTATGGTGTACAATAAGTCCAACTGGCGGTCAGATAATTGTTTGTTTTTTTCGCTGACCAGATTGAGCAGGCCTATTTTTTTGTCTTTATCAAAAAGCGGGATGGTGGCATGGTAGCGCAGTCCGTTCGTGCCTTCTTTGAGGTCTTTTAATCGCGTACAGGTAATTTCGCTGATATTTGCTGCGCTATTCAGGTTGTCTGCCAGATATTTGTCAATACAATAACACCAGCCCGACAATCGCTCCGGATGCTTCGTGAAAGCAGGCGGCAACTGATGCGAAGCGGCTAGAAAAACGGAATTAGAAGCAGGATGCAACAACCATATCCAGCCCGTTTGCAGCTGCATCAGTTCTATAGTATGCTTTAGCGCGAGTTGCAAAGCACGATTGAGTTCTACTGCGCCATTGAGTTGGATAGCAATGGCATTGAGAATTTTTAGTTCTTGTATTTGTTCGGAAGTGGTCACTTTGCAAGGTACATATTTTCAAATAAAAAAGAGCAGACCCGAAAGTCTACTCTCCTATATAAAACCACACTTTATTCTTTTATCCGTCGGTTTGGTAAACTTGCGGGAAGCCCTGTGGTGAGGAAGTTTGCTAAACCTATTGTTACAGGAAGGTTTAGCAAACGCTCTTTTCGCGAGGCCGCCGCTCACGTTTACCAAACCGTAGCTTGTTTAATACACCACAAACTTAGCCGCTTGCGTTGTATAATTTTCTCCTTTTAAATGAATGAAATAAATACCTTTTCCCAATTGTGAAACATCTACAGTTTGTACTTGCTCACTGGCTTGAACGGACAAGGTTTGTACCTGCTGCCCCAATGTATTGGTGATCAATACCTGGCTGAAATCACCTTGTTGTAAGACCGCATTTTCCGGTATATGCACATGGAGTACATCTTTAACCGGATTGGGAAATAGCGTGAGTGCGATGTCTTTAGGAGCAAGTCGATTGCTGCTACAAGGCACTTCAAGCACAAAAGGTTTATTGGTCCAAAAATTGGTGATCTCCCATTTGCCACCTGTTGTCCAGTAGTTGAGTAGCCCGTAGCGGGTTGTACCGTAGATGTCGGGCTGACCGCTGTTCCAGTTGGTATAAGAAATGGGTTCGCCAGTTACCCATTCTAATGGGCCGTTATTATTAAGGCTGTTCTCGTCACGCCCATTGCCAGGGAGGCTTGACCAGCCAGAGGTGCCATTAGTGTCGTCATCACTAATGCCGATCAATACGGCAGCATTGATATTATTGAAAATAAAACTCTGCTCTGCTTGTGAACCGATGGTGACCAGATGTCCGCCATTATTCTCACAAGTCACTTTGGCATTTGTCCATCTTTGGCTGAATTGAGACAGATAATAATCGCTGCCATTAGATTCGCCTAGATAGTTGAACCCTGCAATAGCTGAACCCGTACAGTCGCCGCCGCCGTCGGATTCTACTGTTACGACAAACTGACAAGTCTCGACATTCCCGCAATTATCCGTTGCCTGATAGCTGATGAAGTAGGTACCGATGGTGAAAAAACTACCGCTACTTGCACCGCCAGTTTGACTAAGCATGACATTACCGCTACAAGTTGTAGAAGCGTTTGTTGTCCAGCTTACATTCATGCCGTTTGCGCCTGTGGGAGCTGTGACTGTAATATCGGCTGGGCAATTTAGTGTCAGCGTTGAAGCGAGATTGTCTAATACCGTTATAGTGAAGCTGCAATTGTCTGTATTATTACAATCATCACTTGCGCTATAAGCAATGCTTGTGGTGCCAATGTTGAAGTATGAGCCGTTTGAAGGGCCTTGTGTCTGTGTGATGGTGGGAATACCATTTCCGCCGCCGCAAGGCACTTCCAGGATATAGGGTTTTGATGTCCAGAAGTTTACAATTTCCCAGGCACCATTGGATGACCAGTAATTGAGGCTAGCATAACGATTAGTACCAGATACATTGGGTTCATTGCTGTTCCAATTATTATAAGACAAAGGTTCGTTTGTGACCCAGTTGAGCGAGCCATCATTATCATCATCACTCAGTCCGATCAACACTGCTGCATTGATGTTATTAAAAATAAAATCATGCTCTGCCTGCGAACTAATCGTCGCCAAATGCCCACCATTATTCTCACAGGTCACTTTAGCATCTGTCCATTTTTCACTGCCTTGCGAGAGGTAATAATCACTACCATTCAATTCGCCAAGATAGCTGAAGCCAGAGATGGGATTGCCGTCGCAGCCGCCGCCTACACAGGTCGTGGTGGCAGTTGGGTTGGGCCAGGAAACATTTGCGCCACTAGCACCCTGCGCTGCGGTGATGAGAATGTCATTGGGACAGCTTAGTGTAAGTGGATTGCCCACAGTAGAAGTCACGGTAACTGTAAAGCTACAAGTCGTAGAATTGCCGCAATTGTCTGTAGCCTGATAGCTAACTGTACTAGTGCCAATGCTGAAATTGCTGCCATTGCTGCCGCCTGCGGTCTGGCTGACTACTGCATTGCCACTACAAGTCGTGGAAGCGGTAGGTGTTGTCCAGTTCACCTGTGCGCTGCTCGCGCCTGCTGCTGCCTGTATAGTGATGTTATTAGGGCAGGAGTTGAAAGAGACACTAGTTCCACTACTTGTTTCCAATTGGATATAAGAAGGCATTCTTCTCGCTTTTGTAATGGTGGTCGAGCCTGCATTTGTTCCGCTGACAGCATTGGAAAAAGAAGGCGCAGTATTCGCTAGATAAGGATCATTATTGCTTCCGGTTGTAGAGAAAGGTGTTGCTGAAGTTGTTGAAACTTTGTATCCATTTGGAAGGCTGACAGTGCGATTGACATTGACATCAGAGAAGACGTTATTGTCATCAGTTGCTGTAGGATTCCAAAATACCAGGTAAGGGTCGGTGCCATCTGTATTGGCTATGATGTAGGCGTGCAGGTCATTTTCTTCTGCTACTGCTTCGTGGAATACTTTATTATCAAATTTATCTAAAAAATTTCTAAAGGCAAAAAAGACAGGCTTTGGTGTTGCGCCGTGCGAAGGTTTGGCAGAACCATATCCATATTGAGGGTGTGTACCTAGTCTCCAAAAACCAGAGCAGTTGTATAAAGCACCATGCCAGGGATTGGTGGTCAGACTTTGGTCAAAACCGACATAAAAATCCACTCTTTCTAGGTGATACCGACTGGTAATCATAAAAATCCTCAGGGACATAGCAGCCTGACTATACTGCCCTACACCAGATGCTGGTTGGCCATTTGGTAAGAAGCCTTCACCATAAGAATCATAACCTACTTCGGTGAGCCAGACGCCTTTACCTGCCAATATCGGATTGGCATCTCTAAAGGCGACTGCTGCTTTGAATCGCTCAAACTCGCCACCTGCTTTTTCGGGATGCACATAATTTAAAGTGCCTTCGTCGAAAGGATAAACATGGGTGTTGATGGCGTGTAGACTGCTCAGTATATTACAATTGGATACATCCAGATAATCCCCCATCTGGTTGAACATCTGCGTGCCGGATGTTGTACAATTTGAGTTGTTTCTCAATTGACTTGGGCAGGTATTCGTAATCGTAGCTGCCTGAAAAGAACCTGGCATAAGTTGCATTTTCCAGTTGGCTGTATTAGTGCCATATTTATTGACAAAAGCATCATAAGCTCCTTCCAACATGGCATGATAATCTTCTTCATAAGGGTAATCCCAAAGTTCGTTGCCTACCTGATAAACTTCAACATGGCGTGTGCCAGAGTTGGGCGCCAATACGTCAATAAATGATTCTGTATATTTTTTATAGGACTCGCGAATGCCAGCTGGAATCGACAGACCTGCTGCGGCTGGCCACCAGTCGGATTCTTGCCAGATTTTTTCCTTCCAGGTGAGGTCAGGCTCTTTATTGAGAATTTCGGTAGCTGCGCTAATATTTGTCATGCCCTGTGATCCGTAAAACCAGGCATAATTTCCAATGTCCATATAAGGAGGAACGCCACCGACATCTTTCGGTTTGGTCAGCTGGGCATAAGGAGTACCATATATAAGGTTGTCATTAAAATCGTAATCCATCGCATGGAAAGCCCTCATCTTTGTGGTGAGGTAAGAGAGTGGGTTCAGTTCGTTTTCTATGCTTTGGAACTGTCCGGCATCATTGATACCCAGCATATTGCCATACACATAGGGGCTTGGGACATTATAAGCAGCATCCAAAGCCGAAATGTCTGCTGGATTAGTACCGGCTGTTTTGTTGGTCAGGCATTGCCCGAAAATTAGGTGTGAAGTCCCCGTTATAAGTATTATAATGAGGCATAAAGTCTTCAGTCGGAAATGCAAATTGCACGACCGTTCTTTTGTTAAATGTTTCATGATTATTATTTTTTTTGTGTAAATTTATTTTTCACCATTAAGTGCTTGGACTCAACTAAACGCCACTTTCAATTTACATAATTGGCTTATTGTCAATACTTTTTTGAATTTTAATTTGACGTTTGGATTTGTATTTCCACTTACTTAGTAATTGCTTTTTTCATTGAAAAAAATAAAGTTTCCGATGGCATCAAAAAGATGCCACCGGAATGATGGAGGTTTGTAAAAGGAAGAGGTTATAGATTGACAGTAAATGTACAGTTCCCCGCTCCTTGTACATCTATGACATAAGTGCCAGAAGAAGGCACAGTAACGCTTTGTCCGCCCGTACATAAGGGACCTGTCCAGTCATTGCATAAAATTTCTGACCAAGTCCAGGTAGCCGTTCTTACTTTGATGATTTCATAATCGTTATTGCTGTTAGAATTGAGTGTGACGGTCAGTCCAGATAGCCCTACTACAATGCCACAACCAGAAGCTGTATTGCCGCCTATAGGATCTCCTGCGCAGAGGCAACCATCAGCCTGAATGACATCATTTATGGTGTTTGAATTGCCATCATTACAGGCTGTACCAGGAGTTTGTTGTTCACCTATATTTGGGTCATTATCATCACAATCCACATCGCTGTCTATGCCGTCGCCATCGTTATCTACACCGCCTATAGGCTCTCCTGCGCAGAGACAACCATCAGCTTGAATGACATCATTTATGGTATTTGAATCGCCATCATTGCAGGCTGTACCTGGAGCTTGTTGTTCACCTATATTTGGGTTGTTATCGTCACAATCTACATCGCTGCATATACCATCGCCATCATTGTCGATACCGCCTGCGCTGCTACCATCTACAGTGATGCTAAAAGTACAGACTCCTCCATATTGTACATCTACTTCGTAAGTGCCGGGTCCAGGAACAGTGACGGTTTGTCCTGCAATACAATTGTCGCCAGTCCAGTCGTTGCACATCGTTTCTGCCCAGCTCCAGGATGGTGTTCTGACCTTGATGATTCCACTGCCCATAAGTGTTTTGGCTGCGAGTGTTACGTCTAAGCCAGAGATGTTTACAGTAATACCACATCCTGACACAGTTGAACCGCCACCACCGCCACAGTCGCTTCCATCGTCACATGCTGCCACGTCGGCACGGATAACATTGCCAGGTTGAGGTCCAAAACCTAGATTGAAGTTTATTCCCGGGTCGCCAAAACCGTTACAGTAAGACATAATCGTTCCTCCATTACTTGGGTTAGGAGGCAAATTACATGAACCTTCTGTAGAACCTGAACAACCATCAATAGCTGTATTATTGCCATTCCATACACAGGCATGGGTGTGTCGAGAACCCATTAAATGCCCCATTTCATGGGCGAAAATATAGACACTAAAGGAATAGGTGGGTACTGAATTATAGAAATTAGCTATGCCGGAAACACACATGCTGTTGTCGATGTTGGGATTACAAAGTCCATCAAATCCGGCAGCACGTCCACCATAATTGGTAAAAGTCAGCAAGTGTGCCAAATCTCCGTCAAATGGATTGCTATTGCTGTACTGATTTTTAAATATTGCAAGTTCTTCGTAAGTATCAGTTCCATTATACGGGCTGGTGGATGTCCAAATCAGCAGGTCTGAAATCTGTGTGGTGATGTCTTCATTTGCATATATAACAGCAGATTGATTGAATAGCCCTGTGACAAAAGAAGTTGTACCAAGTCCTTTTTCGTTGTAAATATCGTCACTGACTTCAATAAATGTACGCACAGTTCCTACGGCTCTGTTGCGAGCATCTTCATAGACCCCATTCAGCACATCATTGGAATATGTCACGTTATCATCTGGTGTTCCACAGACCAAATCATCTGGTGTTCTGTTCAGGTCACTATCGAGGTATATGATATGAGGTGGATTTGCCTGTTCAGTTTCCATTTTACCAATGGTGTAATTGCCTTCACGATTGGAGAAAAAACCCATCACCTGATCTTCATAAATACTGATAGCAGCGAGTGAGTTATTATCGCCTTTTATGATGCCTTGATAGTGGATGCCAAGGTCGCCATTAACAAGGTGTCCGAGTTCGTTTGTGACTTCAAAATCGCTGGTGAAAATATCAACTTTTACCAATTCGAGTTCAAAGTCTTTCGACTTGATAGTCGGTATTTTTAATTCAATCATTGCAGGAGCTTCTGTCCTTAAGTTTTCTAGTACGGTCTGTTGCAAATCTGTGAGAGTAGATTCACTTACAGTTTGTTGTATAGCTGCATCATTAGCTGTTCTTGAGTTTTGAAACAGTTGTATAATAGGTCCGGGATTGGAACTTGCTCGCTGGCTTTCCACCATTTTTGCTACAGCTTTTTTAGCGGCTGTTGTTTGTAGTTGTTCGATAGGCTTGTTTAGAAAGGTGTCTTTTTCGCAGGCAACAAAAAATATCGCCATTAGTGCACATAAAAGACTAGATTTTACGCTTAGGTTTTTCATAATTTAGTGTGGTTTAAAAATGTTTAATAATAGTTTAAAAAGTCATTGTCCTGTCGCTTGAATAAAGGCATGAGCATGCCATGCTTTCCATTAGGGAACAAGAAAAAATAACCTACCCATCTGACTTGTTCTTTTTCCGTTATACTGCGTTGGTGAAATACTTACTATGCTAAGGCATAGCGCGCATTTCACCGCCTTGTCTAACGAAAAAACAACTGCGCCATTTTGGGTAACCTATTTTTTTTTGTTCCCTTACTGAAAAGTACTTTTCTGTTTTTTAATAAGTGTATATTAGGGGAATAGTAGCAACGCAGAGCATCATAACTCTACGCTGCCATTGGGTGTTTCGGAGGTCGTTGGTACTCTAAATAGTGTTTATAATCAACTAGAAATATAGTAAGAAATTGTATAGTTTAAACTTAAGCTTATATTTAAGCTTAATTAACGTATAATATTCATCTTCTGCGTACTAATGTATTGCCCTGCCTGAAGGGTATAATAATAGACACCAGCAGGGTAGGACTTGCCGTCAAAAACAAACTGATAATGTCCTTTATGTAAAAACTGTTGATCAGATAAAGTTTCAACTGTTTGTCCTCGTATGTCCCTTATTGTCAGTGTGACGGGTAAGTCTTCTTCCAGTTCAAATGAAATAGCGGTTTGGTTGGAAAAAGGATTGGGGTAATTATACAGAGAGGATGCATGAATAGAAGGAGCATTGTGAGCCGCTGTATCGGTTTCCCGGGTCGGGCCATTGCCCCACCATTGTCCCGTTCCGCAGTGTACTTGTTCACCTCCCGTTCTGTAGCGCACTATTTTGACATGGTAAGTAATGTTGGGGTCATATTCTACCCAAGCACCTTCATGTACTGGGATTGGACT
This sequence comes from uncultured Saprospiraceae bacterium, assembly GCA_937951615.1. Taxonomy (GTDB): domain Bacteria; phylum Bacteroidota; class Bacteroidia; order Chitinophagales; family Saprospiraceae; genus JAHDEO01. Next base: position 236,597 of record CALFBH010000041.1, on the reverse strand, counting down.
GTTGTGGCTGTACCAGTAAATATTTGCAGGAATGCCTGCCCAGGCGATGTGACTAGGTTCGCCATTTTGATCAAATACACCGACAGAAAGGTGAGTAATGTCTTCCATTGCTACCTGTGCAGCATCGCAATAATTTCCGAAGTTGCAGTTGGCAATGATGTCAAGATTTAAACATTCCTCAGGAGTAGCAGCTGCGGACTTTGGCCAGATGGTCACTGTACAGCCGTCGAGCATTCTAAATTGGCCAATAACAATTTCACATTCGATTGTGGTTTTTCGTGTCATCAATTGAGGTCTTTCATAACAGATGGTCGTAGGGCAGCCATTGGTGAAATTACATGAAGCCATGGTCTCATTTCCAGTAATGATAATTTCATCTACGAGCTGACTGGTGTTGATATGCACATAAAAGCATTGTTTGTTTTCATCTGCGGAAGGTGCATGAAGTACCTTCATACTGAGTGTCTGTGCCTGAAGGGAGGCGCAGCACAGCCATAAGCCGATTGTCATGCAGCATTTAGTCATGGTTTTCATAATGAAAAAAATTGTAGGAATCTTAAGTATTCCTAAATGAATAAAGTGTGTTTATATATTTGTAGAGAATCGGAGAGAAAGTGCTGTGTGTGTGGATGATAATACAAATATAAGAGAGAAAAGGGGGATGTGAAACGTAAAAAAAGGGTATTTTGTCGTAAAATTTTAAGTTCTCATAAATTATTGATGTAGTATCTTTTTGCTTAAATATTTATTAAATAGAAATTTATAATTATAATTTATATTTTATTAATTAAAATTTAATTTAAAAATGCTTGACAATACAAGTGTTCATGATTCAAAGTTATTTGCTTTGCTTCGCGTACTGAAGAAAAAGGAAGTCCGAGAATTGAGCTTGTGGCTGGAATCTCCGATACACAATACTTTGCAGCAGGTCAGGGACTTATATGAAGGCATCAGGAAGTATAATCGAAATTTTAGTCGCCCGCTGGATAAATTGACCTTGCTGAAATATGCAGGGATTGAATGGTCTGGAACGACTGATGGAAAACTTTTGCCACAAGAAGAAAAAGCCTTACGGGAGGTCATGCACAGGCTGACAGTACAAATACAGGATTATATTTTATGGAAAAAAACGCAGGAAGATGAGCTGATGCTAAAGCGTCGTATGATGGATGCTTTTCTGGAACGCAAGCTGTATAAATACCTTCCAAAAATGATGGATAAAGCAAAGCGGGAATTGGATTCCGGGGTGCATCGGGATAATGAACATTATGAAGCTGCTTTTCAGTTGGCAGAGATGGATTTTTTTCTGAGCATTATTTTGCATAATCGCAATACCAAAGCAAAAGAAATGCAGTTGTTGATTGATGGCTTGCGGCAGTCTTTTTTGAGTAAGCTATTAAAATATTATTGTGCTGCGGTGTCGCGTCAGAAAGTGCTTCAAGTGGACTATCAATATCCCTTTATGGATTTTGTGAAACAATATCTGGCAGTCAGTGAAGACAAAGAACTTCCTGCCATCAAGGTCTATTATACTTTGCTCTTGTTGATGGAGGATTATAAGGAAGAGCATTATGCTTCTCTGAAAAACTATCTGTTTACACACCTCGACTTATTTAGCAATGTCGAATTGCGCCAGTTTTTCAACCACATGACTAATTATTGCAACTGGATGGTGAAGCAGGGCAGACAGCAGTTTGTGCAGGAGCAACATGAAATATTTGAAAAAGGCTTAGAGCTAGGCTGCTGGTCTTCAGGTATTTATTTTTCAACACATCAGTTTATGCACATTGTAAAAAACGCGCTAAAACTAGGCGAAATAGATTGGGCAAATAATTTTGTAAGCCATCATAAAAAAGAACTCTCACCGGATATACGCGAGCATATTGCCAATTACGCGCTGGCCTTAATGTGTTTTCACAATAAGCAATTCAGTGAAGCACAGGGCTTATTGATGCAAATCAATTTCACTGAAGACTTCACCTATCACCTGGAATTGCGGATTTTGCTGATTAAAATTTACTATGAAACCGATAATTTAAGTATTGCCGATATGGATTCGCATCCATTGAATTATGAACTGGAAGCCTTGCGGCAAAATGTATCTATACGCAACAAAAAAATGTCGGAATCACTACGACAGTCGTATAATAATTTTGCCAATGTTTTTAAGCGTATTTTAGATCGAAAAAAGAAATTGATTATTGGGCAGAAATTAAGTGCAGAGCGTGTGCAAAAATTGCAAGATGAACTGGTAAATATTTCGCCTATCGTGGAGCGGGATTGGTTGATGGAGAAGGTGAAGTTGCTCAAGCATCCTGCCTGATTTTTTACCTCACCCTAGCCCTCTCCTTATTTCAAAAGGAGAGGGAATTGTCAATCAATCCTCCAATAAACCAAACCTTTTGAACGTGTGTTTCGCAAAAGCGTAAGACTTCAGTCTTACGTCTAAAAAATAGAATTTTTAAAAATCAATCAACCGCCGTACACTTGAAGTTTTGGCGCTTATTTGATGACAATCAAGAAAAATTAAGGGTGCTTGATTAAAGTATGGGATAGTCGGCAGACGAAGGATTTTATGAAAATTGGTGATTTATCCCTTTAGATATGCCGTATTTCTAACCGAATTCGTCTGACGACAACGGAGTTTACTCAATCATACTTTAGTCGAACACTACCGAAAAATTAACTAAGAGAAACCAAACCTTGTCAGCGATAGCATGACAAGGTTTCCGTAGTCCCTCTCCAACGAAGTAGGAGAGGCTAGGTGAGACACCATACCATACAAAAAAAACGGCTAATCAACACAAATGCCGATTAGCCGTTCTTATACGAGGCAGACAGGAATGTCTGCACTACGTTTTTATCTTCTTCTAAACAAACTACCCAAGATACCAAGTCCTTTGCGCTTGATATTTTCATCAATTTTACCATCACCATCCTGATCCAGGAGATTCATGATAAAGTTGCGTTGCTTGGCAGGTTGTTTTCTTTCGATTTCTTGTCTGTTTTGGTTTAGCAACTGGGCAAGACCGTTCGCATCTAAGTTGTTTTGACGTTTTTCGCGTCCCAACTGACCCAATACGATAGGAGCAAGTGTTTCTAATAAACCACCAGTAGAAGCAGCATCTACGCCAACATTTTGGCTGATCGCATTTTCTACATTACTTCTTTTGTCACCGAGTAGGTGTTTTAGGATACCTGCACCATTAGCAGCGCGTTGGTTTTGGTGATTGCCACCGAGGAAACCAGTCAAATCATCAAGAATGCCACCATCGTGGTCATTATCCAAAGCACTAGCCAGCTGATTCGCGCCTTCCTGCTTAGAAGAGTTGCGTGCCAATGCACCGATTAACATCGGCAATGCTGCGCTGATGGCCATTTGTGCCATCTTGCTATTGCCGCCAAAATATTTACCTGCGATCTGACCTATGAATGCGCTCCCCATCTGAGAGCTTAGAATACTCATTAAATCCATAATTATTGTTTGTTTAAATTTGCGTGAATGAGCTACTTGTCAAAGTTATGACGCATTTGCTATTAAAAGTTGCAAAAACGCCTTTTTTATCCGGTTTTCAAAAAAAACGGCTGGTTTTTCCTGCTTAATTGATAAAATCATTTTACTTTAGCCCAATTTTTACATTGATTACTTTTTACAAAGCAATCATATTATTCATCTAAAAAATAAAAAATATTATGGCAGTAATGAAAGTTGTTGAAATCATGTCAGATTCAACTAAAAGTTGGGAAGATGCTACCGATAATGCAATTGAAAGAGCAGGTAAATCTATCAAAGGCATCAAATCGGCTTATGTGCAAAGTCAAAGCGTTGTTGTGAAAGACAATAAGGTGACAGCATATCGCGTAAACCTGAAAGTTACATTTGAGGTGAAGTAAATTTGATTAAAAGTGATTCGTTAAGTGGAAATGCAAATTAATTGAGTATAACGACTTAACGAATCACAAAATAAATTCAGTATATGACAATTTAAGTCGATGGTCGATAGTCCATGGTCGATAGAAAAATAATGGTATAAAAGAGCTGAACGAAATTGTTATTTCTACAAAAACAACCATCGACTATTGACTGCGGACTATGGACGTAAAAAAATAATATGGATATTTTAAATCTTGTAATGATGATTCTGGTCGGTGCGATGTCTGGTACATTGGCTGCCCGAATTATGAAAGGCGATACTTTTGGTTTTGCAGTCAATGCTTTACTAGGTATCGCAGGTGCGGTAGTTGGCGGAATGTTGTTCAATTTTTTAGGACTAACGCCTGGAAAAAATATTATAAAAGTACTTTCCGATACCTTTGGTGTAGAATTGCCCCTCAATATTGTAGGCATGATCGTTTCTGCGACTGTAGGCTCACTTATTATTCTGTGGGTTGCCCGTATTTTTAAGGGAACGCAGGGGAGACGGAGAAGGAGATAGATGGTTGGTTTCGACTCCGCTCAACCCACTGCAAAATAATTCTACAGTTGTCTGAGCGGAGCCGAAGACAACTACTCAGTTTGCCTCACCTAGCCTCTCCATCCTTCGGCAGAGAGGGACTTCTCCTGCGCTCGTCCTGTTTCGCGGACTTGCTGGAATTGGTTTCAATCTACCGTGTGCCTATAGTTATGGTTGCCTGAATGAAGGCTACCGCTTCCACTTAATATTACAACCCGCACTCGGAATATGCGGCTCAGGAACAGCCTGTCCCGAAACAACCAAGTCAAGTGCTTTGCGCATATCCTCACCCGTCGATGGAATATTATTACCAGGGCGCGAGCCATCCAATCTGCCACGATAAGCGAGTTTGACCGCCGCATCAAAGACATAAATGTCGGGGGTGCAGGCAGCATCATAAGCTTTGGCTACTTCCTGACTTTCATCGTATAAATACGGAAAATCATAACCTGCTTCTTTTGCCAATAGCGTCATTTTTTCCGGGCCATCTTGCGGGTAGTTTTGAACGTCATTGGAACTAATCGCCACAAAAGCCACGCCTTTGGACTGATAGTCTTTGGATAAGCGAACCAACTCATCATTGACATGAATCACAAATGGACAGTGATTGCAGGTGAACATGACGACGGTTGCTTTTTCGCCTGCCAGCTCGTCCAGACTCCTATTTTTGCCAGAAACGGTATCAGGTAAAGTAAAACTAGGGGCTTTTGTGCCCAATGGGAGCATATTTGATTCTGTTAATGCCATTTTTCTTTTTTGTTTAAATTATTTATCGTTGTTTTTATCGAATCGTATTCAACTAAGCCTGAAAGTTGCTGTATCAGGTTTTTAGGGATTCCTTTTCGTCCGAGCAATGTTCCAGCTATTTGTCCTGCCATTGAACAGTTGGTATCTGTGTCGCCGCCAATCTCAATCAGTTGTGAAAACATATTTTCAAGCCCTATTGTTCTCACTTTATTTGCTGCTGCAATAGCTAAAGGAACTGAATTGACTACATATCCGTTATTGCCGAAATCGCCAATTGTGGATAGCTTATCAATGTCCTTTATTTCAATTAATCTATCCTTTATTCTTGTGTCTGGGATTTGCTCAATGATTAATTCGATTAAGTTGGTGTCTCCTTTCCAATTGCCGATTAAGATTGCTCTAATGGCGATCACAATGCACTTCGCTCCAATATAGGCTTCGTCATTATGATGCGTGATTCTACAAATATCTCTTATTTCAGTATCGGAGACGTTTTCTTTAAAAGCAATGGGGGCTATTCGCATGGCAGCTCCGTTTCCTGCTGCGTATTCTCCTTTTCTGCCGACCAGACTCCAATGCCCGCCAAAGCTCAATTCTTTTAAAGCTTTCAAAGTGCTTGCTCCAATTCCTCTTAATTTTCTTTGTTGGTATAATTTTAAAAACTGATTGGCCATGGTTTCAGGCTGTACTTTTTCGTCCTCAATCATGGCTTCAATGGTAGCCAAAGTTAATTGAGTATCGTCTGTTATCATCCAATCGGGGACTTTCTTTTCAGGCTTTCCAAAAGGATAAAAAATATCATCTTTTTCATCTTCGATATTTTCATATCCGCTTCCAAAAGCATCTCCAATTGCCCCGCCAATTATGCAGCCTTCAAATCGTTCAGCCTTTGTCATGGCCTTCTTTTTCTTTTTAATTGTATATCCGCAACTCATCAACCCGTAACTCAACCAACTCGCAACTCGCCAACCCGAAACAGGCAGGATGCCTGTGCAACTTATAAACACTCCTTACTAATTCCCAGCACATACTTCTCTACTATGCCAATATCTTTAGCTACTTCTGAGCCTTTAAACCCAGCAATATTTTCATCCTTTAGTCGGGCTTTATACTGCTCGGTCAGACTAAGAGAAATGGGCAGATAAGTCCAGTGCCATTTTTCCTCTTCATAACCATAAGGACGAGCTGTGCCTTTGGGCGTGTAAACCTGACAAAAGCCATAAGCCATTGCATTATCTTTGAGCCAGGTATAAATTTTTAAGCCTTCGCCCTGTGCAAACCAGGGATTGTTCAGATTGTTCAAATCAATATCAGTTCCCCAATGATGGCGGGAAGTGCCGGGCATCGAACTGAATTTCAAAATTTCCAAAGCGCGTGCTTTTTTGTCGGGCATGTTGGCTGCCAGGTTTTTCCCATCCACGAGCCTCGCACCCGTCCACTTAGCTTCCCAGATGCTGACCTGATGATGGAAAGGACGAGTAGCCGATACAATTTTCAATTTGATGCCATCTTTCAAAGCTGCTTTATACATATCTTCAAAAGCGGCATAAGCCTGTTTGCGCAGATACATATTGGGCTTGCTGCCGTGTTCCGTTTTTATTTTGGTAAAATTGGGATGTTTGGAAGGCACAAACCTGCCGATCAACTCATCGTCTGGCACTTTGACATTGATTTTTGGTATGACATTTTCTTCCTGCATGGTATTGACTGTTGTAGGTTTGGGGACTTGATTTTTATCCTTTGAAACCGGAGTATCGCAGGCAGTAAAAAATCCCAGAAAAAGCAACAGCAGAAATAGGTTTTTTATGTATAACATTATTAGGTTTTTTATTAATGATGAACGATGAACTATGAATGATGAACACAAAAATATATTCATCGTTCATCATTTATAGTTCATCGTTAATACTCAAACTCCATTCGCGCACAAGGAAAACCAAAAAGGCATTTCTCCTTAATCAGTCGGGCAACTTCTGGCGTGACCATATCTTCCCAGCCTTTCTCATCAGCCCTTAGCATACGGAGGACGTCCTTGGAATAAATATGCAAAATGTCTGGCTGAAAATTTTGAATATCTTCGATTTGTCCGTTTTCCAGCAGGTGTTTATACAGGTGTTCTATGCCATCTGGTACGGGCATGTTTTGGCTGTTCATAAACTCCGAACTGCCTTCCTGAATAGATGGATAAATATATAGCTTGACACTCTTGGTAAACAATTCGCCAAAAGCGTGTAAAAGACTGCCATCGTTATGCTGGTAATAATTTTTATTAATAATGTCCAATAAGACCCGAACACCGAGTACAATACCGATTTTAGGCGGTTTATAATCGGAAAAATAACGAATCAATTTAGGGTAAGATTCGCAATTGGAAACGATAACGGTCTGCCCCATTTTGCTCAATACCGTAGCCCTGTCCAGAAAATCCTGCTCATCAATTTCGCCATCAGCAGCCAGATTGGTCAGCGTGATTTCCGTCATTTGAAAATACTTGGAAGGATCGACATCTGGTTCATTGGTGAAATGGCGTTTACTGGTTTTCAGCATATCCATATTCACATGCGTAGCCGGGCGATAGCTGCCTCGTACAATCAGCATATTTTTTTTGTATAAAAATTCGGAAGCATGAACATTTCGTCCGTCTTTGTCGAACATCGCTACATCCGTCAGCCCGTTTTTGACCAGCCTCAGACTCAGCAGTCGATTATCAATATGGTCAAATTTCGGACCGCTAAGGCGAATCATATCAATCTCCACTCGGTCTTCCAGATTATCCAGCAAAGACTGAATAAACAAATCAGAATCTTCGTAATAATGATAACAGGCATACAAGAGATTAACGCCCAAAATTCCAATAGCAGATTGCTGCAAACTATTGTTCTTGTCGCGCAGCTTGGCATGTATCACTACCTCATTCGGTTTGCCATCCGGCTCCAGTTGAAAACGCAGACCCAACCAGCCATGCCCTTTATTGGTGCGTCGATAATTGATCGCAGAAACAGTGTCCGCAAAAGCAAAAAAGTTGGTGTTCGGACGAGAATCACTCAATCGTTCTACCAGCAGATTATACTCATGATCCAGCATCTTGTACAGACGCGATTCACATACATATCGTCCACTTTCTTCCGTTCCATAAATCCGGTCGCTATAGGTCTTGTCATAAGCCGACATGGTTTTGGCAATCGTCCCTACTGCTGCACCGACCTGAAAGAAATGTCGCGCGACTTCCTGCCCAGCACCGATTTCAGCAAAAGTGCCATATATTTTATCGTCCAGATTAATTTCTAATGCCTTTTGTTCTGGCTCTATTAGTTTTTTTGCCATGCTTTTTATCGTGTTGTCGTTGTACAGGCATCCTGCCTGTATTTGTGTTGTCGTGTTGATGTGTTGTCGTTGCACAGGCATCCTGCCTGTATTGGATGTTGTCGTGACGAACACATCATTTTTTGCAAAAATAAGAATTTATTCTTTAGCATGTTCTATCTCGAAAAAACAAAGCAAAATCATTATAGTATTCTATTTTTTATATATCTTAGCAGAAGCCATGCAGCATTTTGGTAGAAAATGCTCTTATTTATAACGCAAAAAAGCTTTTCTCTGTAACGAAATATCATCACACAGTATCCGTTTAACCTAATACGCTTGGACATCTTTTAGGTAGTGGGAAGGCAGTAGATTTTATGGTGGACGGGGACTTTTTGTTCTGTGGCATAATAAATAAACAAATGATAAACTGGATAGATTTTACAACAGGACTAGCATATACTTTAGTAGCGGCTCTGATTGTAGGTATAATGAACTTTATAGCAGTAAAAATTTCTAATCATTTTACTGGGAATTCTTTTAATTTTATTTGGAAAGATAAAACGAAACGTTTTTCAAAAGTTGCGAAGAATCAAAGCTTCGAAGAATTGAAAAAGCGATTGAAAATTATTATCATAGATGACGAAGACATTTTTCCTATTACTCTTTTTAAAGACAACGGATACAGTGTTGAAAAATGGGATACAGTTGAAAATTACTCGAAATTAGAGTCTGGATTTTATGACATAATTGTTTTGGATATTCTTGGTGTGGCCCAACATATCTCAGAAGAAGATGGTTTTGGAGTTTTAGCAAGTTTAAAAAACAACAACCCATCTCAAATCATTATTGCCTATTCTGCTCATAGTTACGATTTGACGAAAAGAAAATTTTGGGAATTGGCAGACGAGACTATTGCTAAACCATCTCAGTTTTTGAAAATGAAAGAAGTAATTGATAATGTAATTACAACTAAATTTAATCCAAATAGATACCTTAATATTTTATCAGAAACATTAAACGAGTATAATATAAGGAAGAAGGAAAAAACACAGTTTGAAAATAAATATTTAACCTTTGTAGCCAATAGGCAGGCTCCAAATTGGGATGCTATCTTATCTTTTACTAATAATGAAGAGCTGAAAAGGAAAATTAAAACAATATCAAAAACTATTGTTAAGAATTTTACTGATTATGGACATTGAAGTATTAAAAAAGTTGCTACGATTCCCTTTTGTTTTTAACGGAGAATTTCAAGACTCTTCATTAATCAAACAAAATAATTATTGTACTACAAAATGTGAACACAAGGAATGTGTTGGGAAAATGAATTCAGCGAATGAAGATATTTCTTTCAATTGCTCAAATGGATTCAATTGCTTTGTATTTGTTTCAGAACATAACGACAAATTCATGCTCAACGGACTTAAATTGGATGAAAGCAAGGATAATTCAAGAATACTATTAAAAGGCAAAACTAGATTGAATAAAAAAGAGCTAGAGTTTGAAATAAAAAGAATCAATACCATTGAGAAAGTATTAAATTCTATTGTTGGTGATAGAAACCCTCAGTTCTCTTTTCTACATGATATTAAAACCACATTTGGTCTTATACTTAACCAGGTTGAACTACTAATCAGATTACAGACTGGAGAATTTTTTGAAGAGAAATTATGGAACTCTAGTAAGGAAATTACAGATTTATATGATTCTGTTAGTTTAGCAAATTCTCAACTTGGAATGATTGATGTTTTAGTGAACCCTTCAAAAATTCAACATGGACTAAAACGAAAAATAAATATATACCAGTTATTTGAAAGAATATCTAAACTATTTCGAGCAAAAGCGAATAAAAAAAATATAAAGATCAACTGGCATTCTGAGTTACAAGTTCCAAATGCCATGTTTTATGATGCAATTGAATTCTTACCAATTGTCTTGTTAGACAATGCGATAAAATACTCAGCAAAGGATAGGGCAATTAGGGTGTATTTTGATCTTAAGCAAGGTGATTTATTAATTAAATGTTCATCCTTTGGAACATTTATAGATGATGATGAAGTTGATTTAGTATTCCAAAAATTTAAGAGAGGGAGAAATGCTGAAAAAACAGCAGAAGGAATGGGAATTGGATTATGGATTTTAAAACAAATTATTGAAGCGCATGATGGTAATATTGTGTACGAAAAGGAAGGAGCAGGTAATTATGGGGCAAATAATTTTATTGTGAGCTTGAAAATTATGCCACCTAATAAATAGAGTAGTACGCACTATAAGATATGACTAGCGCTGTTCCTTAATACTCCTGACAACCCTAATAACAATCACAAGCCTAAAAGCTCAGGACATGAGACTCGACACCTAATACGTGGCAAAACAGAATAATTTTAGTCCTATCAGAAAAGGGAGACGACGCGGCGTATTTAAGCCAACTACAGGAATTTGAGGACGCTGCTGAAGCATTAGCAGAAGGAAAATTACTGATATTTGAAGTACAGTGCGATAGATACAAAAAACTGGATTATATCCAAAAAGGGAAAAACACAGAAAACTGGATATCGTCAGATGCGCTATACGGAAAATATGCATCAAAAAATGGCGCTTTAAAGTCATCCTAATAGGCTTAGACGGAAGGGTAAAAGTCGAAAAAACGACAACACTAAAAATATCAGAATTGTTTGGAACAATAGATGCCATGCCAATGAGACGGTCGGAATTGAGGGGCAAAAAAAGTAAGGGAACTAATTAATGGTCAATTCCTCTATTTGGTAACGTGGAAATTTATTCCCTCTGCTGAATAAACCCTAAATTCGTAATTAACCAATTCGTAATTCGTAATTAAAAAATCAAACCCCCTTAGGCAAAGCCTGCATCCCCTTCCTCAAAAACAAAAAAGTAATCCCCGCAGACAACAAATCTGCAATAGGAAAAGCCATCCAGATACCAAGCAATCCGAAAAAAGGAGGGAGAATCAGAATCAGCGGAATCAGGCAAAAACCCTGCTTGGTGAGCGTCAGCAATAAAGCGGGCATAGCTTTCCCGATCGCCTGAAAATAAGCCGAGCCGACCAATTGGAGGGTAATCAGCGGTGTTGCCAGAAAGACAATGACTAAGGCAGGAGTCGCCTGCGCAATCAATTCTGCATCCGTCGTGAAAACACCAACAATATAACTTGGAAAAAGCATAATTCCTGCAAAAATAATCAGAGCAACGGCAGTACCATATTTGATGGAAGTCAGGACACTGCTGCGCACCCTTTCCCATAGTTTTGCACCATAATTAAAACCCGCAATCGGCACAAAGCCCTGCGTAATCCCATACACTGGAAAATTAGCAAACATCATCATCCGATTGATAATGCCCATGATGGCTACGCCCAATGCACCGCCATAAAAAAACAGCGTGTTATTCAGCACAATAGCCAATAAACTGACAGAACCCTGTCGGGCAAAAGTAACCGAACCAATTGCCCCTATTTCTTTAACAATCGGCCAGTGCAGCCGCAAGTTTTTGGTACTTAATTGCATCTCTGAGCCGCCGAAGAAAAAATAATACAAAGCATACGAAGCACTACAGACATAAGAAATCGTAGTTGCCCAGGCTGCACCAGCTATACCCATATCAAAACCAGCAATCAGGATAGGATCGAGTACCATATTCACAACAGCAGGAATGAACAGGATGCGCATAGCAATGAGCGGTCGACCTTCCGCTCGAATGACATTATTGCTCATCATGGCGAAAGCCAGAAAAGGCACACCTGGCACGACAATACCAAAATAGGTTTTTGCCATCGGCAATATCTCTCCATTGCCTCCAAATAAGCGCAAAATGTACTGCCCAAAGAAAATACTCAGCAGCACAAATAGAGTAGCCAGCACCAGGGTCAGAACGATTTGATTGCCAAAGGTTCGAAAAGCATATTGCTCATTATCAGCACCCAAAGCCCGCGAAATCACAGACGCGCCGCCCACGCCAATCGACATCCCAATAGAAGCAATAAGAAAAGTAATTGGCATCACCACCGTAATGGCAGCAATCCCGACCGAGCCTACCCAGCGACCCACAAATATCGTATCCACAATCCCGTAAATGGACATAACCAAAATACCAATCGCTGCCGGGACTGCCTGTTGTACCAATAAAGAAGGTATCGGTGCGGTCCCCATTTCCTGTGTGTGCTGCATGGCGGCAAGGTACGGGTTTTATTAAACTTGGATGAGCATAAAAAAATACAAAAGATTTTTCCACCAATCGTAATTTATTCGTGGAAAAATCTTTATTTTTAAAGCTGAATTCAAAAATATGGTTCTTCGCATGGGAAGGGCGCACTTTAGGAGAAGAGGCGCGGAAGGGGGAAACTAAATCACCAATCACTAGATAAAATGAACAAATCATTCGTCGGTAGAAAAGAAGAGGTCAGCGTTTTACAGGATGCCCTACGCAGTTCCGAAGCAGAAATGGTAGCCGTTATAGGAAGACGACGGGTTGGGAAAACCTTTTTAATTCAGTCCGTTTATGAAGATGATATTGTATTTGAAGTGACGGGGATACAAGATGCGGCTAAACAGGAACAACTTGAAAATTTTGTACTTCAATTGGCAGAAGCTGCCGGAAGCACATTCCCTATTCAGACGCCTACCAGTTGGTTACAGGCATTTGCTTTGCTGATTGCTTATTTGAAACAATTGCCAGCTAGTCAAAAAAAAGTGGTATTTTTTGATGAACTCCCCTGGATGGCAACACATAAATCCCGTTTCTTAAACGGATTCAGTTATTTTTGGAACAGTTGGGCAGTTAAGCACAACATTGTTGTGGTGATATGTGGCTCGGCAGCATCCTGGATGATACAAAAAGTAGTAAACAATCGAGGCGGACTGCACAATCGGATTACCCGACAAATTCATTTAGCTCCTTTTACACTGGCAGAAACAGAAGCTTATTTACAGTCCAGAAATATTCGTTTCAACCGCTATCAAATTATTCAGGTTTATATGTCGCTGGGCGGTATTCCTCATTATTTAAAAGAAATTAAAGCTGGAAAAAGTGCGGTTCAAAACATAGATCAGATTTGTTTTGTACCCAATGCCCGACTGAAAGAAGAATTTTCACGCCTGTATCCAGCCTTGTTTGCCAACGCTGAAAATCATATCGCTGTTATTAGAGCTTTGGCTACGAAATGGCATGGACTGACAAGAACAGAGATTAGCCAGTCATCCGGCATCACAGAAGGTGGTAGCCTGTCGAGAGTCTTGGAAGAGTTGATATATTCCGGTTTTATTTCCACTTATCGTCCTTTTGGTAAAAAGAAAAAAAGTAAGCTGTTCCGCCTCACAGATGAATATTCTTTGTTCTATTTAAAATTTATTGAAGGCAAAGAACATGAAGGTAAAAATGTTTGGCATCATTTGAGTCAGACCCAATTGTACAAAACCTGGAGTGGCTATGCTTATGAAAACATTTGTTTAAAACACATCCCGCAGGTCAAAAAAGCATTAGGACTATCTGGTATTTACTCAATTTCTTCTTCTTTTTATTATAAAGGCAGTGATAAGGAAAAAGGAGCGCAGATTGATTTACTGATTGATAGGAACGACCAGGTGATTAATCTGATCGAGATTAAATTTTATAAAGAACCTTTTCTTATTAGTAAGGCTTATGCAGAAAATTTAAATAATAAAATCCAGGTTTTTAAAACAGTCAGTAAAACCAATAAACAATTGTTTTTGATCATGCTGACAACTTTTGGATTGGTGGAAAATAAGCATAGCACAGAATGGATTGGTCAAAGCCTGACCTTAGAAGATTTATTTTTGGAAGAATGAGCATTACCCTACTGCGATTCAATATTCATCTGTTCGATATTCCTTACTCCGTCTTCCAAGCAGCCGCCAAATCCGGTCGCGCTTTCAAAAACTCTGCATAGCGGCGTTTGCTTGCAATAAAAGGAATTCGTTTGCCAAAATAACCCGATTCTTTGAGGTAAATGCTGACCGTTTTGAAAATGAGATAGCGATGTTCTTTTACTTTTTCAATATCGTGATAAGGATAACGGCGGGATTTGAAATAATTGGTCACATAAAAATATTCTGCATCTGCATCAATGCGTTGCAAACGAAAAAAGAAATAATACAAAGTGGCAATACCAATAAGCATAAATATGACAGCCGATATCCGCAGTCCACTCGGCGTAAACATGCCACCTGCGATCAGATAAGCACCATCTTCCGAAAACAAAATATACAGGGTTAGTGTCCCAAAAAAAGCAATCCAGGAGACAGGGAAAGCCAGTTTGAACAAGAAGGTAAAATTGGAAGAAAGCTGATAAGCAGGGATGGGGCTGTTGGTATTACTCATAGTCATAACTGGTTTTTGAAAACATGGTCTACAAAAAAAAGCGTGTCACCACAAAGGTAACACGCCTGAATTTTATTTTGTTGGAAGCTCTTGAATATTTTTTATAAACCTGAAGGTTGCCCGTCACCTTCAAAGGCACCAAAATCAAACAATAAAGAGAAACGCAAGGTATTATCCAATGGATTACGCTGATTCGTTGTTGGTACAAGATAAGAGAAATTCAAACCAAAGATATTGTATTTCAAACCCAGTCCAACCGTAAAGAACTTACGATTTCCTTTTGTTTTGTGTTCGTTGAAGTGTCCGACACGTACTGCAAACTGCTTGTCGTACCAGTATTCAGCCCCTACAGAGTAAGTAAACTCATTCATTTCTTCTCCAAAACCACCTGGTGCATCACCAAAAGAACCCAAAGCAGCTGCGATGATTGATTTTTCCTTATAATCAGGAATTTGATCGCCATCAGTATCATTTTCAGGACTCAGTGGATCGCCGCTTGGAGGCGTAGGCGTCAGCAGTCTATTCAAATCCAATGCAAAATTGATGGTGTTAAATTCATCAATTTGATACTCCAATCCTGCTCCAATACCCAAATTGGTTGGAATGAAATCTTTATTAGCCGATTTGGTGTAGGATATTTTTGTGCCAATATTGGTAATTGCCGCACCGATAGTCAGCATAGACTCTCCTTCGCCTAGTTGTATAGGCGTGCGATAAGTGAAAGACAAATCACCAGCAACAGAATTACCAGGTGTAATAGTTTCGTCTTCTACCGTCTGGCCATTAGCCAATCTGGAGTAAATATATTTCAAACCCAGTCCAGCAGCAAATTTTTCACTCAGCTTACGATTATAAGCCAGCGACAATTCAAACTCGTTAGGACGGTCACTACCCAGTGGTTGACCATTTTCATCCGTAAACTGAATGGTTCCCAAAGAGAAATAACGCAAGCCGACACCAACGGTCTGCAAGTCATCAATGCGTTTATAACCTGTCAGGTAAGCTAAGTAAACATCCTGTAAGCCTAAAGCGCGTAACCAGGGCGTATAAGTAGCTGAAATTCCCAAATCTTTATCTGCAAAAGCCAGTTTAGATGTATTGAAGTGCATCGCGTTGGCATCAGGAGAAATAGCAATTCCTACATCACCCATTGCACCGGAACGGGCATCTGGAATAATTCTTAGGAAAGGAACTGCGGTCACAATTGTATTAACGCAGCGTTGTCCCGTAATCGGGTCAAATCCATCTTCTGTACAGTTGGCAGTTATTTGTGCCTGAAGCATTGAAGGGGAGAAGAGTAAGGCGAAGAGAGCCGTGAAAACGCTTATCTTCAGAATGATATTTTTCATAAAACTTGATTTGTTCTGTTTGTTGGGCTGCAAATATAGGGAATGAAAAAATAAATTATCTATAATATTGAATATGAAATCAGATTTAGTAACGAATCTGCATAAAAGATGTTACAAGTTTGACTTACATTTTACAATACGAGTGCTGAGAATATAGAAGTAGCAACGACTTTGCATCCCTTTTTTAACCTTTTTAAATATGAGTGAATATACTTTGATCGAATAAAAAACACTGTATAAACAGACGGTTTGACCTTTTAGCACAATGAAAACCCGAAATACAATTTCGCTTAATCGCGTTTTAAAAGCCTTGGGATTCCATCTGGTTATACAGTGTTGCTATCTTAAACGGGGGGCAGATGATTTTATTTTAACAAAGTGTTAATTTTTTATAAAAAAATCAAATCAATCCAAAAAGGCAAAAATCTAAACTCCAAAAACAAGCAAGCAAATCATTTTCTAGTCACCTATGCACGAATTGAGCTAAAATAGAAATTCAAATTCAAATTCAAGAAAAAACACCCCGATGCGCCACCCAGTAAAGAACAACTAGCAACCCACAACTCGCCCAACTCGCAACCCGCCCAACTCGCAACTCGTCCAACCCGCAACTCGTAAACCCGCAACTCGCCAACTCGCCAACTCGCACCCCGCAACTCAATCACTTCAAAATAACCAACTTCTCAAAATCACTCCTAGTCGTCAAAGATTGTTCGCCAACACTGGCATTCACACTCACCTTATATACATACACGCCCTTGCCAATCCGGTCGCCATAATCATCCGTACCATCCCAGGCAATATCCGTCACGCGGTAGCCTTCCGTCATGATTTCCTCCTGAATGGTTTTGACCAATTTGCCGGAAACCGTAAAAATCTGTACTTGCACATTCAGTAATTGTCCGGGGAAATTGTGTTCAAACTGGAAATTCGTATGTGTGGTAAATGGATTTGGATAATTGAGAATATGATCCAAAGCAACTTCGGCAGCACTAGCTACCACAAATTCGGTATACCCTTCTGAAGACTTATTGGAGACATCCCAGGCAGTTACTTTGATATTATGTCTGCCTTCTGCCAGATTGGACAAAGGATAACGAACTTCACCCTTACGAGAATTGTCCAATTCTGATTCATAAAAATCATTGAGAATATAGGTATCTTGTGTATTTTCGTCCAGTGTACCCGTCAGGTCATGTCCAATACCTGTGCCAGCCGTATTGATACCCAAATCATCTGATAATTTGACCAGTAAAATTGGATTGGCATCTGTAATGCCGCCCAATACAAAATCTTCATTATTCATATAGACTTCGACCACTGGCGGAGCATTATCTGATACGCCTTCTGCCAGTCCGCCTATCACAATACCATTATAAAAACCATTGGCATCACGCTCAATACCGTCGTCGGCGTAATAGCTGATTTTGCCAAATCCATAATTAAAATCAATATCTCCAGGAACGACGAAAGTGAATTTAAACTCGCCATTCGTTACACTTGCTCTACCTTTGAACAATACATTTTTTTGTAATCTAAATTGTGCAGGACTACTATCTGAATCATTGCCCAATGTGGTGATTGTTTGTGCTTTATCATAAACAGTAGGGTAGAGGATGCCGTTGAAGTCGGTCAGTACATTGCCATTATCATCGTGTATTTCACCTTCTATCGTTACTTCTTGTAATGCTTGTATAGTATCTGTTCCACTCGCAGTCAGGTTATTGACTTTTGTAGTCACTACATCATAACGCGGTGTAGTAAGTTGCATAGAAGGATCGCCTAGTAAGGCAAATTTTCGAGAGTTTTCCGTAGAAGTTCCGCTACCGTTTTTTGCCAGTCGAAGCGTCTCACCAATAGGCGGTACGACGCCATTGACAGGCGTGAAAAGTCGGTCAAATGCAGATTTGGACAACCTGTAATTTGCGGAAGCATACACAGCTCTAACTGTAGTGTATAAAGCGATACCACCACCATCAGGACGCAGAAAGAGGTACTCACCTGCGCTGGTCTCATCTGGATCGTCATAAGGCGCGAACGAACAAGTTGCAGTTACAATTAATGGCAATTTGTTGGCATTGTCCCAAGTAATCATTTCTGTTTCCTGCGTGACAACACGCTCCTGCGACCAGCCATTGCTGCCACCATGTCCAGTATAATTCATCACCAGATTGCCCTGAAACATAGCAGAATTGATAGCTTCTGTGGCATCGGGATAACGATTGCCACCAGGCGTAGAAATTTGCTGATAGGCATCAAAGTAAATTTTATTGATATTAAAAACAGGAAAAGCAGTGGCGATGCGAGCAGTAACTGAATCCGCATCGCGGAAATGAATATTGCTGTCCTGATCATCAGCATTAAATAATAAACGATTACGCCAGTCACCAAAGCTGACCGGATCGGTCTCATAACGAATAAGCTTATCAACCGCCAAAGCAGCTTCTGTAGGTGTCCTTACGGGAAATCGCCCTACTGCAATATCCATATACCCACTTTCAATGACTCCTTCATTATCATCCAATAAGGCAAAATAATCATCGGAAGGATAAGCAAAAATAGGACTCATAGATTCTGTCGTTTCATAGACAGGAACATGATTCACATAATCGTCTTCTTCATTAAGGTTTTTGAAATCGTAAGTCCCATCACCAAACAACAAAAGGTATTGGAATGAATTATTACCAGAAGAACGGTCGTACAACATTTTACAAAAATCACGAACCGCAGATACATCGGGTGTACCAGAACCAAATTCATTATAAATCTGTGCTACAGGAATAGCTTGTATAGTGATACCACTATGATTGCTGCGATGTTCAGTAAAACGAAGTGCCTCCGCTTCCAGTTCAGCCGAATAGACGACAAGCATATCAGGCGGAGCAATGATACCATGTAGATTTTGACTAGCAACACTTTCTACAAATTCAGGAGTGAGTAAGTTATTGTTTTCAAAAACAGTAAAAGTTTTTAAAACAGGTGTCTCTGCACCAAAAGAAAGTTGATTGCCCGATAAAGAATAATCCAGTGAAGCCGGATTCAGCGGATCAGTCACATCCCAAACCCAGACATTATTATTGACATTTGCAATGCTAAAACTACTGACTGCTTCTCCAATACTTCTAGTATCTCTGAATATAACCGGACTACCTTTATAATCCAATTGACAACGAGCCTGCAAATCTATCCAGTCCAGCCAGCCTTCTGCGTTTGGAGGCTGTGTGTATTGAACGGTGAGTTGAATGCTATTGCCAGAAGCATTAAAACTACCGGAAGCAGTACGAAGAGCTGCATAAGTTGAAGTCGGACCGCCACCAATATTACCCATTCCTACACCTGCGACCACATTATTATTATGCAAAATATCAAATCGATGTGTTCCATTATTAAGGGTACGCCCTGCAAAACGTCCGCGTACTTTTATTGGCTCTGTGGTAATTAAATTATTAAATGAAAAATCATAATTTCTATCGGCTACAAATTTGAAATTATCACCAAACCACTCTTTACCTGCTGGATGTGCGCTTTGATAATAATCAAGTAAATTGACCAGTTCTTCCTCATGACGCGTAATGGCATCATAGCTGGAAGTCGTATAAGTTGCACCACCGACCGAAGCCTGATTACTGACCCGTTTCCCATTTCCCGCAGTGCCAATTTGAATAAAATAATAGCTTTTATCTGAGTAATAATTTTTTTGTCGATCAAAAAATTCAATATTCTCATCATAGCTCCACTGGTCAGCTCCTTCTGCATAGAAAAGAATGAAATCTCCGCTATCAAAACTACCATCACTTTCTCCTTGTATATAAACAGCATTTTCAGTCAGGTCATCATAACGAAACTGATCCAGCCGTTCAGGAATCAAACCGCCACCATTGCCAAATATTTTGATGGTACGTGGATCAAGACCAGCCGTATTGATGCCCAGCTCATTGCTCAAAAAAGCCTGATCTATTTTGTGGATACCTGCTTCGCTGACCGAAATTTTAAAAACCTCTCCCTGGCTCAGAGCCGAAACAGTCGTGCCGCCACCTGTTCGAGTCTGAACAAGTTCTTCAGGAATATGTCGGACATTCAGGTCAGCCGAAACCAGTTTTTCTAGTTTACCGGTCACTGCATTTTTCCGTAAGGGAATAAATGCAACACGCCCGATAGCCTGCCTGCGTTCTAAGCCGACCGAAGTACGTATTTCTATATCTTCTCCAATATACTGATCGTCTTCATGAGCTTTTTTACTGACGGGTTCAAATTGCATATTAGTCAGTTCGGCTACAACGCGCCCATGCCCACTCAGTCGAAATTGATGGACATAAGTTGGGAGTGTTGGATACTTTTGATTATAATCGGCATTAGAAAAAAACAAAATGTCATCACTTTGTCCTGGAAAAACTTCGTGTACATAGGGTTGTTCATGCCAATCCGGTGTCACTTTAAGAGTAAATGGCTCAGTAGCCTTTAATTGTAGTGCAAAGAGCAGGAGTAACGGGAGGACGAAGTGTCTTTTCATCGTATTAAATTGTGTTTTTAACGGTGCCTTTTTCATTTTGTTGAAAAAAATGGTGTCAATCTTCATAATGGGCGTACTATTTTGTGATAAATTTACGTCTAATTTCTTTAGGAAGCATTTTTGAGGATCAGAAAACATCTGTTTTGTCAGGATCGTTACCTTTTAATAACGACGACTCAAAACTCAACGTTATCATTTTGTTAAAAATTGTTGTTGAAATTGAGTTTAACAAAACAAGCAGAGAATGAAAAGACGAAATTAATCGCTCTCTGCAAGTATCTAATAGAACAATATGACGTTTAAACAATTATTTGCGCTGCTTTGTATACTTTGTTCTGCTGCACGTATGAGTGCACAGGATGTGGTCTTTAGTCAGTTTTTTGCAGCTCCACTCGAATTGAATCCGGCATTGACCGGACTGACTTATGAGCCACGACTGATTTTGAATTACCGAAATCAATGGCCGGCAATACCGAATGCCTATGTAACGTATGCCGCTTCTTACGACCAATATTTTGAAAAAGTAAATAGTGGTATTGGGCTAAATGTTCTGTCTGACACAGAAGGAGACGGTATTTATAAAACAAATAGGGTCGATTTTTCGTATGCTTATGATTTAAGATTGACTGAAAATACATTTTTAAGAGGTGGATTGGAAGGAGGTTTTGTTCAGAAAAGACTGGACTGGGATAAATTATTGTTTTTAGATCAGCTGGATCCTATCAACGGAGCAACAGATCCTGGCGGGAATCCATACCCGACAGAAGAAGAGCGCCCTGATGTGTTGAGCAAAAATTATGTAGATTTTTCTGCTGGACTTTTGGCGTATTCGCCTCATTTTTATGCAGGATTAACCGTAAAACACATTAATGCACCAGATGAAAATATTCTGACGGTAGAATCGGATTTTGCACAGCGACCGATTTTGTACTCCTTACATGCAGGAGCAGAAGTGGTGCTGATTGAAAACAATAAAAAACAGACAAAAACGTTTATATCTCCGAATGTGATTTTTGCGAAGCAAGCCGACTTTTATCAGGTCAATGCAGGGGCATATTTCAGAACCTGGCATTTATTTGGTGGAGCATGGTACAGACATACTTTCACAAATCCTGATGCAGCAATTCTGTTGATAGGTTTTCAAAAAGATGTGCTCAAAATTGGTTATAGTTACGATTTTACGCTTTCGCAATTGAGTTCATACACCGCAGGATCACATGAAATTTCAGTCATTCTCAATTTTGATGAAACAGAATGGGCGAAAAGAAAAAGAAATCAGAGAAAGTATAATGACTGCTTGAGGATGTTTAGATGATTGAGTTATTAAGTGATTAGTGATTGAGTGTATTGCTATTGAAACTGTTACTGTCACTGCCACTAATAAAAAAGCACTGTCAAATAAGTTTGACATTAAAAATAAAAATGTTCTTATTGTATTTAGTTGTCTGATAATTAGTGATTTAAAAATGTTTGTCATTCGTAATTCACGATTCATCATTAAAACAATCTGTCGAAATTGTCAAAACAACTACATAATAAAGAATTTAGTTAGTAAATTTGTACGCCATTTTTCAAATATAAACATATTTTAAATTATGAAACAATTTCTGAAGGTAGGCGCATTTGCGATTATTGCGTTATTTCTCTTCGATTCTTGTAAAAAGAAAGAATCTTCAGCTACTACAGGTTGGAAATACAACGACACCGAGTGGGGTGGATTTGAGAAATTAGAATATCAGGGACAAGCCACAGGTCCTAACCTCGTACTCATTGAGGGAGGAACTTTTACGATGGGCGTCGTCGATCAGGATGTGATGTACACGTATAATAACATCCCTCGTCGTGTGACTGTATCCTCATTTTATATGGATGAAACTGAAGTCGCCAACATAGATTACCGCGAATATTTATGGTGGGTAGACAGAGTATTCAGTGAGTCTTATCCAGAGGTTTGGCTCAAAGCTTTGCCAGATACACTGGTATGGCGTGAAGAACTTGCCTTCAACGAACCTTTTGTCGAAACTTATTTCCGTCACCCAGCTTATGATGATTATCCAGTAGTAGGTGTTAACTGGTTACAGGCTAACGACTATTGCAAATGGCGTACAGACCGTGTGAACGAGATGATTCTTATAGAAAAGAAAATTCTGAATGCTAATGCTGAACAGAAAGACGAAGATAACTTCAACACGGAGTCTTATCTTGTCGGACAATACGAAGGTAGCATGAATAAAGGTGTACCCGACTGGCGTACAGGTGGTGAACGTTCTGTCCGTTTTGAGGATGGTATCGTATTGCCAGCTTACCGTCTGCCGACTGAAGCAGAGTGGGAATACGCAGCAGTTGCCTTGAAAGGAAATAATGTTGCTAAAGATGAGCGTGTAACTGACCGTCGTTTATATCCTTGGGATGGAACAACAATGCGTTACTCAAGACGCGGAAAATATCAGGGGCAAATGATGGCCAACTTCAAACGTGGTCGTGGTGATTACATGGGTATGGCTGGTAAGCTGAATGATAATGCACACATTACTGCTCCTGTTCGTTCCAATATGCCAAATGACTACGGTCTCTTTAATATGGCAGGTAATGTGAACGAGTGGGTATTAGATATTTATCGTCCATTGACGAGTGTTGCTTTAGAAGATGTGGACAATCACGAATTGAATCCATATCGTGGTAATATCTTTGAACACAAAGTACTGGATGAAGAAGGTCGCCCAGTTGAGAAAGATAGCCTCGGTCGCATTCGCTACGAGCAAGTAAAAGACGAAGATGTTGCAGAACGTTTGAACTATAAGCGTGGTAATGTAGTCGATTACTTAGATGGTGACAAAGAATCGGAAGTATTCTATAACTACGGTGTTTCTACTTTGGTTAGCGATAAAGCTAGAGTATTCAAAGGCGGATCATGGGCAGACAGAGCATATTACTTGTCTCCAGGTGCAAGACGCTTCTTGGATGAAGATCGCTCTGATCGCACGATTGGCTTCCGTTGTTCGATGACTCGCGTGGGTGGACCACAGGGAAATCAGCAGAAAGGAGGAAATCACTTCCCGAAACGGTACAAGAAAAAAGTGAAGAGAAAGTATAAATAATCGAGAGATTAAAAGTACGAATATCAAAATCCAAAACTTTTGGGTTTAAAAAAATTGGCAAAGCCTTTCCTTATGGAAAGGCTTTTGCTATTTTTGAGATATGGATATAAAAAGCCTCTACAAAATTTTCAAAAGCTGTAAGGTCGTCAGCACAGATAGTCGAAAACTGCCGAAAGCTTGTCTGTTCGTTGCACTGAAAGGAGAGCGATTTGATGGAAACAAATATGCTTTGCAGGCACTTGAGCAAGGTGCAGCCTATGCGCTGGTCAGCGATAAAAATCTAGCCAAAAATGACCAACTTATTCAGGTAGCAGATACCTTGAAAATTTTACAGGACTTAGCCCGTTACCACCGCCGGCAATTTAATATTCCAATCATTGCCATCACTGGAACAAATGGTAAAACAACGACCAAAGAACTGACCAGTACGGTATTGGCTTCTACTTTTAAAACACATTTTACACAAGGAAATTTTAATAATCATATTGGTGTTCCGCTCACCTTGTTGGCAATGCCAGAAGATACCGAAATGGCAGTCATAGAAATGGGCGCAAATCATATTGGCGAAATAGACTTTTTATGTAGAATTGCTGAACCGAATTTTGGCTTGATAACCAATGTAGGTAAAGCGCATCTGGAAGGTTTTGGCAGTTTTGAAGGCGTAAAACAAACCAAATCGGAAATGTACCGCTATCTTGCCGAGACAGGCGGAACCATATTCGTCAATCGGGATGAAACGCATCTACAAAACCTGATACCTGAAGCAGCAACTTATATTCCTTACGGAGAAGGAGACAATAAGCAATTTAAAATTGAGCCAGCAGGGGCAAGTCCATTTGTGCAAGTTCATTTAGAAACGCTCCCAAGCAGAGCGATTACAATAAAAACCCAGTTAATTGGTACTTATAACTTCAATAATATCCTGACGGCTGTTGTGATTGGAACTCATTTTAAAATAAAAGCCAAGTCGATACAAGAAGCGCTGGAAAATTATATCCCATCGAATAATCGTTCTCAATTTATAAAAAAAGAAACCAATCAGTACCTACTAGATGCCTATAATGCCAATCCAACCAGTATGCGCATAGCCATTGAAAATTTTGTAGATTTAAAAACAGATTTGCCTAAAATTGTCATATTGGGTGATATGTTAGAGCTAGGCAAGGAAAGCAGGAAAGAACACGCAAAAATAGTAGAACGATTAGAAAATTCGATATTTGAAAAAGTATTACTAGTCGGTGCAGAATTTGAAAAAGTAGCAAAAAAAGAAAAGCACTTTAAAGATGTGGAGGCATTAAAAGACTGGTTTGAAAAACAAAATTTCCAAAACCATTTTTTCCTAATAAAAGGTTCGAGAGGCATTAAATTAGAAAAATTACTACAATAAAAAAGCTCAAAACACCCTTTTCTTACAGTTCCTTAGTGGTTCAAAAAACATCCCGATGCGCAACCCAATTAAAGTCCAGGTAACCAAAACAAAACTCAAACAAACCGCTTAGAAGCATACAACAAACGATCAGGAATTTCCCCCCGACAAGCCATATTATAATCATTAAGCGAACAGGGAATCACCTGATGACGCTTTTGCTTCTTATTACTAATCGTCGGAATCTGCACCCACCACCGTTCACTTTTATTGCTTTTCCAAAAAACCAACTCATACTTAGTATGCTTCACATTGACCGCATAACGCGTAAATTTCTGCGCATTAATCGGCAAATCTTCCAAGCGATGACAATAACCATCCGAAAAATACCAAATCATCTGGGCAACAAGTTGGGCAGTTTGGTCGCGCATATCATGAGGCGGATGAAAACCATAGAGTCCAAAAGACCGCATTTTATCACTCATCCCAGCATAATACGCAATCTGACAAGCCTCTTCCGAAAAAATACCGCTCGGCGAAGGAAGCTGATGTCCTGGAGCTTCCGACTGCTTTAGAACAGAAATATCAAAACTCAGCATGTCTGCATCGCGGATTAAAGGTTCTACTTCCTGTAAATTATCCTTGATCTTACCTAATCGAATGCATTCAAACCCTTTTTTGTCAAAAGAAGACAATGTTTTAGCATCAATAAAATGGGTCTGATGCCCAATATGGCTCAGATTGAACAAAAAATGCTGTTTATCTTCCAGTATTTTATTCAGGTAAAAATAATCCTTGTCTTTTTTCCGCCTATCGGTCGTATAAGCAATGCGCTCATTTACCACAACAGCGTTGATTAAGTCATTAAGCGACTGGTAAGCCTTGTACTGTGCATAAGTGAAAGCGTGATGACCGCCTATTATAATGGGGATAATATTGCTTTTTAGCAATTCAGTCAATACCGGGATAATGAATTCGGGATGTACCTTACGGAAATTACCGAGATCAGCAATAGGGAATTTTTTAACTGGGGCAGTCATGGTGTAGAGATGTCTGCGCACAGCATTGGCAGATGCTTCCTCTATACCTACGATTGCCAGTTTGACCTGACTCAGCTCAGGCAGTTTTTTTAAATGAATGTCTGCTACTCTGCCCCATTGATGGACAGAAAGATTGCGTAGTGACAGGATGTTTTTTATATCAACAGGTTTCAACCAGTTATCAAGCATGCTTTAATTCTTTGAAAACAAAAGTACGAAAATGTAAGAAGCTGTTTGAATTTATTGTGAATAGTCCGTTACAAAAGTAGATAATATGCGTACAATGTTTTTGTGATAAAATTTTGATAATAGATTTAGTGAATTTGATTAAGCTAATGATTACATTTGCAGGACAAATAGTTGCCATGACAACTATGTTTGTAAAAACATAAAATTATCAAACAGATGGAAGGTTTATTAGAAAAATATAAAAATACTCCACCGGAAATTGTTTTTGAATGGAATGATGCAGAAACAGATGCGCAAGGTTGGGTTGTCATCAATTCGCTCAGGGGAGGAGCTGCTGGAGGTGGTACACGAATGAGAAAGGGGCTGAACAAAGAAGAAGTTGTTTCACTGGCAAAGGTAATGGAAGTGAAGTTTTCGGTTTGTGGTCCGGCTATTGGTGGTGCTAAATCTGGTATCAATTTTGATCCGCGTGACCCACGGCATGAGGGCGTATTACAGCGCTGGTATAAGGCTGTTTTTCCCCTGTTGAAAAATTATTATGGTACAGGAGGCGACCTTGATGTGGATATAAGGGAGGTGATTGATATAACGGAGGATTTGGGTTTGTGGCATCCACAAGAAGGGATTGTAAATGGTCATTATAAGCCTAATAAGGGAGAAAAAATCAGAATTTTGGGCGGATTAAGAACAGGCGTTTCCAAAATAATAGAAGACCCAAACTATACACCTGATGGTCCAAAAAAATATACGATTGCTGATATGATTACCGGATATGGTGTATCAGAAGCAGCAAAACACCATTATGAAATATTTAGAAAAAGTAGTGTAGAAGGCAAAAGAGTTATTGTGCAGGGTTGGGGAAATGTGGCATCGGCAGCAGGTATCTCCCTTGCACATGCAGGTGCGAAAATTGTGGGTATTATAGATAGAAATGGAGGAGTTATTAGTGAAAATGGCTTAGGTTTGGAAGAAGTAAAAGAGTTGTTTTGGAATAAAGACGGCAATAAACTTCGTGCAAATAATATGATTCCATTTGATGAATTGAACAAGCGCATCTGGAATGTAAAAGCAGATATATTTATTCCAGGAGCGGCCTCAAAATTAATTACCCGTGAACAAATAAATGCATTGATGGATAATGGCTTAGAAGTTATGTCCTGCGGTGCGAATGTACCTTTTGTGGACGATCAGGTGTTTTTCGGACCTACGGCCAAACATGTCGATTCGAAGATAAGTCTGATTCCTGATTTTATTGCCAATTGTGGAATGGCTCGGGTATTTGCTTACTTTATGCAACCGGAAGCAGAGCGGACGGATGATGCTGTATTTAGTGATGTTTCTAATACAATTAAAATGGCATTGGAACAGGTGTATAAAGTCAATTCTTCTCCAACTGAAACTT
Organism: uncultured Saprospiraceae bacterium; assembly: GCA_937951615.1. Taxonomy (GTDB): domain Bacteria; phylum Bacteroidota; class Bacteroidia; order Chitinophagales; family Saprospiraceae; genus JAHDEO01. The sequence continues at coordinate 208,782 of CALFBH010000041.1, read as the reverse complement.
CGACTACTGCAATGGAAATCGCATTAGATAAATTGCTTAACAATTAATTATTGTTTAATCTTTGATTAAATGTGGTGTTTAGGCTTATTTTTATGAAAAATTTGAAACAAAAGATAATAATAAGTCGTAAGACATATTCGGTATTTTTATGAAAATAAGTGGTCAGTCCAATCAATCAATCTGGCTGAATCAGGAAAATGATAGTATTGTCAATATCATTGACCAGCGATTTCTGCCACATGAACTCAAAGTTGCACAGTTAAAGACTGTAAATGATACAGCTAGGGCAATTAAGGAAATGTGGGTAAGAGGTGCGCCACTAATAGGAGTTACGGCTGCTTTTGGGATGTACTTTGCGGCAATTGAAGCAAAAGAAAAAAAGAATGCGGTTGAATATTTACAGGAATGTGCGCAACAATTACTGGAAACTCGTCCTACCGCAGTCAATCTTCAGTGGGCTATTCGTAAACAACTTTGTAAGATTCTTGAAATCGATGACCCCATAGAAAGGATAAAAACTGCCTTTGAGATTGCACAGCAAATAAAAAAGGAGGATATTGAGACTTGTCGTAGAATTGGAGAACACGGCATAAAGTTGATTGAAAATATAAGTGAAGCAAAACAGGGTAAAACTGTCCATATTCTTACCCACTGTAATGCAGGATGGCTAGCTTGTGTAAATTGGGGAACAGCAACCTCAGCTATTTATCAAGCTCATGACAAAGGCATTGATGTTCATGTTTGGGTAGATGAAACCCGTCCTCGCAATCAAGGCGCACGACTCACCGCCTGGGAGTTAAGTAAATATGATATTCCCCATACTATTATTACGGATAATGCAGGAGGGCATCTTATGCAACATGATATGGTAGATATGTGTATAGTCGGAACTGACCGCACAACTGCTACAGGAGATGTAGCAAATAAAATAGGTACATACCTGAAAGCACTCGCGGCAAAAGACAATAATGTTCCATTTTATGTAGCGCTGCCTTCATCTACGATTGACTGGGATATTAAGGATGGCATAAAAGAAATTCCGATTGAAGTCAGAAACGAAGATGAAGTCCTATATATGAAAGGATGGCATCAAGGAGAAATGAAAAAAGTACGGCTTTCGCCTAAAGAGAGTTCTGCTCAAAATTATAGCTTTGATGTAACACCAGCACGATTGATTACAGCACTGATTACAGAACGAGGTATATGCAGGGCAGATGAAGAAAGCATAAAAGCACTTTTTGAGGATAAATAATATTATGGTAATTGATGAAGGCTATATAAAATATGAGTGTGTGTGGCAAAAAGCACCTCCGCCTGATATTAAGTATTTAAAAGAAATCAATTATTGGAGAAAAAAACTCTTTGATAAAAAATTAATAGGTGTTTATAAAGATAGCGAGATAGCTTATGGAAACATTAGCATCAGGCATCCTGAAAACCCGCGACAATTTATTATTACAGGAACTCAGACAGGGGCACTGAATAAACTAGAACCACAGCATTTCTCAGTAGTTACATCGTATGATATAAACAAAAATAAGATCCACTGTTTAGGCTTGATTAAATCTTCTTCCGAAGCACTCACACATGCCATGATATATGAATTAGAGGATGGTGAGTATAATTCAGTTATTCATGTACACCATTATAAAATGTGGGAACAATTAAAGAATAAAGTACCAACTACTTCTGATAAAATAGCTTATGGAACAAAAGACATGGGATTTGAGATAAAACGCTTATATAATATAGGAAATCTCAAGACCGAAAAGATATTAATTATGGGAGGACATGAGGAAGGAATAATAACTTTTGGAAATACATTAGAAGAAAGTGGTGACATATTGCTTCATTACCTGTCAAAAGTTTATGTAAAATGATACTGATGTAAGGGTTTTCCCAAAAAAAGTTGGAAAACGTTTGCTTCACCAAAAAAAAAAACTACTTTTGTAGTTAGTAAGGTCTTATATTACTTAGGTACTCAAAATATTTATAACAATTTTTTTAATTAACTAAAAAGACAACCCTATGACAAGGAGACTCAACTTTTTATCTGCATTGGCCCTCGCGTTCCTTTTCGGGACCATGGCCTTTGCCCAACCTAACATCTACGATGATGATGTTGTAAAAGATCCAGATGGCCAACATAAAGAGTGGAAAGCTGGGAAAACAAAATATCCTTCTAAGCCAAGGGACATGTGGGAACTTGGATTGCACGGAGGTATTTTCATGATTACAGGTGACGTCAATCCATGGCCAGGTATTCCTGGGTATGCATTTGGTGCTTCTGTACGTAAATCAATGGGATATTTATTCTCTGTCAGACTAACAGGTCACTATGGACAGACTAAAGGAGTAAATTTCCAGCCTAACATGGCAGCGGCTTATCAAAACCGAGAACTACGTACTGTCGGAGACAGAGGATATGGTTCTCAGATTGTATTCAATCCTAATGGTTTGGATGAAGTTAGAAGAGTCGGTTCTGGTGTACCATGGTTTGCAAATTATGAAAACAAGTACATAGAGGCTGCAGTTCAGGGTATCATTACACTGAATAACCTGAAATTTCACAAGGAAAGAAACAAATGGGATTTATTTGTTTTTGGTGGTATTGGAGGTAATCTTTACAGCATGAGTTATGATGCACTTAGTGGTGGTAACATCTATGAAAGTGAATTTAATAATTTACGTGCAAGAATTGGTGCTGGAGGAGATTTAGATAGAGATACCAGAGAAGGTAGAAAAGAAATTCGTCAAATCTTGATTAATGACATTCTTGACGGAGAATTCGAAACACCTGGTGAAGTATGGGGTAATCTATGGAACATAGGTGGTACTTCTGATAAAACAGACAAAGCCAACAGAGTTGGTAAAGCCATTGGTAACGTTGGTGTTGGTGTTGGTTATCACTTAAACAAGCGTATAACTTTATCTCTTGAGCATCAATCTACTTTTACAGATGATGACTTATTAGACGGTTATCGCTGGCACGATTCAGGAACTACACCTAACTCAGATGTAGATTTCACTCGTGACGTAGATGTTCCTCATTACACTAACCTTCGCTTAAATTTCCACTTAGGAAGCTTCAAAAAGCGTGTAGAACCACTTTGGTGGTTGAATCCTTTGGATGCGCCTTATCAGCAGATTGCAGTAAATACTCAGAAAGTTTCTGGTGATACGCTGGATGATGATGATGGTGATGGTGTACCTAACAAATTGGATAGAGAGCCTAACACACCTGCTGATTGTCCTGTTGATACTCGCGGTGTAACGCTTGATAGCGATAGTGATGGTGTACCTGATTGCCAAGATAAGGAGCCTTATTCTCCTCCTGGCTATCCTGTAGATCCTGATGGTATCGCACAGATTCCACCTGATAATCCAGGACTTACTGAAGCAGATGTAATTGCTATCGGAAATGCTCGTTGGATAGATAATGTGCCTGTTCCACCTACTCCAGAAGTATGTTCTAATGAGTGGTTTTTACCTATGGTTCATTATGATTTAGACAAGTACTACCTCAAGCCAGAATTTTATCCACAATTGCACCACATAGCTAACACTATGTTGCGTTGTCCTGGCTTGCAGGTTGTTGTAACTGGTCACACAGATGCTCGCTTGCCAAATCCATACAATGATGTTCTGTCTTACAAACGTGCAGAAAAATCTATCAGCTACTTAGTGAATAACTATGGAATCGATAGAAGCCGTTTAGTACTTCAGTACAGTGGAGAAGCTAATCCAATTGTTTCAGGTTTAGGTGACGGCCATAGCGGAAATCGTACTAAGGAACAAGCTCAATACATGAATCGTCGTGTAGAATTCAGAGTCGCTAGAGGCGAAGCTGAAATGGGACGCCCTGCTTACGATGGCAACTGGGATAGTGTTGGTAAAGACACACCTGGTTCTTCAAGAGGAAGCACCATTTATTCTGGAAATCCAGGAGCTGGTTATTAATAAAATACCAGTTTGGTTAAATAAAAAAGAGCTACTCAATTAATTGAGTAGCTCTTTTTTTATGTCCTTTTCTGAAAAAGAATCGATTGTTATTTTCGATCGAGTACTTTTTTTATCGCATCTACAACATTTGAACTGGTCAGACCATACTTGGACATTAATTGACTTGTTGTACCGCTTTCTCCAAAAGTATCATTTGTAGCAACAAATTCTATGGGAGTGGGAAGTTTTGATGCAAGTAACTGGGCGATACTGCCTCCAAGTCCACCAAGTATCTGGTGTTCTTCGGCTACTACTGCACAGTGGGTTTTGCTTATAGAGTCGAGAATAGCTTCTTCGTCTAAAGGTTTGATGGTGTGGATATTGATGAGTTCACAACTGATTCCTTCTGATTCTAATTGTTTGCAAGCTTCAACGGCTTCCCATACTAAATGACCTGTTGCAAATATACTGACGTCTTTTCCTTTACTAAGTTGTAAAGCCTTTCCGATTTCAAATTTGTGGTCTTCTGTAATAAACATTGGCCAACTGGGACGTCCAAATCTCAGATAAACAGGACCATAATGCTCAGCAATAGCTATAGTAGCTTGTTTTGTTTGTAAATAATCACATGGATTGATAACGGTCATTCCTGGTAACATCTTCATCATACCAATATCTTCCATGATTTGATGAGTTGCCCCATCTTCTCCTAACGATATACCAGCATGTGAAGCACATATTTTTACATTTTTATGTGAATATGCAATAGACTGGCGAATTTGGTCATAAACCCGTCCTGTCGAAAAATTGGCAAATGTACCAGTATAAGGAATTTTTCCACTGGTCGCTAATCCAGCAGCAATACCCATCATATTGGCTTCCGCCACACCAACCTGAAAGAAACGTTCTGGAAAATCTTTAATAAAAGCCTGCATTTTTAAAGATCCAACTAAGTCGGCACAGAGTGCAACAACATCAGGATTTTGCTGACCTATTTCGTGCAAGCCATCTCCAAAACCATTTCTGGTGGCTTTTTTGCCATAACTTTCTATATTTATCATGAAATTTTTGTCTAAAATTTTAATTAATAGGGTAGTCGCCTAAAGTTTCTTTTAATTGAGATAAGGCACTAGTTGTCTCTTCATCATTTGGAGCCTTACCATGCCAGGCATGTGTACCGGTCATAAAATCTACACCATAACCCATTTCTGTTTTCATCAAAATGACAACAGGTTTCCCTCTGCCTGTTCTGGACTTAGCTTCACTGAATACCTTGAGTACATCGTCCATGCTATTCCCATCCATGTGGAGTACATCCCAGCCGAATGTAGCCCATTTACCAGGTAAATCACCGAGGCTCATCACATCGTCATTATCACCATCAATCTGGCGACCATTCCAATCGACGGTGGCGATAATATTATCTACCTTATGATGAGCAGCAAACATCATAGCTTCCCAAACCTGTCCTTCCTGTAATTCACCATCACCAGTCAGACAATAAACAAGTTTGTCATCACCATTGAGGCGTTTTGTAAGTGCTGCACCTATAGACACTGAAAGTCCTTGCCCTAGCGAACCGGAAGCAATTCTGATTCCAGGTAAGCCTTCGTGGGTAGCTGGATGTCCCTGTAAACGAGAGTTCAGTTTACGGAAAGTCGCCAATTCCTCTACAGGGAAATAGCCACTACGTGCCAGCACACTATACCAGACTGGAGAAATATGCCCATTAGAAAGAAAAAATACATCTTCATTTTCTCCTTTCATATTGAAGTCATTATCATGGTCAAGTACTTCAAAGTAAAGTGCAGTAAAAAAGTCGGCGCAACCGAGAGAAGCACCAGGATGCCCACAAGTAGCCTGATGCACCATTCGAATGATGTCGCGGCGCACCTGTGAAGCAATAGTTTCTAATTTTTGAATGTCAGCCATTATATTTTATAGATTTTTCAAAATAAAGTCAGTCATTTTATCAAATAAATGTAGACGAGTAACACCACCATAAATTCCGTGATTGCGATTGGGGTAAAAATAAGTATCAAATTGCTTATTTGCAGCAATCAGTGCATTAATCATTTCATAAGAATTTTGTGCATGCACATTATCGTCAGCCATACCGTGAATCAGTAGGTAAGTGCCTTTCATTTTCTCAACATGATTAATAGGAGAATTGTCTTCATAGCCGTCCCGATTTTCCTGAGGTGTGCGCATAAAACGCTCTGTATATATGGTGTCATACCATTTCCAATTGGTGACGGGCGCAACAGCAATAGCCGTTTTAAACACATCACTGCCTTTGAATAAGCACAAAGAAGACATATAACCACCATAACTCCAGCCCCAGATGCCGATACGACCAGCATCGACAAAAGACTTTTTAGCCAGCCATTTTGCGGCTTCTATCTGATCCATTGTTTCGTATTTACCTAATTGCTGATAAGTCATTTTTTTAAATTCCTCACCACGCGCACCTGTGCCACGGTTATCGACAGATACAATAATATAGCCTTGCTGAGCAAGGGATTGATACCATAAATAATTCGCCCCGCCCCAGCTATTTTGTACAGTCTGGCTACCCGGTCCGCCATATACATACATCAGGACAGGATATTTTTTAGACCGATCGAAATTTGGCGGCTTAATCATCCAGCCATTCAGTTTTACATTTTCACTGGTTTTCATTTCAAAAAACTCCGGCAGGCTGATGGCATATTCGGTCAGCTTTTCTTTTAAAGGTTGATTATCTTCAATCGTTCTGACCAATTTGCCACGACCATCGTGGACGGTATAAGTGCCAGGTGTGTTAGCAGCAGTGTGTGTATTGACAAAATAATCAAAAGTTTTGCTGAATTGTGCTCTATTAGAACCTTCCTGTTTGCAGAGTTTTTGCTTGTTTTTTCCTTTTAAATCAACAGAATAAACTTCACGATTCATCGGAGACTCTTCGGCTGCTTGATAATATACTAAGCCATTTACCTCATCTACACCATAAAAATTGGTCACTTCAAACTTGCCTTTTGTGAGTTGCTTTTCCAGCTTTCCTTTCATGTTATACAGGTAAATATGGTTGTAGCCATCCTGTTCACTTGTCCATATAAAATGTTTTCCATCTTCCAAAAAGGTGAGATTGTCGTGGATGTCGACATAATATTTATTTTTTTCATTGAGCAATGATTTGGCTTTGCCACGTTTGGCATTGACCAAAAATAAATCCAGCTCATTTTGATGGCGATTGATTTGGAAGACACACAATTGATTGGCATCTTTTGTCCATTTGAGGCGCGGAATATACATGTCTGGCTTATCGTTCAGCTTTATTTTTTTGGTTTTATCTTTTTTTAAGTCGTACATGTGCAGGGTCACGAGAGCATTGTCTTCTCCTGCTTTTGGGTATTTGAAAGTAACGTATTCAGGATATAATTCACCTTTATACATAGGCATGGTGAATTCCTTGACCTGGCTTTCGTCAGATCGCAAAAAAGCAATTCGACTACCATCAGGAGACCATTCAAATACTCGCACAATGCCAAACTCTTCTTCATAAACCCAGTCTGTAACACCATTTATAATCGCATTATTTTTACCATCATCGGTAATTTGTACTGTTTTTCCATCTGTCAGGTTTTTATAAAATAAATTATTGTCCTGAACATAAGCGATTTTGCTGCCATCAGGAGAAAGTGTGGCATTGCGTTGCTTGCCGGCATCGGATACCGCAGTCAGACTTGCTTTATCTCTGTCCCAGATATGATAATTGGCTAGGCTAGAATGGCGGTAAATCTGTTTCGCATCTGTTTCTAAAACAATTTTGCGTTCATCATCACTAAAAACATAGCTGCCAAACTCTCCGGCATCTCCCATATTTTTACCATCGAAAATAGTTCCTGCTTTTTCACCTGTTGTGATATCGTATTTGACAATATTTCCTGCTTCTGTGCGGGAATAATGTTGCCCGTCTTTAAGGAAATTAAATCCGGGAACATAATTGGCGCGGAAAGTAGGGCTGTACCAGATGTCCTGATTGGTAATTTCTTTTTTCTGTGCAAATACGCTGATGCTAATTAATGCAGCGCATAATAGCAATATTGTTTTTTTCATGATGAATCAATTGATTAGATTTATGAATAACTATAAGCAAAGTTAAGGAAAACGATGCTCTAATTTTGCGATAAGCGCAATTATAGTATACCAAATTTCTTTAGTCCAAGCGTCATCAAGTAGTAACAAGCAATTGTTACCAGAGCGGCAAGTCCAAGAGATAGATAAAAATTGAATCCTTTTTTTAAAAAAATTGGCAAAGCAATGAATAAAGCAAGTGAAGGAATGACCAGCCAGAAAATATCTATGGACAAATTGCTTACTTGTTTGGCATCTTTTGTTTCTTCGTATAAAAAAATGAAGGCAATAATAGAAATAAAAGGTAGCGAAGCTAAGACTGCACCCCAAAAGCTACTGCGTTTGGCAATTTCAGAAATCAGCATGATAAGAGCAGCTGAAAGAACGATTTTTATAAGATAATACATTTTCTAATGATGGAATATGAATGATAAATGATGAATTGTATAGGTCTTTTGAATTTGATTTCTCCTTATTGGCAGCCTAAATCGATTTGCGATTGTGCGTCATTATTGGGAAAACAGTATTCAGAAGGTAAAGACTCTGGTACATAGCGTGTTAGGTTGCCATCGTGCAGGGCATCTTCAATAAAAACGGTAATCGCTTCGACCTCACTCTCTGAAAGACCTAAAGGCACAAACTGCTCGGCGAGTTGCGTGGCTGGCACAGCAGAATTTTCAGGGATGGCTGCATTTTTATAAGCGACTACATCATAAATGGAACTGAAAGTAGAGCCATGTCCATAAAACGGAGAATCTTTCAGGTTGTATAATTGAGGAACTTTAAATTTATAATCATCGTCTGCATTGCTATTGAAGCCACCGCGTCCGCGGTTGGTGGGGCCATTAGAAGGTTCACTGCCGAAGATGCCAGGGCCGATTAGGTCATTCATGCCTAAGCCATAAAATGCCATGGAGTTGAGTGCTGGACCATTATGGCATTCGTAGCAGCCTGCTTTTCCGAAAAATAGAACAGCTCCTGTTTTTTCCTGTTCGGTCATAGCGGTGTAGTCACCTTTCAGCCATCGCTGGAAAGCAGCTTGTTGTGGGAATACTGTGCGCTCCCAGGCAGCTAAGGCCAAGCCAGATGTGGTGTCGTTCATGCGCTGGTTTTCAGGCAAATCAGAAAAAGCCTCATTAAACAGATTTTTATACGTTTCATTGCCTTCAAAAAAACTGGCGTCAATGCCTTGTAGATGTTCCGTTTGTCCACCAATAGCTTGGGATTCTACGCCTTCGTAGCCGAGAAAATTGGCTTGTTTTGGGGTGTTCAGTGTCCAGAACGTTTCTGTGCCGGTATTTACACCAGTCGCGCCAAATTGGCCATTATACAGCATATTTGTCTGATAAGCTACATTGAGGATACTAGGGCTTTTGATGGGTTGTACATCTAGAAAAGCAGTAGAATAAGTTGGGTCGAGTTCCCGCCCTTCTCCATAAGTACCAAAGCCTTTTCCACCTTCGCCCAAACCTTGCGCCCGCCCAGCCTGAAAGCCTGCGGCTGCATTATGGCAGGTTGCGCAGGAATATGTATTCAAACCCTGTGGTTTACGAGCGAAAATAGCTAGAGCTGGCTCGTGAAACAACAGTTTTCCCAGTACTACTTTTGCATCATTTAATGGATTATTGGGATCTTGAGGGATGTTGTCGAAATCATTGCTTTCGGGTAAAACATAAGCAGCATTACCTGTGCCATTGGAAGTGTTTTCGAGTGCTGCCAAGAGGTTCTTATCCAACTCGCTCAATACAGATTGATTGGAATCATCATCCTTTTTACAAGATTGTCCGATTAGGAGCATTAGAATTAAGCAGGAAAAAAAACATAGCTTTTGCATAGAAGAAATTTTTTTCAAAAGTAATAAATTTTTACTTTCTTTTCGGGCAACTTGTCCGCTGTTTGTCATGCATTAACTATTTGAAATGGTTATCTTTGGTAATGTATTTTCCAAAATATTCTAATTTTATATGACGATGAAACAATTCTACATACAATTATTAGCCATTAGTTTTTTTCTGCCTACGATGAGCCTGGCGCAGAATTTTACCGACGTGAGCTATGATGCAGGGATAGACTTTCTGGTCGATCACGAACAATTCATGGGTGGCGGCACAGCTTTTTTTGATTATAATAATGATGGCTTTGCAGATATCTATGTAACAGGAGGGGAGGACAGAGACCGTTTGTATCAAAATAATGGGGATGGTACATTCACTGAAAAAGGTATGGATGCAGGCTTGATACACACAGCGGATGTCATGTCGCATAGTGTAGCGACTGGCGATATTGACAATGATGGATTCCGAGACGTATTTATTGGGACGCGAGGATTTAATTTTTCCAATTCCAGCAATGCACACTGTCTTTTATATTATAATAATGGAGATGGAACGTTTACAGACATTTCGGTCACGGCTGGTATATTAGACAGCGCGTGGACAGCAGGGGCAACCTTTGGCGATTTTAATCTGGATGGTTATCTGGATATTTATGCTACAAATTATGTGGAGGAGGTTGGGTTTATTTCAGACACCATAACGAATCAGCTTATAGGTTTTGCACATAATTGTTATCCTGATTTTCTATACATGAATAATGGCGACAACACATTTACACAAGTAGCATCGGAAGAAGGACTATTGACCGAGGGCTGTGGTTTGGCAGCAGCAGCAACGGACTACGATAATGATTGCGATCTAGATATTCTGGTCGCTAATGATTTTGGTGAATGGGTTCATCCCAATGTATTGATTGAAAATAATTACCCCTCAGGTGGCTATACAGATGTCAGTCAAAGTTCAGGATCTGATGTTGGGATATATGCAATGGGGATTGCCGTTGGCGATTATGATGAAGACCTTGATTTGGACTATTACATTTCCAATTTGGGCAGGAATGTCTTGATGAGAAATGAAGGAGATGGAAGTTTTATAGATGTTGCTACAGCTGCCGGAGTCGAAAATACTGCTGTGGATACACTATTGGTCACAAGCTGGGGCAATGCGTTTTTTGACTATGATAATGACTCTTACCTAGATTTATATGTTGCGAATGGTTACATACCCGCAGCACAATTTATTGCAACGACAATAGGAGATCCTAATAAATTGTATCGGAATAATAGAGATGGCACATTCACAAATATTGCGGATACGCTGGGCGTAGATGACCATCATGTAGCCCGTGGAATGGCGATGGGAGATTATGATAATGATGGCGACCTAGATATGCTGGTCGTGGTGGTGAATAAATTTTTATTTGAACCCGATTATTATGAACATATTATCCTGTATAGAAATGATTTGAATAATGACCACAATTGGCTAAAAGTGAAATTGACTGGTGTGGAAAATAACCGTGATGGTTTTGGAGCGCATCTGTTGCTGAAGGCTGGTGGACGTACACTGATGCGTGAAGTGGGCGGTGGTTCCAGTCATGCTTCACAACATTCGAGCATTGTGCATTTTGGCTTGGAGGATATCGCAGAGATTGACTCGCTGATTATTCGCTGGCCGGGTTGTGGTACGCAGGTCATTACAGATATACCCCTTAATCAGCAAATAGAAGTGCTGGAAGATGTACCTGTGGATATTACACAAGCCATAGCCAGTACTGAAATAACAATAGATAATTCACCTAATCCTTTTGCTGAAAATACAAGCATCACTTATCGCTTACCCAATAGCAGTCATATACAATTGAGTTTGTATGATGGAATGGGACGCAAGATTGCTCAGTTAATCGAAGGGAATAAAGCTAGTGGTGTACACCAGTACTCCTTTTCTGCGAAGCAATATCAATTGACGTCGGGCATCTATTTTGTTGTCCTGAATGTAGAAGGGAAAGTAGTGGGGAAAAAAGTGGTAGTAGGAAGGTAGTTGACAAAAAAAGAGTTCAATATTCCTAAAAGGCTAAAAAAGGAACACTGAACTCTGGAGGAAACATCATCTTTATACAAGAAGAAACTCAGCAGAGAAAAACATTGTACATCTCAAAGGTGCAGCTATTCTGCTTACTAATCAATTCAAGTTTGATGTTTAATTTGAGCTTTTTTTTAAAATCTTCATTTTTTAATTGTCTGATTTAAAGATACTTAGTGTTGTTTTTTCGTTTTATATTTGATGCTATTTCGTCTAAATAAAGCTTGTGTGAGCTGGAATCGCTTGATTTAATGCGTATATATTGCGCAGTAATCAAGCATTAATCCACAAAAAATGGCTTACGCTCCATTTTAAGAGGTTCTGTATTCAAATGAAGGAAATGAGAAAAAGACTTTGACGAGGTTTCAATGCACAATCTCTCATATATTAATTCACCGATATTTATCTGAATAAAGTAGGAAACGATTATGCTTAGGAATGTGAAAAATGAAAGGTAAGGACAAAAAAAATGAGTTCAGTGGACCTTAAAAGGCTAAAAAAAGGAACACTGAACTCTGGAGGAAACATCATCTTTATACAAGAAGAAACTCAGCAGAGAAAAACATTGTACAGCTCAAAGGTGCAGCTATTCTACTTACTAATCAATTCAAGTTTGTGATGTAATTTGAGTTGATTTTTAAAGAAAGTTGTTTTTTAATAAGTTGATTATGAGTTGTTTGTTTTTGTTTTGTGAGTACAAAAATGATATACTCTTTTGTCCTTTGATGGCGTCTTATAGAATATATTATTGATATTTTTAGGTAGAAAAGCAATATATAGTGTTTTTTATACATAAAAACACAAAAAGCCCATCCGCATGAAGCGAAGTGGGTGTAAGGGGAAATTAAGAAAGTGGATATGGAAGTGGTTTACTCTGGAACGCGAATCTTGGGTAATTCAATAAACTAAACCATACAAGAAATAGAGTTCTAAGTAAGTTTGCTTAAAAACTGCAAGGTAAAACGAACATTAAAAAGTGTATTTCTCACTGTGGTGTATCGAGATAAACTAGTTCGTTTTTAATTTTTCAAAGAAGAGCAGGCACATTTACCATTTGCCGTGAGGTTTTTCCCTTTAGTGCCTGTAAACAAAATTCAAATTGCCATAAGAATTTTACTTTTGTACAAAGTTTGCTGTGTATCTTCTTCTTGCAGATGATAAAATATAGCAAACTCAGCCTTCGGTATCATCGTATATACCAAGCCATTTGAGAACTTTATCAATCCAATCCAACATGATAAAAAGTTTAGGTTAAAAAAATCAATTACAATTATTGTTCATTAGGGGCAATTACAATTACAGTATCAAAATTGGACTTTTAAATTGGTATATGCAATTCGTTTTTTGTGCCAAATATGATGAAAATGGGCGATTGCTTTTATTGTAAAATACTGATAATAAGTATTTTGAATTGATTTTATGAGCCTTAAATTGATTCAGGTTGTTGTGACATGAAAGGGAAAAGGTGAGGAATTGAATTAATAAGATAATAATTGGTATTCTCCTTAATGTATTTGTATTTCTTTGCGTAATTTGTTTTTATTTAGGACTTTAAATATGTCATAATCATTACACCGATATTTGTAGTATAAATGTAGCTCTAAATGTGTTGATATGTTGAAAAAATGACATAAATGTGAAAGAAGACCTATTTTTTCTTATTTGTAAAACGGCAAATTCAACCTTAGGTCTGTTTTTATTTTTTGTACTTTTGTAAAGTTTTTAGTAATTTTTTTTAATACAAACTCTAAGCCCCTGAAAAACAGGGTGCTTAACTGAATAGAATAAGATGTCATTAGCCGAAGAGATATATAAAGAAGCCTGCGATTACCTTGAAACAGCAGCCACTGCAGAAGTAGAAAAAATGGAGCCTGCCGAGCGAGAACTGCACGAAAGCTACTTGGAATACTATAAAAACATCAAAAAGGAGATAGAAACTGCACAAAAAGGCGGAAGAGAAGAAAAAAGGACAGAAGTCGCAAAGCGATTCATAAAAAATGGAATGTCCACAGAGTTGATTATGAAATCGACTGGATTAAGACAAAAGGAAGTGGAGGACTTGCGTCCTAAAAAGAAAAAATAATAAGTGTGAAAATAGAAAATGCGACTCAACTTAGAAAACTATACGGTCTGCCCAGCGAGCGAGCGAGTAAAAAACAGCTTTCTGCTCTGGACAAACATGCAATCAATTTTATAGAAAAATCTCCATTTCTCATTCTTTCTACCTGCAATCAGCACGGAAAAGTAGACGCTTCTCCTAGAGGCGGGAAGCCCGGATTTGTCAAAATTCTCAATCAGCAGGAAATTATTATTCCCGACTCCAAAGGGAACAAACTACTAGATAGTCTGACCAATATTCTAGAATCAGGTCGTATCGGGATGCTTTTTCTTATTCCTGGTATGGATGAGACACTTAGAGTGAATGGCAGTGCATATATCTCTACGGATATAGCCCTGTTGGAAATGTTTCCTGATGAAAAGAACCCGCCAAAGACCTGTATCGTCATCTCCATAGAAGAAGTTTTTCTTCATTGTGCAAAAGCCCTCATGCGGTCAAAGCTATGGAGTGCAGCATCGAAAATTGAGCGTTCGACCTTTCCGACAATGGGGCAGATGCTGAAAGATCAGCTCGGCACAAGTGAAGAAGCAGAATCACAGGAAGCGATGGTGAAGCGTTATGAGAATGACCTTTAGATGGAGATTGAAAACGCTTTACCACAAAATTTGAGTCTAATCACTAAAAAACACCTGAGGTTCCCTACCAGTTTTCACACAAATTCCTTACCTTTGCGTCCACGTTTTTGGGAAAGATAAACAGAAGTGAAAAAAATATCAGAATATTCCATTCCTTTCCAGGGATTAAAGCAAGGCAAACACCTGTTCAATTTTCAGGTAGACCGCCACTTTTTTGGCAGCTTTGAAGAAGCATTGCTAGAAGAAGGAGATATTGAATTGGAAGTGGCGTTTGAAAAACGACCGGGCATGTTTGTACTGGATTTTTCCTTTGAAGGTACAATTCAAGTGAATTGTGATCTATGTGCTGAAGAACGTGATCTCCCAATAGAGGGAAAAGAACAATTATTGGTCAAATTCAGTGAGGAAGGAGGGGAAGAAGAACAGGTCATATATCTGTTGCCAGGAGAAACAGAACTCAATATTGCTCAACAGGCTTACGAGTTCATCTGCCTGAGTGTTCCGATGAGAAGAGTGCCTTGTGCAAACGAGGAAGGCGACCCGACTTGTGATTCCAATGTATTAGATTATCTAAGTTCAGATGATGTGGAATCAGAAGAAGAAACCATTAATCCAATATGGGCTGAGTTGAAGAAAAAATTATAAATATAAAATAACAGGTTTGTCCCAACAGGCAACCTCAATCAATAAAGAAAAAGTTTTAAAAGATAGATTATGGCACATCCTAAGAGTAAAATATCCAAGCAGCGTAAACGTAAACGTCGTACACACTACAACACGCCAGTACCCAATGTAATGGCTTGTACCAATTGTGGCAATCCAGTATTGCGCCACCACGTTTGTGATGAGTGTGGACATTATAGAGGCAAACCCGCTATCGTCTTCCAAGACGAGGAATAAGCCACACTAACGCAATTGAAAAAAGATAAAAGAAGCTCCCATACCTGTATGCGGGGCTTCTTTAGTTTCTGTTTTTGTTGAGTAAATTAAGTTACTCAATCAACTCAGTACACTCAATACACCAATCATTATGAAAAAAATTATCAATACAAAAAATGCACCCGCTCCCGTCGGACCTTATAATCAATCCGTGCTAGCAGGTGGTATGCTTTACGGCTCTGGCCAAATTGCTATCAACCCAGCTACAGGAGAATTGGTGCAAGACAGTATCGAAGACGAGACGCGTCAGGTGATGAAAAACATCGGTGCAATGCTGAAAGAAGCTGGATTGAGCTATGAAAATATCGTCAAATGCTCCGTCTTTGTTTCTGACATGCATGATTACAGCCGCATCAATGCAGTTTATGCCGAGTTCTTTGATGAAAATACAGCCCCCGCACGCGAATTGGTCGAAGTCGTCAATTTGCCCAAGTTTGTCAATGTCGAAATTTCATTCATTGCTGTTGCGGGATAAAGGAACTTTCCTTCGCAAAGAAATGTTTGTATCGTAGGTCTGCGTTTAAGTGCCTGGACTCAACTAAACGCGACGTTCAATTTGACTAATTGGCTTATTGTCAATAGTTTTTTGAATTTGAATTTGTATTTGTATTTCCATTTATGCAGCATCAATACATTAACACAGTAACACCACAACACATCAACACAACAAAAAATGTCTGAAAAAAGAAAACAAGTCTTATCCTGCATTCAGCCTACTGGCGATATGCACCTCGGCAACTACTTCGGGGCAGTCAAAAACTGGGTCGATTTACAAGAAAAATACGACTGTGTTTATGGTATAGTAGATTACCATGCCATAACGATGCCTTATAAAGCCGATAAACTCCGTCAGAATGTTTGGGACTTGACATTGAATTTACTGGCTTGTGGGATTCAACCGGAAAGTTTATTTATACAATCGCTGGTGCCAGAACATACAGAGTTGGGCTGGATTTTCAACTGCATGGCTTCTTATGGAGAAGTGACTCGTATGACGCAGTTTAAAGACAAATCAGCACAGGTAAAAGCAGGCTCAAAAGATTCCTTTATTTCAGTAGGACTATTTGA
This sequence comes from uncultured Saprospiraceae bacterium, assembly GCA_937951615.1. GTDB lineage: Bacteria > Bacteroidota > Bacteroidia > Chitinophagales > Saprospiraceae > JAHDEO01. Next base: position 192,106 of record CALFBH010000041.1, on the reverse strand, counting down.
CTATCCCGTATTACAGGCAGCAGATATTTTGATTTATAAAGCGGATTATGTGCCAGTTGGCAAAGATCAGTCGCAGCATTTAGAGTTAGCGCGTAATATTGCACAGCGATTTAATACCCAGTTTGGGAAAGAATATTTCGTTCTGCCAGAAACACTATTCACCGAAACACCAAATATCGCTTCGACTGCCGACCCAACTCGGAAGATGAGCAAAAGCGCAGGCGAAAAACACTGGATTGGTGTATTTGCAGAAGAAGAACGTATTCGCAAACAAGTCAAGTCAGCCGTCACGGATGCTGGAGAAGTAGAAATGGACGAAGCAAGTGGCGAACGTAAAATGAGTGCGGGCGTAGCCAATTTATTTATGCTACTCAAAGCTTCTGGCGAGATAGAGACCTATAATGAGATGAAAAAAGGCTATAATGACAGCAGCCTGTCTTATGGCGATCTCAAAGGCACGGTAGCTGAAGCATTGGTCAAACTGACCACGCCATTCCGCGAGAAAAAAGCGGAACTCTATGCTGACCGCAAAAATGTCAAGCGACAAATTCAGGAATCCTCCGCCAATATCCGCAAAGTTGCCCAGCAAACCCTGCGTGAAGTAAAAGAAATCACAGGACTCTTAAATCCTAAGTTTTAATTACGAATTGCGTATTCATCATTCATAGTTCATCATTTATCATTACAAATGAAGATCATCTGCATCGGTCGAAATTATGCCAATCATGCCAAGGAAATGAACAGCCCCGTTCCCAAGCAGCCGCTCGTTTTTATGAAACCTGATACGGCAATGCTGATTAATCGAAAGCCATTCTACTATCCGGAATTTACGAAAAACCTGCACCACGAAGCGGAGATTGTATTGAAGATTTGTAAAAATGGAAAGCACGTCGATGAGCAATTTGCCCACAAATACTACGACCAGATTACCTTTGGTTTAGACCTGACCGCGCGGGATGTACAGGCACGTTGCAAAGAAAAAGGGCATCCCTGGGAAATTGCAAAAGCCTTTGACGGCTCGGCAGTTCTGGGTGAGTTTATTTCAATGGACGACTTCAAAGCCAATAATATCGGTTTTCACCTCCATAAAAATGGCGAAACGGTACAACAAGGCAATACCTCCGACCTGATTTTTTCTTTTGATTACCTCATCAGTTACGTGTCCAAGTTCTTCAAGCTACAGATGGGCGATATGATTTTTACGGGTACGCCAGAAGGAGTTGGTCCACTGGCTATTGGCGACCACCTAGAAGGTTATATTGGGGAGCGGAAGTTGTTGGATTGTCGGGTGAAGTAGGTTTTCCTTTTGATGATTAGGCGGATGAAAATGCAGACAAGAAACAACTCTTGCCTGCATTTTATCGTTTTATTTATGTTCTTAGTCTTCTTTTTTTGCCCACATTTCTTTGCCGTAATTCTTATCACCACGTATAAATTTTGAAATGTTTTCTTCGCTCAAAAAGTGATTGAAAAGCCCCTTGTTAATTGAGCAGTCGAAGTCATCTAAGTATCTAACTTCCAAGCCTCTAATAATTGCCTGACCAAATCCAAATGGGACAATTTTGTAATTCAGGTATTTTTCCTGTATTCTGCGTTCTACAAATTCAAAATATTCTTTAAACGCTGCATAAGGAGAAGTCGTGACTGCATTTACGGCGTGAAAACCTTTCTGTTCTTTTACATCTAAAACTGTCGTTGTATCTAAGCCATAAATTTGGTAGAAATTCCCGATTAGACTCACAGAAAAATGTAGCTCTTTTTTATGAATACAATCCTCAAGTTCATTCTTTTGCAAAATTATTGAAGAACTAAAGCTTGGAGCCTGACCATAAGTTGTCCCAATGATTTCTTTATTTAACTCCTTCCCAATTTGAGTCGTGAAACTTTCCCATCTGTCCTGATAATTATTACTGTTGTGAATATTGTCAGCAATTATTTTTTCCAATGCTTGAATGCCCTTGTATTCTAAATAAATACCTCTACCTTCATTTCTACTTATTCCAATTGGATAATATTTCTTTATAACCTCATAGATTTCCCAAAGGTCATATTTATTTGAATTGAACGCGAAATTTGTATTCATTTTGTTGTTATTTATGATTCTTTAGACTTAGAACAGTAACGAAATTAGTGTTTTACCATAGAGTAATACATATAGTATATCCTCCTAACGGATTAAGTTGATATGGAGCAGTAGGAATGCTTCCACTGCATGCTCCATATGAAATAGAAGATGTCGTTTGTCCTCCAGTTAGCTCTAGCAATTTTGCGGTGTAAATATTTCTATATTCGTATTTAGCTTGGATATCTGTAAAAATGGTTCCGCTTTCAATTTCGTCAAAAAGTGCTAACCTAGCATTATCCATTGCAAATGCTGATAATTCAGCAGCTTTTAAAGCTGTTAATGGAGTTCCAAAAGCGTCTGCTCCACTTACTTGAAGGCATAATTCTGGAATTTCGACAGCAATATATGGCCCGAAATTAGGGAAATACGTGTGTGATATATTGTTTACTTGGCATGTAAAACCCGCACCTGTGGGGGCAAATTGAAATGAACTTTCGCATGTTTTACTTACTAAAATACCTCCGTCTTCAATTAACGTTAAGTTTTCTGGTGTATCTATATTGTCAATTAATAGTTCCAGTAGATTTTGATTTTGAGCAGCTTCTTCTAGCAATCCAAGATCGTCTAAGAAAATGACCTCTGATACAGTAATTCCTAGTTGATTGGCTATCTCATTAAATATGTTTTCAGTGCACTCGACTGACAATACACAACAAGTTTCAAAACACCCTCCACCTGCAACACATTCTTCGTATCCATCCATTTCACCATCACAGTTTAAATCATAATATCCAAAACAATCATCACCACAATTTGGGTTATCTGCTCCTGGCTCACAGCTACTGCAATCGTTATAGCAATCAGGGTTAGTTGTTTCTCCTTCTGGATGAAATCCGCCTCCACTACCTGTTGTCGTCGAACTGCTAGTGTTTTCGGGGATTTCATATAGGCAATCTTCTTCAGAAGTATTATTTTCAGTATTGTTATTTCCAGAAGGCCCACCTCCCCCGCCAGGCCCGCTATTGTCTGTAGATGTATTTGGATTACTTATGCCCATAGATTGACAAGGAACTTCCATTACACAATATATGCAACCTTCACAAAAGCACCCAATTTCTTCATAACATAAAACAGGAGCGTCTGTTGAAGACACTGAATAATCGGGTTCAACAACTCCAAATATACCTTCAAAACCTTCTTTTATTGGTGTATAGGCAGCAGTTTGAGAAGTTAGTACCCGATTATCATGAACTATGCGAAGTTTAACATCCCCATTTTCCTGCCAACCGACAAGTACATTATGTGTAATGCCCGTTTCTAGATTTTCCAAGGGGACAATGAGGAGTTCATTGTTCTCACTTGTGTTGACTTGGGTAAGTCGGTCATAATTAGGTGTTCCCCACTTTTCCTCAAAAGTCGTGGAATCGGTGATAGAACGAGTTGCATCATCTCTAAACACAGCATTAAGGGTTTTGATAGATTTCTTTGAATGACTGAGAAAATTATCAATATCCAAAGGTTCTGTAATGATATTTGTGGTCGAGTCAGGCTGAATGTTGAGAATTTCATTTTCACAGCTTTGGAAAAATGAAAAGAAAAATAAGGCAGCGAAAATAGCTAAAACATGGCGTTTCTTAAAGTTTTTCATAATTTTGATTAATTTTAAAATTCTAAATAGTTCTTGCAGTCCCATAAGCCGGACTGCGAAGCTTTGCCGTGTGGTTCTCCTACAACGAGAATGGCACGGCGTTTTTGTTTTTGCTCAATGTGTCAGTACGTTTTCGCGAACTAAAAGGTTAATATACGGACATACTTCGCTCTCCTCATAAGCAATATGGTTTTTGCATTTAAGAAATAAGTATAGAAAACCCTTAGTATGAGAAAATATTTCTCATACTTTTAGAGTGTGAATATCTGTATGTAAGTGGAATCTAATTCTGACTGTATTATATAAAGACCGTTTTTTAAGAAGGTATTATAGGGTATTCAGCCGAATTAAATTTTTGTAGAGTAGTATCGGATGCAATTATATGTCTTTTTTTTTTTTTTGACAAAATTTTTTTGGCTTTTTTTTGAAAAAAATAGAAATCAGCCAATTATAACGTCTTGAGAACTGAGAGCGCAAAGCAAATTTGAATCTACCACCCACGCTTCTCCCACATGTAGTTTTTAAATTTGCTTTTGAATTTGTCTTTTGAATTTGAGTTTATTTTGGAATTTTGCCCACCCGCATTTGTTTTTGGAATTTGGAATTTTTAACGTTGGAATTTTAAATCACACTTTCCAACTCCCCAAGCATCCCAACCAACTGACTATCAATACGCTGATGCTGTTCAGTTAGCTGCTGCACCTGCTTATCTTCTATTTCCAGCATCGCATCGAAATTGTCAAAATTATCATCAATCTTAGTTTTGATATTGGCGACATAAGCCTTCAGTTTTTCGCTGACTTCATTCTCCAACTTGATGCGTCCCTTATTCACCTCAGCATCATAACCCTCTATCACCTTATTCCGCTTTAAGCGAACAGTCACGCCAGCAAACAAGAAACCAACTGCCGTCAAAATTCCGCCTGTAATATCGAAAACCGCGCCTTGTGTCAGTGCAGTGAGAATAACGCCTACCACAGCCAGCCCACCTCCAGCGGCAAGATTGGGCGTAGTAGAACCTTCCTCCGTAAAGACCTCCGAACCAACAAAATTTTCTGTCTTGTTCATAAATTTGGAAAACTCCTCCTGCAAATCACGCATCACATTACTACGTCGGTCGGCAATGTCTCCAAATATATCGTGGTTGTTTTTCAGAATCGTTTCACTATTGCGAATTTTGAGGTCAATAATTTTAGCCATCTGCTGAATACTCTCTGCAATATCCGTTACCCCGTTTTGCAACTTCTCGTGCATGGCATCATTCAGGTCACGCTCCATATTCGACGACAAGTCAGTCAGCCATTGTTCCAGCGTATTACTTTTATTAAAAACAGACATAATCGAACGTCGGGCAATACTAAAAAATCCTAAGCCACCTTTCAGTTCATTCCCCGTTTTTATCGTAATCCGGTCATAAGCCGTCACCAGATTTTCCACCAGCGTATCAATCTGATTATTCGACCGAACCGCCTGCTCGTCCAGCGTCTTATGTATGTCTGCTCTGAAGTGACGGTCTGCTTCCAACTGAGCCGTGCGGGTTTGCAATCCTTTATCGATTCGTTCGCCTACATTGCGCGAAGTATTGATATTATTAATCAGCTTTAAAACAGGAGCTTTACCACCCGTGATATTTTCCTGTATATAATCGCGTACCGGCAAAAAACCACTATCTGCGTTCCCTGCAATCTCCATCTTAGCAGAAACACTAAAAACATTCGGTGCCTCAATGCCACGTTTTATCGCATATTTCCTGACCCCTTCATGGTTGATAACCAGGTCGTCAGGTTCCATGAGGTCTTTTTGTTGTAAAATAAAAATAATCTTCTTCCGCCAGTCTTCATGAATAAACCTAAAAAAGTCCCAGGCAGATTGTCGATAAGGGTTTTTAGCTTCAAAGACAAATACAATCAAATCGCTACCCGGAATAAATCGCTCCGTAATTTCCTGATGATATTCAGAAATCGTATTCGTACCTGGCGTATCTACAATGGCAATTTCCTTCAAAATCTCCACAGGCAGCAAGATCTTTTTCAAATGCTCATTCACCGTAATCGTCGCTTCTTCTTCCCCATACAAAATCTGCTGAATAGTATCGGTACATGGATCAGGAGCAACTTTGCAAACCTCCTTATCCGTTTCCAATAAAGCATTAATAAAACTACTTTTCCCTGCCTTCACTTCACCCACAATCACAAACATATAAGGATCATTCACCCGATTCCGAAGATCACTCACCGTCTCAGCAAGTTCATCATTCCCAATGTCAATCGTCATCTGATGCAATTCCTTAATGATCTCACCAATTTTCAGGCGATTCTCTATAATACGTTGATTTAATATGCTACTCATACTTGAATTTGAATTTGGTGTTTGAGTTTGTGTTTATTAAGACCGAAATGTACTAAAAAAGTCATACTATATTGAAATATAAAGAATAAATCAGTAAATTGACTATATGAAAACAATAAGTCTGCTCTTCTCCCTGCTCCTCGCAACCACCCCGATCACCGCCCAATTTCAGATTTGCCCTTCCCCAACAACCAAAAATCTGAAAGATGTTTACTTCATAAATGCCGACGTTGGCATTGCCGTGGGTGACTCCGGCGTAGTCATCAGAACCATAGATGGCGGACTAAACTGGACCCTTATCATGGAAACAGACACGGCGAGTTTTACAAAAGTGAAATTCTTCGATACACAAAACGGTATTGCTATAGGTTCCCATATTTTCCGTACCACAGATGCTGGACAAACCTGGATAAACGTACCTCATACCAATACTCAATTCATGGATGTCGAAATACTCAATTCGACGACCTGCATTATTGCCGGCACTCCGACAGCATTGATCAAATCAGAAGACCTCGGACAAAACTGGACGGTGCTGGTAGAAGAACAACTCGATGAGCGGTATGGATTACTGAGTTTCATTGATGAAAATATGGGTTACGCCTGTGGATATTGGGGCAGTTATTCTACCCATACCATGAAAACAACAGACGGCGGCAATACCTGGATACGAATAGAAGCACCCGAGACTCAAATAACCCCGACCGTCATGGAGGGAATAAGTTTCATCAGCGAAGATGTTGGGTTTAAGGCGGGCTGGTATAATGGACACCTTCAAAAAACCGTGAATGGAGCCAATGACTGGGCTTATGTTGGTGTTCCAACACCTTACTTTGATATGCAATTGTTAGATATTCACATTGAAGCCAATCAGCCCAATGCTTATTATGCCTCAGGCTGGTATGGAAAAATATACAAATCGACCGATGGAGGAAATAATTGGATAGAACTCAATTCAGGACTGCCCACTGATGTCTCTTTATACGGCATCTATTTTATAGACGATAATAATGGCTGGGTAGTGGGTGCTTATGGAACAATTTTAAAAACAAGCAATGGCGGCACAGTCGGATTAAATGAACCTCAAAACCATCCTGAAATAAGCCTCTATCCCAATCCTGTACATGATGTCCTCCATATTGAAAATACAGGAAATCAAGATGTTGTACAAATAGAATTAAGAGGAATAAACGGACAACTTATCGAAACATATAGCAAGGCAACAACTTTGAATTTGGGACATTTACCTGTGGGAATATATTTTTTACAACTTGAGTTATCAGATGGCGTACAGGTGAAACGCTTGTTCACAAAGATGTGAAAATATCATAATGTCAAACACTTTGCGTCTTAGCGTCTTTGCGAGAAAAATAACAGATTTACAAATTTTCTCTGCACGCTATACAGAAAACATTTTTAAAATAATTCAAACAAAATGTTTTTAATTCAAAACAATTAATGTAGATTTGCCTAAGAACATATCAAAATTAGCCGGCCGGCTAAAAAAGACACTTCAAAATGGAACTTTTTGTATAAAAAAGTGGTAGAAAGTGGTAAAATGTGTGAAAATCCTGTAACTTTGATGTTACACCAAAGTCTCTATGTGTGAACGGAATCATTTAAGGGTCATTTCGATAAGTTTAATGACCAGATGAAATTTACATAAAGAGATGAACGAAAAATCCAATTTCCTATTCAACATTTGAATTTGAGCTTGAATTTTTCATTTGAATTTGAAGATAAGTAAATGCCACAATTCTCTGGAGAATATGATTGTAAACTGGACGCCAAAGGTCGCTTCCGCCTACCTACCAACCTGCTCAAGCAGTTGGAAGGACTCGGAACTGATTTTATGGTGAATCGTGGTATTGAGAAATGTCTGGTCTTATATCCAAAAACGGAATGGGAAAAAATTACAGAAGAGTTGAATAAACTCAATATGTACGTAGAGAAAAATCGCCGTTTTGTCCGCTACTTTATGAGAGGCTCTAGCGAAGCTTCCCTCGACAGTGCCGACAGAATGTTGATCCCAAAACGTTTGCAGGAATACGCAGCAATAGATAAAGAGGTCATTGTATTTGCCTACCTCAATAGAATAGAAATATGGGCAAAAGAAGTCTATGACAATATGCTAGGCGAAGAACCAGAAGATTTTTCCAGTTTAGCAGAAGAAGTCATGGGCAACACAACACCTACAGAAGGAGAGTGATTAAGTAATGTGTTGATGTGTTGAAGTGTTGATGTGTTGAAGTGACACACATTAACACCACAACACCACAACACTCCAACACAACAAAAATGTACCACAAGCCAGTCCTACTACAACCCTGCATAGACGGCTTGAATATCCGTAAAGACGGAATATACGTAGACGTCACCTTTGGAGGAGGCGGGCACACAAAAAAGATACTCGAAGCACTGGGCGAAAAAGGACAAGTATTTGGTTTTGACCAGGATGAAGACGCCGAACAAAATATCCCAGAAGACGAGCGGTTCACACTGATACAACACAACTTCAGGTATCTAAAACGTTTTTTGAAATTACACGGCATCAAACAGGTAGATGGCATTTTGGCTGACCTCGGCGTGTCTTCGCACCAACTCGACATTCCAGAACGTGGGTTTTCCTATCGCTTCACAGCCGATTTGGATATGCGAATGAACCAGCAGGGGCAACAAACCGCAGCAGATGTCCTCAATAGTTACACAGCAGAAGAGCTGCAGAACATATTGGGACAATACGGTGAAGTCAGAAATGCTAAAACACTGGCACAAGCATTAGTTAGATCAAGAGTGCAACGAGAATTCAAGACAACAGATGACCTGATAGCAGTTGCCGAGCCTTTGTCGCGGGGCAATCGTGCAAAATATCTGGCTCAAGTATTCCAGGCACTCCGCATAGAAGTGAATGAAGAAATGCAGACGCTGAAAGAAATGCTGGAACAATCACTAGAAGTCCTGAAGCCTGGCGGAAGATTAGTGGTCATGGCCTATCATTCATTAGAAGACAGACCAGTCAAAAATTTTATGCGTCATGGCAGTTTTGATAAAGAACCCACAAAAGATTTTTACGGCAAAATATATCGCCCGTTCAAATTAATTACAAGAAAAGCAGTCGTCGCAGACGCAGAAGAAATAAAAGAAAACAGCCGTGCAAGAAGCGCGAAACTAAGAATAGCGGAGAAAAATGTGTTGTAGTGCGGAGGTGTTGATGTGTTGAAGTAACGCACATCAACACATCAACACGACAACACAACAACACAGCAAAGATGGCAAAAAGAAATTACAGCGGATGGAGTACCTATTGGTTACTTAAAAACCTGCCATTCATTGTATTTGTCGGTTTTCTGGGAACCATATATATAGCAAATGCCCATTACGCAGAAAAAAAAGTAAGAGAAATACAAATACTCCAAAAAGACCTCAAAGAAACCCGCTGGCGATACATGTCGCTGAAATCAGAACTTATGTACAACAGCAAACAAGTAGAAGTGGCAGAAAGAGCAAAAGATATAGGCTTAAAGGAGTCGAAAGAACAACCAAAGAAAATTGTGGTTCGGAAATGATTGTAAATGGCTGGTTTCGACTCCGCTCAACCAGCCGTCAAACAGTTGTCTGAGCGAAGCCGAAGACAACTGCCCGTGTTGAGTTTGAGTTTGAATTTATTTTGGATTTTGGAATTTCCCATTTTGGAATTTTAACAAAAATTGGATATAAAAAACGAAATATTATGGCGCATCTATCTCGTCGCCTTGTTATTGATCCTTTTTGCGATAGGCATCTTTATGAAAACCGCCTATATACAAGTCGTAGAAGGGAAGCACTGGCGTGCGGTAGCTGATAGCCTATATATAGACTATCGTCCCGTAATTGCAGATCGCGGAAATATTTTTGCAGAAGATGGAAGTTTTTTAGCCACTTCATTGCCAACATTCAAAGTCAGTATGGATTGCAAATCCACTGCAATGAGCGATGAATTGTTCAATCAATATGTAGATACACTAGCACATTGCCTTTCTACACTGAAAGATAGCCCATACACAGCAGGAGGCTACAGGAGGATGTTGGTAGAAGCTCGAAAGGCAGGCAAAAGATATGTTTTAATAAAAGATAAAGTAGAATACCCCGAATTATTGAGAATACAGGGATTTCCTTTATTCAAATTTGGCCGCTACAAGGGCGGACTGATTGTAGAAAGACAAAGCGAACGCCGCCGACCATTCCAAATACTGGCACATCGGACGATTGGTTATGTACGTGAAAATGTAAAACCAGTAGGACTAGAAGGCGCATTCAATGACCAGTTGGCAGGCGAGCAGGGACAAAGATTGATGCAACGACTTCCTGGAGGCACTTGGATTCCAGTCAATGATCTGACAGAAATCGAACCAGAAAACGGGAAAGATATTGTCACCACACTGGACATCAATATTCAGGACGTTACAGAAAATGCTCTGTACAAAGCCATCTTGAGACATAATGCCGAACACGGTTCAGCTATCGTGATGGAAGTGGCAACAGGAAAAATAAAAGCCATCGCTAATATCGGAAAAACCGAAGATGGCGAACTCTGGGAAACGTATAATTATGCCATCGGTGAAAGCACCGAACCAGGCTCTACCTTCAAACTGGCAGCGATTATGGCTTTGCTGGAAGACGGTTATGTAGAACCCGAAGATTCCATTGATATCAATTATGGTAAAATGGAATTTGCAGGAGAAGAAATGGTGGATGCTTCTTATCATCGCCTCAAATCTGCTACCGTACAGCACGCTTTTGAAATTTCTTCCAATGTCGGGATTGCTAATATGGTGTACAGGTACTACACTCGGTCAGACAAAGAAGAACAATTTATCAAAAGGTTGAAAGAATTTAATCTCGACCAGCCCATAGGCATTGAAATTGAAGGAGAAGGAGATCCTTATATAAAGGAAGTCGGCAAAGACAACTGGAGTATGATTACGTTGCCCTGGATGGCAACTGGATACGAATTGAAAATGACCCCTTTGCAAATATTGGCATTTTATAATGCCGTCGCCAATGATGGCAAATATATGAAGCCTTATCTGGTCAATGAAATTCAGGAATACGGCAAAACAATTGAAAAATTTGAGCCAAAGGTGGTGAAAAAAACAATTGCTTCTTCTAACACAATTCGCAAAGCACAAAGAATGCTGACAGGCGTAGTCGAAAGAGGGACAGCAAAAAAAATAAAAGCAGACAATTATCGTATGGCTGGAAAGACAGGTACGGCAATTATCAATTATAGAAAAAATCTGCCCGCTAAATTTCGGAAATATCAGGCTTCATTTGCAGGCTATTTCCCAGCAGAAAATCCAAAATACTCTTGCATAGTGGTCATCAATCACCCTAAGCAAAATGGTATTTATGGAGGCGAAGTAGCAGCTCCCGTATTCCGGGAAATTGCCGATAGATGTTTTGTGACGCATATAGATTTGCAGTCACCCATCAATGCAGAGGCAAAACCGCAGCTAGTCGCTGCAAAATTGCCCCGCATATACAGCGGATACACAGATGACCTGGAAGAATCGCTCCTGCGCTTGGATTTACCCGTTCGCTCCCGTACAAGAGCCGACTGGGCATCACCAAGAATGATTTATGGTGATTCGCTAGAACTCAATCGCCGCCAAGTCAATCGAGGAAAAGTACCCGATGTACGCGGAATGGGATTACGAGATGCCATGTATTTACTCGGCAATGAAGGACTACAGGTAAAAGCAAAAGGCATTGGACGAGTAACAACTCAGTCCATCAAGCCAGGCACAACCACTAGAGGGCAAACGGTTTTTCTGGATTTGAAATTGTAAAAAAAACTCAAATACAAATACCAAATTCAAATTCAAAGTGAGAGAACTTTTCCGCTTTTTGTATTTGAATTTTAAAAAATATTTTTTCCGCGTGAACTCATCCCCTAAGTTGTCAGTCCAATAGGACCTTTTCGCGTGACAACATTCCTTAGCGTGCATTCAAAAAATGCACTCGAAGGAAGGGGGATGATTCACATTTTTTTTGAATGATGTGTTGATGTATTGATGTGCGCATGTGTTGATGTGTTTATGTAGCTTATTTTGCGAAGCAAAACACGACAACACAACAACACAACAACACGACAACACGACAACACAATGAGCATTGAGTCTGGCAGAAATTATAAAAAAACTGACCTCAATATCAAACATCGGCGATAAAAGTATCCCGATTAAAAATATTGTATTTGATTCTCGAAAAGTAGAGGCGGGTTCACTATTTGTTGCGGTAAAAGGCACACAGGCAGACGGACATCGCTACATCGAAAAAGCCATCGAACTTGGTGCGACAGCCATTATATGTGAAACATTGCCAGAGGCAAAAAACAAAAATGTCGCTTACATACAAGTAGCAGATAGCGCAGAAGCATTGGGACAGGTCGCATCGGCATTTTATGAACACCCTTCACGGGAAACGAAATTAGTCGGCATTACAGGGACGAATGGAAAGACAACAACGGGGACTTTATTGTATCGCTTATACAGTGACTTAGGGTATAAAACAGGTTTATTATCTACCGTAGAAAATAAAATCGGCGAGCGCATTGTCCCTGCAAAATACACGACACCAGATGCCGTAGAACTAAATGCTTTGCTTAGAGAAATGGTGGAGGAAGGTTGTGATTACGTATTCATGGAAGTCAGTTCACATGCGATAGACCAGAGAAGAATAGCGGGATTAGAGTTTAGTGGGGGAGTGTTTACCAATATTTCTCATGACCATTTGGATTATCACAAGACCTTTAAAGAATACATTAATGTAAAAAAACGATTTTTTGACGAATTGCCGAAAGCGGCATTTGCACTGACCAATATAGACGATAAGCGGGGAGAAGTGATGTTGCAAAATACCAAAGCGCAGAAAACCACTTACAGCCTTCGCGGACTAGCAGATTATCGGGCAAATATTATAGAAAACAACCTGTCGGGACTGATCATGGAACTGGATGGCGAAGAATTTTATGCTCGACTCATCGGCGAATTTAATGCCTATAATTTGTTGTCCATTTATGCAACAGCAAGATTACTAGGCAGCGAAAAAAACGAAGTGCTTCGGGCATTGAGCAACTTAAAAACGGCAGAAGGTCGATTTGATTATATCGTAGGACAGAAAAGTCGGGTCATTGGAATTGTGGATTATGCCCACACACCCGATGCACTGGAAAAGGTATTGGAAACCATTATTCAGTTGCGCAAAAAAGGAGAACGCATCATCACGATCTGCGGATGCGGAGGCGACAGAGATAAAACGAAACGCCCGGTCATGGCAAAAATAGCCTGCACAATGAGCGACCAGATTATCCTGACTTCTGATAATCCAAGAACAGAAGATGCAGACACGATAATAGAAGAAATGGAAGCCGGCATACCGGAAGGAGCAGCAGCTAAAACACTGTCCATCACCAACCGAAAACAAGCCATAAAAACCGCTTGTCAGTTGGCACAAAATGGCGACATCATACTGCTGGCAGGAAAAGGACACGAAAAATACCAGGAAATCAAGGGGGTAAAGCACCCATTTGACGATAAAGAAATGCTAAAAGAATTTTTGAAATAAAATGTCAGGATTCAGTTGAGTTAGATACAGTTCATTTTTTCGCAATGCGAGCTGCTTTTCCTTTAGGAGTCAGAGGCGGCGCGTGAGGAAAGTGAAAAAATGAACTGCACCAATTGAATTTGACGTTTGAATTTGTATTTGAATAATGCTATACCACTTATTCCAAATTGATGCCCTAAAAAACTCAATGGGCGGCGGACTGTTTGAGTTCATCACCTTCCGTGCTGGGATGGCGGTTATATTATCACTCATCATCTCTATGTTTATAGGTGGGCGCATTATCAAATTTCTCCAGAAAAAACAGGTCGGCGAGGTCATCCGTGATTTGGATCTTGCTGGACAAATGGAAAAAAGGGGAACACCAACAATGGGCGGCATCATTATCATTATGTCCATTTTGATTCCCTGTCTGCTCTTTGCGAGGCTGGATAATATATACATCATCTTGATGATTATCACCACTTTATGGCTGGGATTCATCGGTTTTGTAGATGATTATATCAAAGTATTTAAAAAAGACAAAGCGGGACTGAAAGGTAAGTTTAAAATACTCGGACAAGTTATATTAGGATTACTTGTTGGCTTGGTCATGTTGTTTCATCAGGACGTAGTAGCACGGGTGACACCCGAAGCAGCTACACAAAACGGCTATGAAATTATAAAAACAGTGCAGGTAGCAAAGCGGAACAATCCCGCAGAAACCGAAACCATGCACTATGTAAAAACAACGCTGACCAATGTTCCTTTCAGAAAAGGGAATAAACTGGACTATAAATATTTCATCTCCTTCTTAGGCGATAATACCGACAAAATGGTCTGGATTATTTTCATCCCAATTGTCATTTTTATCGTTACGGCAGTTAGCAATGCAGCCAATCTGACCGATGGATTAGATGGACTGGCAACAGGCACTTCAGCAATTATCGGAACAACGCTTGGCATATTTGCTTATGTATCAGGTAATGCCATTTTTGCGGATTACCTCAATATTTTATACCTGCCCTACACAAGCGAACTGGTGATTTTTTGCGCCTGTTTCCTCGGAGCTTGTACAGGTTTTTTATGGTATAATGCCTATCCCGCACAAGTATTCATGGGAGATACAGGTAGTCTGACATTAGGAGGAATCATTGCAGTATTAGCGATTGTTCTACGCAAAGAATTACTGATACCCATTATGTGCGGCATATTTGTAGCTGAAAATTTATCCGTAATGATACAAGTCAGCTATTTCAAATACACCAAAAGAAAATACGGTGAAGGACGAAGGGTATTCCTCATGTCGCCTTTGCACCATCATTATCAGAAGAAAAATATTCCGGAACCCAAAATTGTCGCAAGATTCTGGATTGTAGGAATTCTATTAGCAGTTTTGACAATCATAACATTAAAAGTAAGATAATTGAGTAATGGTATAATTGAGTGATTGTATAGCTTATACAATTTTACAATTCCACAATTACGCAATCAACAAAACAATGACCCACTGGCTAAACCATACCAACACAATGAACGAAACAAAACGCTCACAAGTCATCAATAGAAACCAGGTGGCCGTACTGGGCGGAGGAGAAAGTGGTGTGGGCGCAGCGATATTAGCAAAGCAAAAAGGCTGGGAAGTATTCGTATCAGATTTTGGACAAATAACAGCCGATTACAAAGCAGAACTAGAAACAAACCAAATAGAATACGAAGAAGGACAACACTCAAAAGCAAGAATACTTAACGTCGGACAAGTCATCAAAAGTCCCGGCGTACCCGATAAAGCACCGATAGTGAAAGCACTAAAGGAAGCAGGCATACCCGTAGTTTCAGAAATAGAATTTGCAGCCCAATATGCTGACGCAAAAATCATCGGCATCACAGGCAGCAATGGCAAAACCACCACCACGAATCTCATATATCAGATGCTGAAAATGGCTCGATATAAAGTAGGCATGGCTGGTAATGTAGGCTACAGTTTTGCCAGAATGGTCGCAGAAGCACAGCATGAATACTATGTATTAGAACTAAGTAGTTTTCAATTGGATGGCATCCGTTTTTTTGCACCGGATATTGCAATATTACTCAACATCACACCTGACCACTTAGACAGGTATGATTATAATTTTGATAATTACACGGCATCCAAACTGCGAATCACAATGAATCAAACGGACAACAACCATTTGATATATAATGCAGAAGATGAAAGTATACTAAAAGGCATGGCAATCAATGGCACAGCAGCCAACACCCATGCGGTTCGTCCATCAGGTCTGAAAGCAGATCAATGGCAGGTCAATAACACAGCATTTAATGCCAATGAATTGACCATCAAAGGCAAACACAATCTGTTCAATGCCACCTGCGCCATCAAAGCAGCTTTATTGCTCGGCGTAGAAGTCAATGACATTAAAAAAGCCTTACGGACATTCAGAAATGACCCGCATCGACTAGAAAAAGTAGCTACTGTCAATGAGATAACATACATCAATGACAGCAAAGCCACCAATGTAGATGCAGTCTGGTATGCCCTTGACGCCATGACCCAGCCCATCATCTGGATAGTCGGCGGAACAGATAAAGGCAACGACTACAGCGTCCTTGACGACTTAGTCCAACAAAAAGTAAAAGCCATCATTTGTATGGGGGTGGACAACAGCAAAATTCACGAAGCTTTTTCCACACAGATAAAAATTATAGAAGACACAGGCAGTGCATCGGAAGCGGTGAACGTAGCGACAAAATATGCAGAAGAAGGAGATGTAGTATTGCTATCCCCAGCCTGCGCCAGTTTCGATTTATTTAAAAATTACAAAGACAGAGGAGAACAATTCAAAGCGGTAGTTCAGGGACTTTTTTGAACCACTAAGGGCACTAAGAGACACTAAAGCAAATGTGGCGAAAAGTTCACTAAAAAAATAGCTTCTTTCAGTGAAATGTAGGTGCGATGAAATATGATACTAAAACGAAAGTCAATCAATTGGCTTATGAAATTACAGGTTGTGCAATTGAAGTCCATAAAGAAATGAGACCAGGTCTGTTGGAATCTGTTTACGAAGCCTGTTTGTACAGAGAGCTTACATTGAAAGGTTATAAAGTGGAACGACAAGGTAATGTAGAGGTGAATTATAAGGGGGAAGTTATAGCAGCTGATTTGAGATTTGACTTGTTAGTGGAAGATTGTGTCATCGTAGAACTAAAAGCAGTGGAAAAAATGCATCCGGTTTACGATGCAAAAATTTTGACTTACATGAAATTACTCAAGAAACCAAAGGGTCTATTGATAAATTTTCATGTTGAAATATTGACAAAAGGAGTTATTTCCTTTGTTAATGAGTATTTCAAAGAATTACCAGCTTAAAAAATAATTAAAATGCTCTAAAGTACACTTTGTGTACTTCGGATTCATCGTGTCTCAATGTCCTTAGTGCGCTTAGTGGTTTAAAAAAATAGCGAAAAGAAAAAATAATTAAAATGCTAAAGTAGCACTTTGTGTACTTCGAATTCATCGTGTCTCAATGTCCTTAGTGCCCTTAGTGGTTTAAAAAAAGTAGCGAAAAGAAAAAATGTCAATAGGCAACAAAATATACGCAAGTCTCGGAGGCGACAGAGCAATATGGCTCATCGTAGCCCTGCTCTCTATCCTGTCCTTAATGTCAGTATATAGCGCGACGGGTACACTCGCGTATAGAAAACAAGGCGGCGACACAGAATTCTACCTCATCAAGCATTTTATGCTCTTGTCAGGTGGATTAGGCTTGATGTACATCTGCTATCTGATCCATTATAAACGCTACTCAAAATGGGCACCAGTAGCACTAATGATAGCCGTGCCATTGCTTTTTTATACCCTGTTTTTTGGGTCGAGTATCAATCAGGCAGCACGATGGATTACCGTACCGATTGTCAATATCTCGTTTCAGTCTTCCGACTTTGCGAAACTGGCACTCATCATGTACATCGCAAGGGCGATAGCGACAAAGCAGGAGTACATCAAAGACCTGAAAAGTGCATTTTTACCGATTATCGTACCGGTATTAGTGATTTGTGGACTCATTGCACCAGCAGATTTATCGACAGCCATGCTGCTGTTTTTGACCTGCATATTACTCATGTTCATTGGAAGGGTGAACATCAAATATATTGGTTTACTAATACTGCTGGGAATTGTATTGTTTTCATTTTTAATCATTCTCGCAGAATTTGCGCCAAGCATAGTAAGACTGGATACCTGGACAGAGCGAACCAAAGATTTTGTAACAAATAGCGAAGGTTCTTTTCAGATCAAACAGGCAAAAATAGCCATAGCAGAAGGCGGCTGGTTTGGGCAAGGACCCGGCAACAGCATACAAAGAAATTATCTGCCCCACGCATATTCCGATTTCATCTACGCCATTATAGTAGAAGAATATGGATTATTTGGGGGCTTTGTGGTCATCGCATTATACATCGCTTTACTGATGCGCTGCGTGCGATTAGTGACCTTGAGCCCAAAGGCATTCGGGGCAATGCTAGCATTAGGATTATGCCTGAGTCTAGTCATACAGGCACTTATGAATATGGCAGTATCTGTTCACCTAGTACCAGTAACAGGATTAACACTCCCACTACTGAGCATGGGAGGAACATCAATACTATTCACTTGTATAGCAATAGGAATGGTATTGAGCGTAAGCAAATATATAGAACAAGTAAAATAATGTGTTGTCGTGTTGTGGTGTTAATGTGTTGATGTAGTTTGTTTTGCGGAGCAAAACACGACAACACGACAACACGACAACACGACAACACGACAACACAATAAAATGCCGAAAATAATCATCAGCGGCGGCGGCACAGGCGGACACGTTTACCCGGCAATAGCCATCGCCAATGCCATCAAACGGCTACAGCCGGAGGCAGAGATATTATTTGTCGGTGCAAAAGGCAAACTCGAAATGGACAAAGTACCACAGGCAGGCTACCCGATAGAAGGCTTGTGGATCAGTGGATTTCAAAGGAAACTCACAGTCAGAAATTTAATGTTCCCCTTCAAGCTAGTCAGCAGCTTGATAAAAGCTACCCGAATACTACGCCGATTCAAACCCGATGTAGTCATAGGAGTAGGCGGCTATGCCAGCGGACCCGTATTGGAAATGGCAACACGCCTAAAAATTCCAACGCTTATTCAGGAACAAAATTCCTATGCAGGCGTGACGAATCGTTTACTAGCAAAAAAAGTGAACAAAGTATGCGTGGCTTACGAAGGTTTAGAACGTTTTTTTTCAGCAGATAAAATGACCCTTACGGGAAATCCAGTAAGAAAAGACATACTGGATATTAGCAACAAGCGAGCAGAAGGATTGGATTATTTTGGGTTACAAAAAAATAAAAAGACCATCGTTGTGGTAGGAGGAAGCCTAGGTGCAAGAACGCTCAACGAAAGCATGGCAGCCAGTTTAGTCCAACTGAATGAAGACGATATACAAGTCTTCTGGCAGGCAGGAAAACTCTATATAGAAGAATTTGCTCCAAAAGTGGAGGAGATAGATCATATAACAGTCACGGCATTTATAGATAGGATGGATTTAGCTTACGCAATGGCAGATGTAGTCGTAGCAAGAGCAGGCGCATTAACAATTTCAGAATTGTGCCTTGTCGGCAAACCGTCTATACTCGTTCCATCACCCAATGTAGCCGAAGACCACCAAACGGCAAATGCCAATGCATTAGTACAAAAAAATGCAGCCTTGCTGGTTAAAGACAAAGACGCCAAAGAAACCTTAATAACAAAAACATTAGAACTATTGAATGATACAAATAAAATGAAAGAACTAGCCGAGAACATCAAAGAACTCGGCAAACCCAATGCAGCAGATGAGATTGCGAATGAAGTACTAAAATTAATAAAACCTTAGTGACCCTTAGTGCGCTTAGTGGTTTAAAAACACCACGATGCGCAACCTGATTAGATAAAAAAAGACTTTGAAAAAGTCCAAGCTATGATAAAAAGCATCAGATTAAAGAATTTTTTCAGTTTCGAGGAACAGACCGTCCGCCTGAACCCTGATGTGAATCTATTGGTGGGTATCAACGGTAGTGGGAAGTCCAATTTTATTAAGGCTTTTGAGTTGTTGCGGTTTGGGATTAATGAGGGACCTATACACAAGTTAGTTAATGAAAAATGGGGAGGTTTTAGCAAGACAATTAATTTTTCAGCTAGAAAGAACATGATTGAACTTGAACTTCTTGTAGATGCTAGTCAATTCCTTAAAAATGGGACAGGAGGAAAAGATACTGTATATACAATAAATTGTGGAAATGATTGGAGGGTGATTTTACTAAAGCAACAAATAGATTTACTGGATGAGAATGGGGCATTGAATATAAAGGAAGTAGAAAAGAATGATGAAAAATTCCATATAGCTGCTGAACATAACCTTGACGAGAGTGATCATAACGCTTATAAAGAATGTAGAGAGCATGTAAATCTACTTGCAGAAGAAGCAATTGTTGAAAATAGAAATTTAGGGCGATTCAAAAATTTTATCAGACAAATTGAAATCTACGATAGTATAAATATCGGTAGGGATGGAGCGCAAAAACGTAATGACTCTAACTACAAAGAAAATTACCAAAAGTTATCATCTACTTTCGATAATCTTGCAGGATTGCTTAATGCTATGAGTATTAAGCCTGAAACAGAAGGAGCATTTGATAAAATAAGTAAGTCTATTAATGACATAAATATAAATTTAGAGGGAGTGTACTTTGGTTTAGATGATGACCAAAATTTTTATATTCAAATTAGAAATTTACCTCAGGATGTAATGATGGATTTATCAAATATTTCAAATGGAACGATAAAGTTTTTGGTACTAATGTCGATACTTTACAATCCCAATAGAGGAAATATTATATGTCTCGAAGAACCAGAAGATGGACTTCACCCTGACATGATAAACATGGTAGCAAAAGGCATCAAACATGCTGCCAAAACATCTCAAATGATAGTCAGCACACATTCACCTTTTTTGTTGAATGCTTTTGAATTAGAAGATATTTTGGTGTTTGAAAATGATGAGAAAGGTAATACGATAGTTAAAGAATTATCACAAGACAATTTCGACGACTGGACAGATGATTTTATGGTAGGGCAGTTGTGGGTTAATGGTCATATAGGAGGAAAAAGATGGTGAAAATTATCTTGGTCATAGAAGGTGGATCACCATTACATTCTGATATTGATTCCGAAAAATCACCAGATACTATAAAATTACAAGAGGGATTTTACAGATTGTTAGGGCAAGAAGTGCCACGAAATCAATTAGATATTCGAATGGCAGCAGACTGGATAACGTGTAGAAGTAGATTTAAGGATTTAAAAAAGGAAAATAATAATAATGCCTTTTTACTTGTAGATTCCGATGCACCAAATGAAAGCAAAGAAGCAAAAAGAATAGAAAGAAAATTGAAGCCAAAAGAGGCTGTATTTTTTATGGTTCAGGAAATGGAAGCATGGTTTTTATCTCAACCGGATAAAGTAGAAGAGCATTATGATACCTGGATGGCAAGAAAAGAAACAAGGTTTGCAGAGGAAATTACAGAATCTCCTCAAGATTATAGCAAACCAAGTAAAGAATTGATAAATATTATAACTGGATATTATTACAAAGAACGCAAAGGCGTAGAAGTAAAACCTAAGTTTAGAAAATTGAGAGATGGTGCGGCTCTTTTGGAGTTATTAGATTTAGATAAGTTACAAAATGACTTCCAAGACGTAAAGCGACTAATAGAAGTCATGCAAACCAAAATCGCCCAAAACTAATGCCCAATCTAAATGACATACAAAAGCTGTATTTCATCGGCATCGGCGGCATCGGCATGAGCGCATTAGCACGATACTTCAAGGGACGAAACGTAGAAGTACACGGCTACGATAAAACAAAAACATCCCTGACAGAAAAGCTGTCGGCGGAAGGCATGAACATACATTACGAAGAAGATATAGCGCAGATACCAGAAGGGATTGATGCAGTAGTCTGGACACCAGCAGTTCCCAAAGACCATCAGGAATTAGTCTGGTTTAGAGAACAGGATTATGAGGTATTGAAACGTTCAGAAATGCTAGGCGTCATCAGTCGGAGCAAAAAAACGATAGCCATAGCGGGAACACATGGCAAAACGACGACGACGACCATCCTCACGCACATCCTCCGCACAGGCGGAATAGATTGCACGGCATTTCTAGGTGGTATTTCAGGCAACCTGAATTCCAACTTTGTACAAGGCAAAAGTGATTGGGTAGTCGTAGAAGCAGATGAGTTTGATCGTTCATTTTTGCAACTCAGTCCAGACATTGCAGTCATCACGTCAATGGATGCTGATCATCTGGATATTTATGGAAGTCACGAAACCATGCACGAAGGTTTTACCGCTTTTGTAGAACAGGTCAAGCCAGGTGGAATAGCCTACTTAAAAGAAGGCTTAAAGATAAATTCAATACCAAAAGGCATCACCGTAAAGACGGAGGCCTACGGAGTAGAAGCAGGAACACATCGGGCAAAAAACCTGCGGATAGAAGATGGAAATATTGTATTTGATCTCGAATACCAGCGAAGCATTATAAGGAATTTGAGCTTCACATTGCTGGGCAGACATAATGTAGAAAACGCAACAGCAGCCATCATGGTAGCTCGGCAACTAGGTGTGACGGATGAAGCCATACGAGAAGCCTTGATAACATTTAAAGGTATTAAAAGACGTTTTGAAACCATTATAAAAAACAAAGACATCACGTTCATTGACGATTATGCACACCATCCTGAAGAACTGAAAGCAGCGATTCGGGCAGCAAAAATGCTGTTTCCAAAAGAAAAAATAACGGGCGTATTCCAGCCCCACTTATACAGCAGAACCCGAGATTTTGCAGATGAATTTGCAGCGGCATTAGACGAACTGGACGAGCCAATTTTATTAGATATTTATCCTGCTCGTGAATTACCAATAGAAGGCGTGACCTCAGAAATGATTTTGAAAAAAATGAGCAATCCAAACAAAAAAATAACAACAAAAGAGCTGTTATTAAATGTACTGGATTTAAAAAAAATAAAAGTATTACTAACACTAGGTGCAGGAGATATTGACACCCTGATACCGGAAATTGAAGAAAGAATATCTTTAATGTGTTGATGTGTTGTGGTGTTAATGTGTTGATGTAAGTTGTTTTGCTCCGCAAAACACGACAACACGACAACACGACAACACGACAACACGACAACACGACAACACGACAACACGACAACACGACAACACGACAACACGACAACACGACAACACGACAACACAATAAAGAAATGACAAACGGCAACACCATATTAAAAATCCTTTGGATAGCAGGAATCTTCCTCTTCCTCGGCTTGGTATTGTCTGCCGTCGAACGCAAAAGAAGCAGCGACTCGCTCGGTTTAAAAGTCACTGTTCTGGATAGCTTGAACATGCGTTTTGTAAAAGAACAAGACGTCAAAAGCACCATAAAACGCCGTTTCGGACACGTACTCAATGGCGTCCCCATCGGACATCTGGATGCCAAAGAAGTCGAAGATGTACTAGAAAAAGACCCATTTATCAAAGACGCAAATGTATTTGTAGATGCGCAGAACGATGTCAATGTCACCATACATCAGCGCAAGCCGCTGGTTCACGTCATTGATAATGCAGGAAACAATTATTACTTAGATGAAGAAGGCGAATACATGCCCATGTCAGCCAATTATACAGCAAGGGTATTGGTAGCAACAGGTAGAATTACATCCTACCACCAAAACTACCGCGAGCTGGACGAGCATATTTTGCAAGACTTATTAAAGTTGGTCAGAGCCATCAATTCCGACAAATTACTGACCGCCTTGATTGAGCAAATTTATATAGACGGAGAAGAAGAATTTTCCATTATACCCAAAGTCGGAAGCTATCGGGTTGTCATTGGGAAAATGGATCGATTACAGGAAAAAATGAAATACCTTAAAATCTTTTATAAAGAAGGTTTACCCTACGAAGACTGGAAGAAATATTCAATCATCAATCTTAAGTTCAGAGGACAAGTTGTCTGTACAAAACGCTAAATCAAAAAAGCAAAGAATATGAATACAGAACATGCTAACGTTGTAGTAGCCCTCGACATCGGCACAACCAAAGTGTGTGCAATTGCCGGACGGAAAACAGAACATGGAAAATTCGAAATACTCGGGGTCGGCAAAGTCGAATCCGTCGGTGTATTGCGCGGGGTAGTTTCCAATATTGAAAAAACCGTCAAGGCAATAATGGGCGCCATCGCAGAAGCAGAACGTCGTTCTGGGACCAAGATAAAAGTGGTCAATGTCGGTATTGCAGGCCAGCACATCAAAAGCCTGCAACATCGAGGTATCCTCGTGCGCGACAACGTACACGAAGAAATCAGCCAGAAAGACATTGACCGGCTCATCAAGGATATGCACAAATTGGTATTGCCGCCAGGCGATAAAATTGTCCATGTCATTCCGCAGGAATATATCGTTGATAATGAGCAGGGCATTATTGATCCGATTGGTATGTCAGGGATCCGTTTGGAAGCTAATTTCCATATTATCACTGGACAAATTGCTGCATCTAAGAACATCTTTAAGTGCGTAGAAAAAACCGGACTTGCGGTATCAAGCCTCACACTTGAGCCTATCGCATCTTCTGCTGCTGTATTGAGTGAAGAAGAAAAAGAAGCAGGCGTAGCACTGGTAGATATAGGTGGCGGTACAACCGATCTGGCAATCTTCCACGAAGGCATTATTCGCCATACCTGCGTCGTACCTTTTGGTGGAAACGTGATTACCAGAGACATCAAAGACGGCTGCAAAGTCATGCAACATCAAGCGGAAGCACTCAAAGTAAAATTTGGCGCAGCACTCGCAGATGAAGTCTATGAAAATAGAATGATTACCATTCCTGGATTAAAAGGGCGTGAGCCTAAAGAAATTTCCGAGAAAAACCTCGCCCTCATCATACAGGCGCGTGTAGAGGAAATTTTCGACCATGTATATTGGGAAATTCGCCGTTCAGGATACGAAAACAAACTCATCGGCGGAGTCGTACTGACGGGTGGTGGCTCACTCTTGCGTTATATCGACAAGTTGGTCGAATTGCACACAGGGCTGTCCACACGTATTGGTATTCCGATTGAGCAACTGGCACATGGATATACCAAAGAAGTCAGCAGCCCAATCTACTCCACAGCAATTGGTCTATTACTCAAAGGCTATGAAAGCGATGAAAATGTACCGCTGACAGAAGCAGCCATTGAGAAAAACGATATTCCAGAACCAGTTGCCATGGAAGAGGGAGAAATCAGCGACTCAGAAAAATGGTTTGAGAGTCTTTTCAGAAAAACCAAAGAATGGTTTGAAGAAGACCCCGATGCAGATTTTGAATAAAAAAATATCAATCTTTCGCTCACAAAATTTTAAGTTATGCAATTCAATATTCCAGAAGAGAACCCTTCTATCATAAAAGTGATAGGTGTAGGTGGTGGAGGTAGCAATGCCGTAACACACATGTTCAAACAGGGAATCATAGGTGTCAATTTTGCAATATGCAATACAGACTCGCAAGCTATGGAAACAACCCCTGTAAATACTAAAATACAATTAGGACCAAGTCTGACAGAAGGACGAGGTGCGGGGTCACGCCCCAATATTGGTAAAGAAGCCTGCATCGAATCCGTCGAAGAAATTCGTCAGTTCTTGGCTACCGATACCAAAATGCTCTTTATCACTGCTGGAATGGGCGGTGGAACAGGAACAGGAGCTGCACCAGTTGTTGCCAAAGCTGCACAGGAAATGGACATCCTGACGGTCGCTATTGTCACACTGCCTTTCGCTTTTGAAGGTCGCAGAAGAAACAGCCAAGCACACGAAGGTTTGGAAGAACTGAAGAAAAACGTGGATACCATTATTGTGATTTCTAATGATAAACTGCGTGAAATACATGGCAACCTCGCTTTGTCTGATGCTTTTTCCAGAGCAGATGATATTCTGACAACTGCTGCAAAAGGTATTGCGGAAATTATTACAGTGCCTGGTTATATCAATGTGGATTTTGAAGATGTCAATACCGTCATGCGCGGTAGCGGCGTAGCCATTATGGGTACAGCTTCAGTGGAAGGAGAGAACCGTGCGCGTCGCGCAGTAGAGGAAGCCTTGCGTTCGCCTTTATTGGAAGACAATGAAATTCGTGGTGCAGAACATATTCTACTCAACATTACTTCAGGTAATAAAGAGGTGACTATGGACGAGATTTTTGAAATTACCGAATATGTTCAGGAAGAAGCAGGTAATGGAACGGATTTAATTTGGGGAAATTGCTACGACGAAGCATTGGGGGATAAAATTTGTGTGACGCTTATCGCAACGGGATTCGAGCAGGGACGCAAACGTATCAAAGAAGAAAGCAGTCGCCGCAAAGT
Organism: uncultured Saprospiraceae bacterium; assembly: GCA_937951615.1. GTDB lineage: Bacteria > Bacteroidota > Bacteroidia > Chitinophagales > Saprospiraceae > JAHDEO01. The sequence continues at coordinate 165,982 of CALFBH010000041.1, read as the reverse complement.
GAAAGTTTCGCTAAATGACAATCCCAGCATGTCGAATGGAAACGGAGGAAGTGCCATGTCGGAAAAAGACGCTCAAAATGCGATTGTTTACGAATTTGACAACATTCGTCCATCTGCAAGACACATCACCTCTCTTAACGAGCATTTTGATGAGCCATTTATCAAAGAAAAAGGCGAAGTTGCAGCAGCATCCGTACCACAAAACAGGTACGAAAACAAAAGCCCAGCAAATCCAAATCCAGTCAAACTCAATAACCCAAATACCTTAGTGGATTTGGAAAATGAGCCAGCTTACTTACGCCGTAAAGTCAGACTGGAAGACGTACCACATTCATCCGAAACCCATATTTCAAAATGGACAATAACGGATGATGAAGAACCAGAACTGAAAGAAAATAATTCGTTTTTGCACGATAACGTGGATTGAATACGTGTTGATGTGTTGTCGTGTTAATGTGTTGTCGTCATTTTAGACATCAACACGACAACACACCAACACCTCAACACAAAAAGAATTTACCGGCAATTTGTGAGATTGCTGAGATTGATGATGGCTTTCCTGCGCAAGTGGGAGAGCCTTTTTGATTTGTGAAATTATTAGGAATTTTTGATTTATTATAGTAATAATTTGAAAATATTGCCGAAAAACAGTAGTTTGCTAAAAAAAATACTAAAGTTGAGAATTTATAAATATATACAAGAACTTTTGGCAGATGAAGAGTACTCTTTTTCATTAAAAGAAATTATTGAGACAACAGATAAAAGCGAGGCTTCTGTAAAGAGTGAACTGTCTCGTCTTGTCGAGAAGAAAGAAATAGTTAATCTAAGAAAGGGTTTTTACCTTATCCTCACACCTCGATATGCTAGGTCTGAAAAACTCCCCATCCAACTGTATTGTGAAAAGTTATTTAAGTATTTAAATAGAAAATATTATCTTGGATTATATACTGCTGCTAAAATACATGGTGCAAGTCATCAGCAGATTCAAGGAGATTATATGCTCGTAAACAAAACAAAGTTTGGTAATATAAAAAAACAAAATTTTGATATTCGTTTTTTTACTTCGACTTGTTGGCCGAGTAAGAATATTCAACCTAAGAAATCTGACGCAGGGATATATTATTTATCAAGTCCAGCATTGACATTAGTTGATCTTATCCGACATCAGACGAAAATAGGAGGTATAAACAGAATGTTGGCTACTATAGAGGAGTTGTCGGAAGAATTAGAGGAAGGAGATTTAATTGATTTATTAAGTTGGTATCCTTACAAAAGCACTTTACAACGGTTAGGTTTTTTGCTTGATGAATTGACTGACACTAATAGTTTAGCTGAAATATTGTATGAATACCTAATTTCAATAAAATATTACCCAGTATTACTTAGTCCGAAGACGAGTCAGAAACCTGGTGCGGCTGGTAATAAATGGAAAGTAGATATTAATATAAAATTAGAACATGACTTATGATTCCCAAACCATATATAACAAAATGGCAGAAACATGCACCTTGGAAAGAATTTGCTCAGATAGAACAAGATCTTATTATAAGTAGAACTTTAGTTGCCTTATTTTCAGATGATTTCCTTAGAGATAATCTCGCTTTTAGAGGAGGAACGGCTTTGCATAAACTATATTTAAATCCTGCACCTAGATATTCAGAAGATATTGACTTGGTTCAAATAAAACCTGGACCAATAAAGCCGATTATGAAGCGAATAGGTGAAGTAATTACCTTTTTTGAAGAAAGTAGAAAAACTAAAAACAGAGGACATGGAATTAAAGCACTTTATCGATTTATTTCTGAATATGAGGGAATACGAATGAGGCTAAAGCTAGAAATCAATTGTCGGGAACATTTTAATGTCTTGGATTGGGTGGATTTTCCATATAAAGTAGAAAGTGGATGGTTTTCAGGTAATGCAAAAATTAGAACCTATAGTATTAATGAACTTTTAGGAACTAAATTAAGAGCACTTTATCAGAGAAGTAAAGGGCGAGATTTATTCGACTTAAATTATGCTAGGCTTAATACAGAATTGAATATTGACGATATCTTAACCTGCTTTAGGCAATACATTGAGTTTGCTACAGGAAAAAAGCCGCCAAGCTCAAAGGAGTTTTTATTGAACATAGAAGAAAAAGCTAACAATCCCAATTTTACAGGAGATATGGAAGCTTTATTAAGACCAGAAATAAAGTATAATCAACAAGAAGCTTTTGAATGGTTAAAGGATGAAATAATCAGTAGAATGTGAATGGAATAATTAAAAATTTCACGTAAAAATATGAAAAATGAGCAAACAGAATGAAAAGTTGAAAAAGACAATTGCTGACAAGTTCAAGAATGAGCTGAAGGAAAAATACATTTCTAATGGAGAGAAAGTAAATGAAGAAAAAGTTACTAAAATTTTTGCAGTAAAAACGATAGATTTTGAGATAGATGTTGAGGAATTACTATCATCAGAAAAAGCTCATACTTATTCCATTAGAATTGGGTTTAAAGCGCAATGTGAGAACCCTGCAGGATGGGTAGATAAGATTTTTGAATTTACTTGTTTGGTTAAAATATCCTACGTTCAAAAAGAACAAATGTTTTTAATTCACGAAATAGGTCATTATAATCCTTTATTATCTACCAGTATTGATTGGAGATATTTTGAACAAACCCTATAAACTTTAAAAACAAAACCCTATCTTTGCACTCCGAAAAAAATGAGTGTCAAAATAACATTCATCATTTATAATTCATCATTCATAGTTTTATATGTTAATTATTGACGTTAAAGACAGTGCTTCTATTGACAGAGCATTGAAAAAGTACAAAAGAAAATTTGAGCGTTCTGGCACTTTGAAAGAATTACGCCGCCGCAAACACTACGTTAAGCCATCCATCAATCGTCGTACAGAGATTCTCAAAGCAAAGTACAAAGCAGAAGTACAACGCAAAATGGAAGGCTAGGCAAAAAATATTTGCCTTTTAACACCCTCGGACTTGACTTTTAGGTATCATCTTCATACATTTAAGGTAAGAATTGAAGATTGCATACAAAGTCTCAGAAATAAAGTTCGGCAATTGCATGATTGCCTCAAAATACTTTGAACTTCTGGGCTTTGCCAAACAAAGATACATTTGTCAAAATCCGTAGAATCTTTCTTTAAGTACCTCGAACTCGAAAAGAGATACGCTTCCCATACCATTCAGGCCTACCGGAATGACATAGAGCAGTATAGCCTGTTCTCTCGTACAAGCTACACGATTAAAGAAATTGAATACGCCCAACATGGACACATCCGTTCTTGGATGGTTCAACTCATGGAGCAAGGACTTAGCACCGCTTCCATCAATCGAAAACTCTCCACTTTAAAGACCTTTTATAAGTTTGCCATGAAACGGGGATGGATCACCATCAACCCAATGAATAAGGTCGTAACGCCTAAAATGCCGAAAAGATTACCCGCTTTCCTGACGGGAAAAAGCATGGCATTACTATTCCATCATGTAGATTTTGAAGAAAGCTATGCGGGTATTCGCAACCGTACTATACTTGAGGTGTTGTATAGTACAGGTATGCGCCGTGCAGAATTAATTGGGCTCAGCCTACAAGATACGGATTTGGTTAAATGCAGATTTCGAGTAATGGGGAAAGGCAGCAAAGAAAGACTGATTCCGTTTTCCGACAATTTAAAACAAACCTTAGAGAGATATATTGATTTGAGAGAGGCTACTTTTTCTGAGCCTGTCACAACAAACCTATTTTTGACCGATAAAGGGAAAGTGTTATATCCTAAAATGCTGTATAATATAGTTAAGCGGTATCTTTCGCAAGTCACCACCCAGGATAAGCGAGGTCCGCATGTACTCCGCCACACCTTTGCCACTCACCTCATGGAAAATGGTGCGGATTTGAACGCAGTTAAAGAACTATTGGGACATAGTAGCCTTGCGTCCACGCAGGTCTATACCCACAACTCCATTGAAAAATTAAAACGTGTTTATGAACAGGCACATCCCAAAGCTTGATTTTTGAAAGCCCAACTCGTCGCGTCGAGAAGGGGATTTTTTACCAAAAAATAATTAGATATGAGAGTACAGACGCAATCTGTTCATTTTGTTGCTGACACGAAGCTGTTGCAATTTATCGAAAAGAAGGTCAACAAATTGGAAAACTACTATGAAAGGATCATAGATGCAGATGTGATTCTTCGTCTGGAGCGGACAGGGCAGGTACAGGACAAAATTGCTGAAATTAAAATACAGGTACCCGGTGACATCATGATGGCAAAGCAGACCAGCAAAACCTTTGAAGGATCTATAGATGCTGCAGTATCGGCATTAAGAAAACAATTAATTAAAAGAAAAGAAAAAATAACGGGTAGATAAATGCCAGACTTTTTCAAAGTCGTATGATATAAAATCCGTTCTATTTTTAATAGAACGGATTTTTTTATGCAATTTTTTGCGATGTTTTTTTTGTTAAAAAATATAAAATATTTGGAGATGTGAACGGGGGGGGGGGTATCTTTATCATATAAATATTTTATCACCAAAAATTAAATCGTTATGTTAAAACTTAAAAAACTATCTTTATTGCTATGCACAGTAGCTGCTTTTATGTTTACTGCTTGTGAAGCGGATTTTCCTATGGGGGAGTTTGATGAACAATTACGAGGACCAAAGAAACGTTCAGAGATAGCTTGTACTGTAGAGGAAGGGCAGGAGGCAAGATTTGGTTGTCAAATGATTGGAGGCGATTGTAGAGACTATGTTTCTTGTGGAAAAGCCTTAATAATGTCTCCAAAAGAATACAGGGAGTATCGTAAGGAGAATTTTTAGTATTTTGATTTGCAAAAGAATAGGTAAGTGATTGGGCAGAATTATTTGTTGAATTACTTACCTATTGCTAATTTTGTATAGAAATTAATAGGATGAAAAAATATTGTTTTATTTATTTATCTGTAATACTGTTTTCTTGTTGTAGTATTATATCGCAAAAGAAAAATAGGTATCTGGAAGTAGCTAATCAATTGAGTCGAAAGAAAGCAAAATATATTCAAAATGACTATCAAATGCTTTGGATTGATAGTATTAACTTTAAGGGAAAAGAACGCACAGTCAACGAAATAAATGGCGTTTCCTACATAATAGGAAGAAATTCTGAAGATGGAAACCTAATAGGGTTTAATATAGAAACTCAACAAAAGGTCTTTGAGCTATCAAATGAAAAACTTCCTTTGTCTGATGAACATGAAGACATAAATAGTATATATGCACATAATTTCGACTCTATTTTTATAGCCCAGACGTTTATGATTAGTTTAATAGATACTTCCGGTAAACTAATTTGGCAATTTCCTGTCAACGAAGGAAATGAAAAATACGCATTAGGAAACTTACATGGCGGTTCACCTCTTCTTTATAATGATAAGGAGCAATGTCTGTATGTGCAGTCTTATTTGTGGAAGAAAAAACAAAACAGCCCTGCTTATTACAAAGCTAATATTGAGACGAGCATAAATTTGGAGACCAGCAAAGCAGAACAATTACCTGTTACTCATTCCAAGCTATACCAAAAAAAATATTATGGATATGGAAATCATGTATTTAGAGAAATTGCGGACTCTTTACACATATATGCTTTTCCAGCAGATCCAAATATATATACCTACAACAGATATACTGGGGAATATAAAGTTGTAGGCGGTAAAAGTAAATATCAAAAAGAGCCTGTTGCCATGTTAAATTGGAAACAGGGAAAAGACAAAAAAGCTAAAGTGGACCTGTTCAGTTTAATGCCTTTTTACTATAAAGTTCATTATGACCCTTTTAGAAATTGTTACTATCGCTTTTTCTCACCAGAATTGCCAGTAAAAAATGAGGTTGGATTATATAATAAATATATTGATCGGGAGTATATACTAATGATATTTGACGAGTCATTTAAACTGGTCGAAGAAATTAAAGTAGGCAAGCATGATCCTACTTTTGCTTTTTGCACATCCGAAGGATTCTTTGTGTATCGCATTAACAAAGAAAAGAAAAAAGGTCTATACACCGTATTCAAAGTCGACATCCAATGAAAACAATACTATCATTCATCATGCTGGGGATGCCCTTTGCAACCTGTCAACCCACAGACCAGTATCAGGAAAATACTACTTATTTGAAACGATATTTTCAAGAAGTTAGTAAAGGGAAATTAGACGATAATCAACTCATATTCATTATGCAGCCTGGTTCATGTAGTGCCTGTTCTACAGAAGCGACAACACTTATCAATGAAGTCTTTCGTGAACATAATGGAACAAAGACATTTATTCTCAATGGGAATGAGAAAACTGAATTTCTCGAAGCACAATTTTCACTACTGCCCAATTCAACAGTCATCATAGACAGTCTGCGGCAGATTGACAGATATGGATTCCTTCACGTTAGCGATGTTATCATAGAAATAAAAGACCAGAAGATAGCAAGCATAGAAACTATAGTAGAAGATAATTTCAGGAAAATAAAACGGAAATATAAGAAATAGATTCAATGAAAAAATCCGTTCTGATATAACAGAACGGATTTTTTATGCAAATATTAGAACGATTTGCTTACTTTTGCCGTTATAGAGGCTGTATTCACAAAGACAAACAGCTTTTGAATCGAGAAAAGTATCGAAATTTTTAAAAAAAGTAACAAAAGGCTTTTTCGTTCAAAAAAAAGTCGTAAATTTGCGAGCGTTTTACGAAAAGTCACTGCTAAAGAAGCGGAAAAATGACCGAAAAACGTTTGAAAAACAAAAAATTATTGCCGATGTAGCTCAGTTGGCCAGAGCAGCTGATTTGTAATCAGCGGGTCGGGGGTTCGAATCCCTCCATCGGCTCAACTTTTTAGGAAGTTAAATCTACCTTTTTTGACGAATAATCAAGAAGTTAGGTACAAAAGCGTTGATATAAGTTCAACGCTTTGATGTTTTATAAAACATCATAATGGGGGTGCGCCACAGTTGGAGAGGTGGGCTGGACTGTAAATCCAGTGCTTCGGCTGAGTAGGTTCGAGTCCTACCACCCCCACACATTTAGCGGTTATTATATATAAGCGGGAGTAGCTCAGTTGGTAGAGCATCAGCCTTCCAAGCTGAGGGTCGCGGGTTCGAGTCTCGTCTCCCGCTCAATAATCGAAGAGTCTGTGTAGGTGTATTTTTCCTCGCTCACTCTACCCGCCAATGTAGCTCAGGGGTAGAGCACTTCCATGGTAAGGAAGGGGTCGGGGGTTCAATTCCCCCCATTGGCTCAAATTAGAATTGCTTTCAATTTAATTTTTAAATAAAATTTTTACACAATAAAAATCTCTCAAACCGATGGCTAAGGAAACTTTTCAGAGGAATAAGCCTCACGTCAATGTTGGAACTATCGGTCATGTTGACCACGGTAAGACTACTTTGACTGCTGCAATCACTTATGTACTCGCAGAAGACGGGCTTGCAGCTAAAATGAGCTATGATACAATTGACTCTGCTCCAGAAGAGAAAGAGCGTGGTATCACTATTAATACTGCACACGTTGAGTACGAAACAGAAAATCGTCACTATGCACACGTTGATTGTCCGGGTCACGCGGATTACGTGAAAAACATGGTAACAGGTGCTGCTCAAATGGATGGTGCGATTCTGGTAGTTGCGGCTACTGACGGACCTATGCCACAAACACGTGAGCACATTCTACTTGCTCGTCAAGTAGGTGTACCCCAGCTTGTTGTTTTCATGAACAAGGTAGACCTTGTTGATGATGAAGAAATGTTGGAATTGGTAGAAATGGAAGTTCGTGAGTTGTTAAGCAGCTACGAATTTGACGGTGATGGTATTAGCATCATTCAAGGTTCTGCTTTGAAAGCATTAGAAGATGATCCAACTGGTGTTCAGGCAGTAAAAGATTTGATGGCTGCAGTTGATGCAGATATTCCATTGCCTCCACGTGCTGTTGATAAGCCATTCCTAATGCCTATTGAGGATGTATTCTCTATTACAGGTCGTGGTACTGTTGCTACAGGTCGTATCGAGCGTGGTATTATCAATACTGGTGATGCAGTTGAAATTATTGGTTTTGTTGAGGAACCTTTGAAATCTGTAATCACAGGAGTAGAGATGTTCCGTAAGATATTGGATAGAGGTGAAGCTGGTGATAACGCTGGTTTACTACTTCGTGGTATTGAAAAAACTGCGATTAAGCGTGGTATGGTTATCTGTAAGCCAGGTTCTGTACAACCACACACAAAATTCAAATGTGAGGTGTATGTACTTGGAAAAGATGAGGGTGGTCGTCACAAACCATTCTTCAACGGATACCGCCCACAATTCTACTTCCGTACAACGGATGTTACGGGTGACATCAAATTGCCAGAAGGCGTTGAGATGGTAATGCCTGGTGACAATGTGTCTCTGGAAGTACAACTGATTACTAAAATCGCTATGGAAAAAGGATTGCGTTTTGCGATTCGTGAAGGCGGTCGTACAGTAGGTGCAGGTCAAGTAACTGAGATTCTTGAGTAAGCATTAGCTTAAACATATATTATTTGCAGAAGCCCGCGACGAACAGTCGCGGGCTGAAGCATCTACGGGCATAGCTCAACTGGTAGAGCGACGGTCTCCAAAACCGTAGGCTGTGGGTTCAAGTCCTACTGCCCGTGCAAAGTAAATTTTATACGCTCATTATTATGGAAAGTATCATCTCCTACATAAAGGAAAGTTATAATGAATTGGCAAATAAGGTGACCTGGCCAGCCTGGGATGACCTATTGAGCAATACCATATTGGTATTGGTCGCGTCTGTTATTATAGCACTCATTATTTTTGTCATGGATAATATTTCAAGTTCCTTTTTGAAATTTTTCTTCTACGGCTCTTAAATATTAAACACCACTAATGGCAGAAGAATCAACGAGATGGTATTGCTTGCGTGTTATCAGCGGCAAAGAAAATAAACTCAAAGAACGCATCGACTTAGAAGTCAAACGTTCTAACTGGGAAGATGTGGTACTACAGACACTTGTGCCTACTGAAAAGGTGTATAAAATTCGTAATGGAAAAAAAGTCATTCAAGCACGTAATATTCTACCTGGGTATATTTTGGTAGAAGCAGTACCTGGTAAATTTTCTGGGAAAATGGTGCAGGCTATTTCCGGAATTAATAATGTCATCCACTTTTTAGGAAAAACGAATCCTATTCCCATGCAAAAGGCAGAAGCCAATCGCATATTGGGTAAAGTAGATGAATCGCAGGAAGTTGGCGAATCACTGAGTGAGCCATTCATCGTTGGAGAATCGGTCAAAATTATTGACGGAGCATTCAACGACTTTGTTGGTACTATTCAGGAAATTAATGAAGAAAAGAAAAAACTGAAGGTTATCGTCAAAATTTTTGGACGAGGTACAGAAGTGGAACTGAACTTCATGCAGGTAGAAAAGCAATCATAAAAATCATACAATAATTATATACAATGGCAAAAGAAGTATCTGGATTTATCAAACTTCAAGTCAAAGGAGGACAAGCTAACCCAGCACCACCGGTAGGACCGGCTTTGGGTGCGAAAGGGGTAAACATAATGGAGTTTTGCAAGCGTTTCAACGCAGATACGCAAGACAGAATGGGCAAAGTATTGCCAGTAACCATTACCGTTTTCAAAGACAAGTCTTTTACCTTTGTCATCAAAACGCCACCTGCCGCTATTCAATTGCTGGAAGCAGCTAAATTGAAAAAAGGCTCGCCAGTATCCAATCGCGACAAAGTAGGTAAAGTTACCTGGGATCAGGTAAAAGCCATCGCAGAAGATAAAATGCCTGACCTTAATGCATTTACGGTAGAGTCTGGTATGAAAATGGTCGCAGGAACTGCAAGAAGCATGGGACTGATTGTGACAGGCACACCTCCCTGGGGCGAATAAATAGAATTTTTTTGACAGAACTCAACTACCTCGTAGGTTCTGTTTTTTATAATCATTGCCCGAAAGGGGAATAAAAACAAATATAGATAATGGCAAAATTGAGTAAAAAACGCAAAGTAGCGAATGAAAAACTCGAAGCCGATAAGCTATATACACTAGAGGAAGCAATGGGACTCATCAAGAGTGTGACCACTGCGAAATTTGACGCATCCGTAGATGTACACATGCGTTTGGGACTCGATCCACGTAAAGCAGACCAAGCCCTTCGTGGCACGGTTTCTTTGCCACATGGAACGGGTAAAACCAAACGAGTGTTAGTCTTCTGTACTCCTGATAAAGAAGCTGAGGCAAGAGAAGCCGGAGCTGATTTTGTAGGACTCGACGATATGGTCGAAAAAGTACAAGGCGGATGGACAGACTTCGACGTGGTAGTTGCAATGCCTAGTGTAATGGCTAAAATTGGACGATTGGGTAGAGTATTGGGTCCTCGTGGACTGATGCCTAATCCAAAGACCGGAACAGTTACACCAAATATTGGTGCTGCTATAGCAGACGTAAAAGGTGGTAAAATTGCCTTCCGTTTGGATAAATTCGGTATTATTCATAATTCAATTGGACGGGTTTCTTTTGAGCCAAACAAATTAGTTGAAAACGCGAATGAGTTGATTTCAACATTGATCAAAATGAGACCTTCAACAGCAAAAGGAATTTATGTGAAATCTGTGACTATAGCTTCAACTATGAGTCCGGGCATTCCTCTTGATACAAAATCACTTAAGTAATTTAAAAAATTATGATTAAGTCAGAGAAAGCAGCCATGGTCGAGGCTCTAAAAGATAAATTTAGTAATAGCCAGTACTTTTATGTTACAGATTACTCTACACTGACCGTAGAGCAAATCAATAACCTGCGCAGAAAATGTTTTGAGCAGGGCATCGAAATACAAGTATTGAAAAATACACTGGTCAAAAAAGCATTGGAGCAGGTAAATGATACTGCTTATACTGACCTGTATGCTGCACTAAAAGGACCAACCGCTATTATGTTCTCCGAGGTGTCTAATGCACCGGCAAAAGTGATTAAAGAATTTCGTAAAACACACGAAAAGCCGGTACTGAAAGCTGCCTATATAGACTCAGATATTTTCTTCGGTGATGATCAGGTAGAAAGCCTGAGCAGCCTGAAATCTAAAGAAGAGTTAATCGGAGACGTTATACTCCTGCTACAATCTCCTATCAAAAATGTATTGGGTTCACTACAATCTGGTGGCAATACAATTTCCGGCTTGCTGAAAGCACTGGAAGAAAGAGGAGAGCAGCAGGCATAAATGATTTGAATTTGAATTTGAGTTTGATACTTGAGTTTGAATTTAAATTTGAATTGGCTTCCAAGCGCCTGAATAAGGCAGACACTTATATTTTCTAATTGCAATTTGAAGATCAAATTTAAAAAATTAATACAATGGCAGATGTAAAATCACTTGCTGAACAATTAGTCGGACTTACCGTTAAAGAGGTAAAAGATTTAGCCGATGTTTTGAAAGACGAATACGGTATTGAGCCAGCGGCTGCAGCTGTAGCTATGGCTGCACCAGGTGCTGGTGGTGGCGGAGAGGCTGCTGCTGAACAAACTGAATTCGACGTTGTGTTGAAATCAGCAGGCGCAGCTAAACTGAAAGTTGTCAAAGAAGTCAAAAACTTATTAGGTCTTGGACTTAAAGAAGCAAAAGACATCGTTGATGCAGCTCCAGGTAACATCAAAGAAGGTGTACCAAAAGATGAGGCTGAATCAATCAAAGCAGCACTCGAAGCAGTTGGAGCTGAAGTAGAAGTTAAGTAATTCACTTACTTATAAATAACAGTCATGGGCTTAACCGATTTTCGGTTAAGCCTATGCCCGTATATTAAGGTATTGTTTCATTGATGTATTGTTTCATGGTTAAAAAGAGTTTTTTTGCTTGCAAAAAACCGTTATAACAATTTCACAATCATACAATTCCACAATTAAAAACACCCCAAACAGGTACGTTCATTTTCCATGATTCTCACAATGCCATTCACCTCTAAGTACAAGTGAAATATGTGCTTCAGGAAATTGGCCAAACACAAAATCAATCCATGACGAAAGCAGCAGAACGCATCAACTTCGGAAAAATTAAACACGCCGGGCAATATCCCGACTTTCTGGAAATTCAAGTTAAATCGTTCACAGAGTTCTTTCAGCTTGAAACAACACCTGAGAATAGAAGTAACGAAGGTTTGTATAAAGTGTTTCAGGAAAACTTCCCCATCTCAGATGCCAGAAGTATTTTTGAACTGGAATTTCTAGATTACTTTATTGACCCTCCAAGATATAGCATTGAGGAATGTGCGCAACGCGGACTGACCTATAATGTACCGCTCAAAGCCAAACTTAAACTGTCTTGTAACGACGAAGAACACGTAGATTTTGAGCAGGTTGTACAAGATGTCTTTTTGGGAAATATCCCATACATGACGCCGAAAGGTACATTTGTGGTCAATGGTTCTGAAAGAATTATTGTTACGCAGTTGCACCGCTCACCTGGGGTGTTTTTCGGACAAAGTTTGCACCCTAACGGGACAAAAATCTACTCTGCACGGGTTATACCATTCAAGGGGGCCTGGATGGAGTTTGCTACGGACATCAATACGGTGATGTATGCTTACATTGATCGTAAGAAAAAATTTCCGGTTACAACGCTTTTACGCGCCATTGGATTTGATTCGGATAAAGAAATTCTCGACATCTTCGAATTGGCAGATGAAGTGAAGGTGACGGAGAAGCAACTCAAAAAACACCTCGGTCGAAAATTGGCTGCTCGTATCCTGAGAAGCTGGACAGAGGATTTTGTAGATGAAGATACAGGTGAAGTGGTTACGATTGAACGTAATGAGGTCATCTTGGAACGGGATACCATTCTGGACGAAGAAAATATCCTCCGTGTGCTGGAAACTGATGTGGAAAGTATCATCCTACAAAAAGAAGATATAGAAGAGGATTATTCTATTATATATAATACCCTGCAAAAAGATACCTCCAACTCTGAGTTGGAAGCCGTGCAACATATTTATCGCCAATTGCGTGGAACTGATCCACCGGATGAAGAAACTGCACGTGGTATCATTGATAAATTATTCTTCTCTGACAAACGATACAACCTCGGTGATGTAGGTCGATACAAAATCAACCGTAAACTCAAATTAGAGATTGCGCGTGAGACTAAGGTGCTGACCAAAGAAGACATCATCGCTATCGTAAAATATCTGGTTCGATTGATGAATCAGAAAGCAGAGATTGACGATATTGATCACTTGAGCAACCGTCGTGTACGGACTGTAGGTGAGCAGTTATACGCACAATTTGGTGTAGGGCTAGCACGTATGGCACGTACAATTCGTGAGCGTATGAACGTAAGAGACAATGAGGTCTTTACGCCAGTTGATTTGATTAATGCAAGAACGCTTTCTTCCGTTATCAATTCATTTTTCGGTACGAGCCAGTTGTCGCAGTTTTTAGATCAAACCAATCCACTGTCGGAAATTACGCACAAACGTCGTATTTCTGCACTTGGACCAGGTGGTCTTTCGCGGGAACGTGCAGGTTTTGAGGTGCGGGATGTTCACTACTCTCACTACGGTCGCCTTTGTACGATTGAAACACCGGAGGGACCAAATATTGGTCTGATTTCCACGCTTTGTGTTCATGCTAAAGTGAACAAGATGGGCTTCTTGGAAACGCCTTACCGTCCGGTACATAAAGGCAAAGTAGATTTGAAAGTCGAGCCACAATATCTATCCGCTGAGGAAGAAGATATGAAGACAATTGCCCAATCTACTAAGGATATTGCCAAAAATGGCGCCTTTGAAAAAGAACGGGTAAAATGCCGTAACCACGGTGACTTCCCAGTACTGGATCCTTCAGAAGGAGGAATTGAGTTTATGGACGTTGCACCAAACCAGATTGTTGGGGTGTCGGCTTCTCTTATTCCTTTCCTTTCTCATAATGATGCCAACCGTGCATTGATGGGATCAAACATGCAACGTCAGGCAGTGCCGCTGATTAAGCCACGCTCGCCGATTGTTGGTACAGGACTGGAAGGCAAAGTAGCGCAGGATTCCCGTATGCTGATTAATGCAGAAGGAAAAGGAGAAGTAGAATATGTGGATGCGACTAAAATTGTCATTCGCTACGAGCGCACAGAAGAAGATCAACTAGTCAGTTTTGATGACAATCTGAAAACTTACCCACTTATAAAATTCAAGCGTACCAATCAGGGAACTTGTATCAACCTGAAACCAATTGTCCGAAAAGGCGATAAGGTGGATAAAGGTATGATTCTTTGTGAAGGTTATGCTACGCAAAAAGGAGAACTGGCACTAGGACAAAACCTACAGGTGGCATTTATGCCCTGGAAAGGTTACAACTTCGAGGATGCCATCGTAATCTCTGAGCGTGTGGTGAGAGAGGACATTTTCACTTCTCTGCACATCGAGTCTTTTGACATGGAAGTGCGGGATACGAAATTGGGTTCTGAAGAATTGACCAATGATATTCCAAACGTTAGTGAAGAAGCGACGAAAGATCTGGATGAAAATGGAATTATCCGTGTTGGTGCCTGGGTGAAAGAAGGAGATATTCTGATTGGAAAGATTACGCCGAAAGGAGAATCAGATCCAACGCCGGAAGAGAAACTACTCCGTGCCATTTTTGGTGATAAAGCTGGTGATGTGAAAGATGCTTCTATGAAAGCACCTCCATCTACTAAAGGTATCATCATCGACAAGCAGTTGTTTGCCCGCATCAAGAAAGACAAGTTGAAGAAGCAGCTCGAAAAAGAGCAGCTAGTTAAACTGGATGGCGAACACACGAAGCAGTTGGACGAATTGAAAAATATTCTGGTCGATAAACTGTTATTGCTGGTCAAAGGCAAAGCATCTGCTGGATTACGTAGCATTTATAATGAAGAAAAATTGCCAAAAGGCGTCAAGTTCACACAAAAGAACTTGAAAGATCTGGATTATACTTCAATTGATTATACAAATTGGACAAACGACGACCACACCAATAATTTGGTGAAACGTCTGTTGCACAATTTCTCGATTAAAGTCAATGAGGCAATTAGTAAATACAAGCGTGAGAAATTCAATATCAGCATAGGAGACGATTTACCAGCAGGTGTATTGAAGCTGGCGAAAGTCTATATGGCGAAAAAGCGTAAACTAAAAGTAGGAGATAAGCTGGCAGGTCGTCACGGAAATAAAGGTATCGTTTCCCGTATTGTACGGGCAGAAGATATGCCTTTCCTTGAAGACGGCACACCGGTAGACATCGTATTGAATCCGCTGGGTGTACCTTCTCGTATGAATCTGGGACAGATATTTGAAACTGTTTTGGGTTGGGCTGGATTGAAATTGGGTGTCAAATTTGCCACGCCGATTTTCGATGGTGCTAAAGATGAGGAAGTACAGGCTTATATCACACAAGCTGGTTTGCCGGAATACGGCTTGACTTATCTATATGATGGTGAAACGGGGGATCGTTTCCACCAGGAAGCTACAGTTGGTGTCATTTACATGATTAAGCTGTCGCACATGGTGGATGATAAGATGCACTCGCGTTCTATCGGACCTTACTCGCTCATTACACAACAACCATTGGGTGGTAAAGCACAATTTGGTGGTCAGCGTTTTGGTGAGATGGAGGTTTGGGCATTGGAGGCATTTGGCGCAGCCAGTATCCTTCAGGAACTCTTGACGATCAAGTCGGATGATATTGTCGGTCGTGCAAAAGCTTATGAAGCCATTGTAAAAGGAGATAATTTGCCAATACCAAGTATTCCTGAATCATTCAATGTACTGGTTCACGAATTACGCGGACTGGCCTTAGATGTCAAGTTTGAATAATGGATCAATTGTCTGATTGTTATAATTGTTGAATTGCTGGAATTGTTAGTGAGAGATTTTGCAAAGCAAAATCAAATAAACAATCAGAACAATTTAACAATCGAACAATCGAACAATTACTCAATCACACAATTTTAGTAAACTCATTTATTCCAATAATATATGTCTCTGAAAAAAATTAGTAATAATAGAACGAATACCAATTTTGACAGTATTACCATTAGTCTGTCTTCGCCGGACGACATTCTGGAACGTTCGTATGGTGAGGTACTCAAACCAGAAACCATCAACTACCGTTCCTATAAGCCGGAGCGTGATGGACTGTTCTGTGAACGTATCTTTGGACCTGTAAAGGATTACGAATGTTATTGTGGGAAATACAAGCGTATTCGCTACAAAGGCATCGTATGTGATCGTTGTGGAGTAGAAGTAACGGAGAAAAAAGTACGTCGTGAACGTATGGGACACATCAAACTGGTGGTGCCTGTCGTACATATCTGGTACTTCAAGTCTTTGCCAAATAAGATCGGTTATCTGTTGGGACTTTCGTCCAAAAAACTGGAAACCATCATTTATTATGAGCGTTATGTTGTTATTCAGCCAGGTGTGAAAGAGCAGGACGGCATCCTGAAAATGGATTTGCTGACAGAGGAAGAATACTTGGAAGTGCTGGAAGGGCTGCCGAAAGAAAACCAGTTGCTGGATGATAATGATCCAGAAAAATTCTTAGCCAAAATGGGGGCAGATGCAGTGAAAGATCTGCTGAGTCGCCTGGATTTGGCTTCTTTGTCTTATGCACTGCGTAACCAGGCTGCAACAGAGACTTCACAACAACGTAAGTCAGAAGCACTCAAGCGACTGAAAGTAGTGGAAGCTTTGCGTGATGGACAAACACGTGTAGAGAACAAACCTGAATGGGCGGTTATTCAATACCTGCCTGTTGTGCCACCCGAACTGCGCCCCTTGGTGCCTTTGGATGGTGGTCGTTTTGCCAGTTCGGATTTGAATGACCTGTATCGTCGGGTGATTATTCGGAATAACCGTCTGAAACGTTTATTAGAAATCAAAGCACCGGAAGTGATTCTGCGAAATGAAAAGCGGATGCTTCAGGAAGCAGTGGATTCATTATTTGATAATTCACGTAAATCCAATGCCGTAAAAGCAGAAGGTGGACGTTCGCTGAAATCCTTGAGTGATATTCTCAAAGGAAAGCAAGGACGTTTCCGTCAAAACCTGTTGGGTAAACGTGTGGATTACTCTGGTCGTTCAGTGATTGTCGTTGGACCTACATTGAAATTGCACGAATGTGGATTGCCAAAAGGAATGGCAGCAGAGTTGTTCAAGCCATTCGTTATCAGAAAACTGATTGAGCGTGGCATTGTAAAAACTGTAAAATCAGCTAAAAAATTAGTAGATAGAAAAGACCCGGTTATCTGGGATATTCTTGAAAATATACTGAAAGGACACCCCATTTTATTGAATCGGGCACCTACACTTCACCGTTTATCCATTCAGGCATTCCAGCCTAAATTGATTGAAGGTAAAGCCATTCAGTTACACCCATTGGTGTGTAGTGCATTCAACGCAGATTTTGATGGTGACCAAATGGCAGTACACGTTCCTTTGAGCAATGCTGCAATTCTGGAAGCTCAGGTACTGATGTTATCTGCACACAATATGTTGAATCCGCAGGATGGTTCGCCAATTACTCTGCCTTCACAGGATATGGTCTTGGGACTCTATTATATTACTAAAGGAAAACGCTCTGAAGGTGATATAAAAATAAGAGGAGAAGGACGCAAATTCTATTCAGCAGAAGAAGTCGTGATTGCTTATAATGAGCGTACCATTGATCTTCATACCTGGGTGCATGTGAAAGTGCCAGTAGAAAATGAAGAAGGCGAGTATGAGATGAAGTTGATTGAAACGACAGTAGGTCGTGTAATATTCAATCAGGCAGTACCAGAAGGTCTTCCTTTCGTCAATCAATTATTGGGTAAGAAAAACCTGAAAAAAGTACTGGGTGGTATTCTGAAACGGACCAATTTCAATATAACTGCTATCCTGCTGGATGCGATTAAGGAAATGGGTTTCATGTGGGCATACAAAGGCGGTTTGTCTTTCAACTTACCGGATTTGATTACGCCAACACTCAAAGCAGAGACGCTGATTACTGCACAGCAAGAAGTAGATGAAGTGTGGGAGAACTATAACATGGGACTCATCACGAATAATGAGCGTTATAATCAGATCATTGATAAGTGGACTTACGCGGATAACAGGATTACAGAAAACCTGATGCAAGAACTGGCTGTTCACAAACAGGGTTTCAATTCAGTTTATATGATGTTGGATTCTGGTGCGCGTGGATCGCGTCAGCAGATTAAGCAATTGTGTGGATTGAGGGGACTGATGGCAAAACCACGTAAATCAGGTGATACAGGTGGAGCGATTATCGAGAATCCGATTCTGTCCAATTTCCTGGATGGTTTATCTGTACTCGAATACTTTATCTCTACACACGGTGCGCGTAAAGGTCTTGCCGATACAGCACTGAAAACGGCGGATGCGGGTTACTTGACTCGTCGTCTGGTAGATGTGGCGCAGGATGTTGTAATTCGTGAACACGATTGTAGCACGCTCCGTGGAATTACGATTAAGCCATTAAAAGACAATGAAAAAATTGTACAGCCACTCAGTCAGCGTATAGAGGGTCGTTCAAACTTACATGATGTATATGATCCGCTGACCGATGAATTATTGGTAAAATCGGGTACTATTCTCAGCGAAAAAGAAGCGAAACTAATTGATGAGAAAGGTATTGAATCAGTCGAAATT
The DNA here is from genome assembly GCA_937951615.1 of uncultured Saprospiraceae bacterium. GTDB lineage: Bacteria > Bacteroidota > Bacteroidia > Chitinophagales > Saprospiraceae > JAHDEO01. Next base: position 147,294 of record CALFBH010000041.1, on the reverse strand, counting down.
CGCTCAGTATTGACTTGTGAAACTCGTCGTGGCGTATGTCGTCTGTGTTATGGTAAAAACCTGGCATCAGGACGTACCGCAGAGATTGGGGATGCAGTAGGTATTATCGCTGCACAGTCTATTGGTGAGCCGGGTACACAACTGACGTTACGTACTTTCCACGTAGGTGGTACGGCTTCTCACACCTCTGCCGAGTCGCAGATGGAAGCCAAGTTTGACGGAATACTTGAATTTGATAGTCTTCGAACTGTTAAGTATGAAGGAGAAGGCGAGCCGAAATTAATTGTATTAGCGCGTTCAGGTGAGGTCAGAATTATTGATCCAGAAACCCAACGCCAACTAAGTAGTAATCACCTGCCTTATGGAGCTACATTAAAAGTGAAAAAAGGTAAGAAGATTAGTAAAGGTGATGTAATTTGTGAATGGGATCCATATAATGCGGTGATCATTTCTGAATTTGGTGGAACGGTCAAATTTGAGTCCATCGAAGAAGGAGTAACTTTCCGTGAGGAAGTGGATGAGCAGACTGGATACCGTGAGAAAGTAATCATTGAAACAAAAGATAAGAAGAAAATCCCTGTTATCAAGATTATTGATAGCAATGGAGAAGAATTGAAAACTTACAACTTACCAGTACGTTCGCACATCAATGTTACGGATGGAGATACGGTAATCGCTGGTCAGAATATAGTGAAGATACCACGTACACTGGGTAAGATCCAGGATATTACGGGTGGTCTGCCACGGGTTACTGAGTTGTTTGAAGCACGGAATCCATCCAATCCGGCAGTTGTTTCGGAAATTGATGGTATTGTTTCTTTTGGTAAAATTAAGCGTGGTAATCGGGAATGCATCGTAACAGATGAGAAAACCGGACAACGCAGAAAGTATATGATTGGCTTGTCGAAGCACATTCTTGTTCAGGAAGGTGATTTTGTAAGAGCTGGTTTCCAACTATCTGATGGAGCTACTGCGCCACGCGATATTTTGAATATTAAAGGACCTTTCGCAGTTCAGTCTTACCTGGTGAATGGTGTACAGGAAGTCTATCGTACTCAGGGTGTAAACATTAATGACAAACACATCGAGGTGATTGTTCGTCAAATGATGAGACACGTAGAAATCGAAGATTCTGGTGATACTACTTTCCTTGAGAAAGAAGCAGTTGATAAATTTGACTTCTTAGAGCAGAACGACTGGATTTACGATAAAAAGGTCGTTACAGAAGAAGGCGACTCAACAAAACTGAAGCCTGGACAGATTGTTACCTTGCGCCAATTGAGAGAAGAAAATTCTTTCTTGCGTCGGTCGGATAAAAAACTGGTACAACATCGTGGAGCAGTGGCTGCTACTTCGGTTACCTTATTACAAGGTATTACGAGAGCATCATTGCGGACAAGTAGTTGGATATCGGCTGCATCGTTCCAGGAAACGACGAAAGTACTGAGTCAGGCATCTATTGGCGCACGTCGCGATTATCTACTTGGATTGAAAGAGAACGTTATTGTAGGTAAGAAAATACCTGCAGGAACAGGTATGCCGAGATACAGTAATCTGTTGGTTATTGAAGAAGAAGATTTTCAGAAAAGAGAGGCAGCCAAACGAGCACATGAAGAAGAGCGTGCAGAACCTATTGGAGAATAAATAATAGGAATTCACGTCGAAGTAAATAAAAAATGGGCATTCAGATTTTTCTGAATGCCCGTTTTAATTCTAAAACCTATTGTTCCGTACATTACTTTTGTACGACCACTTTTCTTACTTCCTCTGCGTTACCATCATTGAGTACAATAAAGTAAACACCGTTATTGAGATTAGATAAGTCAAGCATTGTAGTGCTTCCGGTAATTTCCTGTTCCTTAATCAGTTTACCAGTCGCACTAAACATCTGAACAGTCTCTAAAGGATTATCCGTTTTTATGTTTAATCGGTCTGTTACAGGGTTGGGGAAAATTTCAAGCTGTCCTATCGTTGATGTTTCTACATCTGTAGTCATCGTGAAAGGACAGTTATTAGCTATAGTCAATGCTGTCGAAGAACCATCGACACTATCTTCTTCATAATACTTTCCACAAACAGATAGAATATAATCACCATTCTGTTCTAAATCTAAAGGATAATTAAAATTGGGAATCAAATTGCCCGCAAAATCAGTTTTATGTAAAGCCAGATAAATGACTTCTCCTATTTCAAATTCGTCTGTGAATACTCTACACAAAGCTCCATTATCACCCCATACGGTGATTGCACTCTGACTCTCTACACCCATGAGTACTTCCGTGATCTCTATTTCCATACCATAATAGATATCTGCCGTTTTTACAGCTTTTACGACCAAATCAATTGAGCTGTCTGCTATAATAGTTTCACAAAATTCTTCAGCTGTTGGAAAACAACTGCAAGCCAAGGATGCATTCAATCCAATAAAAAATAAACAACAGGAAAGTGTAAAGTTTTTGAAAGTATTCATATTATTTTATTTTTAAACTTGTAATGGATTAGTAACCTTGGTTATTTGTTATACGGAGTGTTTTTTTAATTGTTGTGTTTTAGGGAAACATTTTTTGATTCTTTTTGATGTGTTGCAACCTTTTTAAGGTAGTAATAGACTTATTTATAGGAAAATAACTTGAAAATATCAATATGAGATCATATATGAAAAACATGCTTCAATTCATGTTTACAGGAAGCTTATTAATGTTAGTCAATATGTCTATTGCACAAACAGGCAAATACGATATACAATTTACAATAGGTAAATCCGCAGATTGTTTATTGGGAGAGGCTTATTTTGATATAGAAATTAAAGCGGCTGATGCCAACAGTACCTTTAGAATATCAGATCAAAATTATCGATTTTCATTCAATCGGAAAGCTTTGGCTAATCCACGTATTATTGAGGAATTTGAAATTGGGGGGATAATTGATGAAGGTCCCAATGCTTTTAGTTTGTATTCTGAGCATTCGCTGAATGGCTCTGTGGACACTGTAGTGTCTTATGGCTTTGAGTTGTCTGGAGGAGTAGGGTATTTTATTGGAGAAGAAGACTGGATACCTGTAGGAAGAGTGGGATTTGATATTATGGATACAACAGCCTGTGTAGAATTAAAATGGCATGACAGCAACACATTTCCTTCTACTTTTATCGGAGAAATAATTAACAGCGACTTATATGTTGCAAGAGAAAATTCATTTACGAATTTTGAAGGTTGTATTAGTGATATTTGCCAACCACTTCCTATAGAACTGACTAGTTTTACAGGAGAAGAAAAGGATTGCAGAATTGACCTAGTCTGGCAAACGCAGACAGAAACCAATAGCAGCCATTTTATTGTTCAGGAAAGTAGTGATGGCTTGTCCTTTTCTGATTTGGAACGGGTGGAAGCGGCTGGTTTTTCCGCCGTTTTACTGACTTATAATTTTACAGATGAAATTTCAGGCGTTTATAATTATTACCGCCTGAAGCAGGTAGATCTCGATGGAAGTTATGAATATTCAAAAATGATTAGAGTCGCATCAGATTGCTATGAACCAGATATTATCAATGGAATCACAGATTTATATCCCAATCCGACAACTAATGGTCGGGCTGTACGTGTGCATGTTTATACCGATAATATACAAAGGTCGGCAGAACTGGTCTTGCGAGCTATTTCCGGAAGAATCATATACGAGAAGAATATCGCATTAGATGGCGGAGCAAATACGGTATCTTTTATCCCTGAAAACTTACCAGCAGGTATGTATTTACTTCAAATCAAAAGTGATGACTGGTTTTCCAAACCCCAGAAATTAGTACTTACAGAATAGCTTTAAACTTTCAAAGTATCTCAGGCTTCCAGCCTGATTACTGGACTTTGGACATTGGGTAATTAGGAAACTGGACAATTATGCAAAACACTCATTACCAATAAGCATGATTTTAGACAAGTGCTAAAATCATGCTTATTTTTTTGTTCTCTAATTCCCTAAACTTTCTTCTTTATTGGGCTGTTTTATAATGTGAGAACAAGATTTTACACTATATAAAACACAATATGATTTCAGAGAAAATGACAGATGCCCTGAATACGCAAATCGTTCTGGAAGGCTATGCCTCTTTTTTATACTTATCTATGGCAACCTGGTGTGATGCCAAAGGACTAGAAGGTTGTACGAGTTTTATGCGCCGCCAGTCGGAAGAAGAACGAGCGCACATGCTGCGTATTTTTGAGTATATGAGTGAAGTGGATGCTCACGCACTAGTGCCGGCAATACAACAAGTACCACACGACTTTGATACGCCGCAGAAAATGTTTGAAATGGTTTATGCACATGAACAGAAAGTTACAAAATCGATCAATGACCTGGTGAGCATAGCAAAAGCTGAAAACGATTTTACGACAGACAATTTTTTGCAGTGGTACATTACAGAACAGCGGGAAGAAGAAAGCCTAATGCGTTCTATTCTGGATAAAATAAAACTCATCGGCGATAGCCCAATGGCACTGTATTATATTGATAAAGAAATCACAGCCATCAACACGATGGAATTGAAGAAGGAAGCAGCAGGGGAGTAGAAAGAATATCGAATATCGAACAAGGGAATATTGAATGTCGAAGTACATACACTTTCGATATACCAATAAAAAAGGTCTGACTCTATGAGTCAGACCTTTTTTATATTTTCGCAAATTTAAATTTATCGCAATGAATTTAAATTTACGTCGTTATTTCTGCGATTCGATGTCCTTAATTTTCTGCGACATTTTTACGAAAATATCCATTTCTTTTTGTGCAAAAGCAGAAGGATTACTTGTTCTAAGTGAAGCAATTGCTTTACGTTCTTTTACAGCAGCTAAAGCAACCTCGAAAATAGATTTTTTCTGAGTTGCGCTGTACGTTCCATTTTGGGTCAGCATATCTACTAATTTCTGTGCTTCCTGTTGAGGAGTATCGGGGGTTTTTACGGCAGCAGGCTTTTGACTGACTGCAGCAGCAGGTGCTTGTTGAGCATATAAACCAAGACCAAACAACATCATCAAGGCACTGAATACAAATTTTTTCATGATAAATTTCTTTTTTGATTTAGTAAAAATCAGAAACCAACTCATTGAGGGTCAATTCCTGACGGCTACGTCAATAGGTAAATTAATTGAGCCGAAATATACGGCTATTTTAGGAAAAAATGGAAATTTAATTATTTCGATATTACATTACCAAATTTATTGCCAACTTTAGTACATTTAGGAGTTCAATGAAAAGTTCAGGTATCCTGCCTGCAAATTTAAAAGAAAGCAAAGGAAAAAAGCAAAGAAAGTTAAGTATATAATGAAAACAAAAGTAGCAATTATTGGCTCTGGAAATATAGGCACCGACCTGATGATTAAAATTATCCGCTTGTCTGAATCTCTGGAAATGTCCGTCCTTGTTGGAATTGATCCAGACTCAGATGGATTGGCAAGAGCCAAACGAATGGACATTACCACTACACACGAAGGTATTGATGGTTTGCTCAAAATGCCGGAATGGAAAGATATTAAAATTGTTTTCGACGCCACTTCTGCTAAAGCGCATGTATATAATTGGAATAAAATAAAAGCCTTCCCCGATAAAAAGATGATCGACCTCACACCTGCTGCTATAGGACCTTACCTCGTTCCCCCCGTCAATTTTCTCGACAATATGGATGTCCCGAATGTCAATATGGTCACCTGTGGAGGACAGGCAACTATCCCAATGGTCGCTGCGGTCAATCGGGTCGCAAAGGTGCATTATGGCGAAATCGTAGCCTCCATAGCCAGCAAATCCGCAGGCCCAGGTACACGAGCTAATATTGATGAATTTACAGAAACCACCGCAGCAGCCATAGAAAAAGTAGGCGGGGCAGAACGTGGCAAAGCCATCATCGTCTTGAATCCTGCCGAGCCACCACTCGTCATGCGCGACACTGTATTCACTTTGTCGGAGCAGGCAGATCGGGAAAAAATAAAGGCAAGCATTCATGAGATGGTATTGGAAGTCCAAAAATATGTCCCAGGCTACCAGCTCCATCAGGAAGTCCAGTTTGATGATATACCCGAAAGCGACCCAGTATTCATCGAAGGGCTTGGACTAAGGCATGGCTTAAAAACAACCGTTTTGCTGAAAGTAGTCGGCGCAGGCCACTACCTACCAGAATATGCCGGTAATCTGGATATTATGACGAGCGCAGCGCGAGCTACAGCGGAGCGGATAGTGGGGTGATTTGGCAATTCATCATTTATCATTCATAGTTCATCATTCAACCGAAACATCCATGCACAAAATATACATCCAAGACGTCACCTTAAGAGACGGCATGCACGCCATCCGCCATCAATACGGAAAAGAAAAACTAAAAGAAATCGCCATTGCGATAGACAAAGCTGGTGTAGATGCCATAGAAATATCGCATGGAGACGGACTGGCTGGAGGTAGTTTTAATTACGGTTTTGGAAAACATACCGACTGGGACTGGCTGGAAGGTATTCGAGAAGAGCTGACTCATGCTAAACTGACCACCCTGATATTACCAGGTATTGCAACGATTGACGATTTAAAAAAAGCAAGAGAGTTGGGTGTAGAGTCGGTGCGGATTGCTACGCATTGTACCGAAGCAGATATTGCACCGCAGCATATCGAAGCCGCCAAAAAACTCGGGATGGATGTCGGAGGGTTTCTGATGATGGCACATCTGAACGAACCCAAAAAGCTCGCTGAACAAGCCAAGATCATGGAAGATGCTGGAGCCGACTGTGTCTATGTGACGGACTCCGCAGGCGCATTGCTGATGGATGGCGTAATAGATCGAATAAAAGCCTTTAGAGACGTCTTAAAAGATGAAACAGAAATTGGTATCCATTGTCACCACAACCTGTCGCTTGGAGTGGCGAATACGATAGTCGCTTATCAGCATGGTGCCAATCGCTTGGATGCTTCCCTGGCAGGCATGGGCGCAGGCGCAGGCAATGCTCCGCTCGAAGTGCTCATCGCTATACTCAATAAAATGGAGGTAAAACACAATTCCGACCTCTTTCAGTTGATGGATATTGCAGATGATATCATACGACCTTTGCAAACAAGACCTGTACGGGTAGATAGAGAAACTTTATCGCTCGGCTATGCGGGTGTGTATTCGTCTTTCCTATTACACGCTGAAAGAGCAGCTAAAAAATATGACTTGGATACGAGAACGATTCTGAATGAATTGGGTAAACGAAATATGGTAGGCGGACAAGAAGATATGATTGTAGATGTGGCACTTGATTTGAAGTCGAAAATGAATGAGTAAATGAGAGAATCATTGAAAACATTCTCTCATTCTCTCATTCATTCATTCATTCTCTCATTCAATACTTCTTCCCTTGCTCAATTTTCATTTTTTGCTGCTGAGTCATAGGCTTCGTTTTGCTCAAAATCATTCTATACGTGCGTTGTTGCTGTGGCGTGAGTGCACGCAATACCTTCGCAGTACTGTTTTCAAACAAAGACTGATGCTTGGCTTCTACCATAGCAGCGTCGACTCCATGTGCAGCCTGAATTTCCTGTATCTTTTTAGCTGCATCCAAGTTGATGGCATGAATTGCCTGACGTTGTTGAGCCGTTAAGTCCAGTTGAGTCGCCATTTTTTCAGTAGCTTCTTCAGCCAATTGAGCAGGAGCGAGGTGGGTTTTGGCTTTCGCCAATGCGACGACAGAACTATTTGAGCCAGCTACGCGCTCACTTGTTTTTTGTGCAAACAGACCAACTGTGAGCAACATTGCCATAAGGCAGAATCCTATTTTTTTCATGTTAATAATTTTTAATTCTTAAACTTAAACCGTGAATATCGGTAAATTTCAAAGGATGAACAATTTTTTGAACTATTTATTAGACACGTAAACTTTGGTGAAACCACTATTGTTACATGACTTCATGACTGGATTGCTTCATTATTAAAAGGATTTTTTGCTTCGCAAAAACCGTAATAAGTGGAAATACAAATTCAAATGTCAAATGCAAATTCAAAAAACTATTGACAATAAGCCAATTATCCAAGTTGAAAGTGGCGTTTAGTTGAGTCCTGACACTTAATAATAAAAGAATGAATAACAAGACACTTTTTCCGGAACTCCACAAGTATTGTCAGGCACTCGAAGCAGAGTTTGACCTGATTCCAACAGAAAGAAAAAACGAACTTAACAGATTGAGCGAATATTTTGCCAAAAAATATCAGCAGAAGATTAGCCCACAGGTTACGGTGATTTGTACCCACAATTCCCGGCGCAGTCATCTTGGGCAGGTCTGGTTGGCAGTAGGAGCCGATTATTTTCAGCTTCCTGCATTAGCAACTTATTCAGGTGGTACAGAAGCGACGGCTTTTAATCCTCGTGCTGTTACCGCCCTGCATCGTATCGGATTTAAAATCACTTCCAATGAGGCATCGACCAATCCAATTTACAAGATTAAATGGCAGGAAGACATGAAACCTTATGCTGCCTTTTCAAAAAAATATGACATCGACTCCAATCCATCCACCAATTTTGCAGCCATCATGGTTTGCAACAGTGCAGATAAAGGATGTCCAATAGTACATGGCGCAGACTTCAGAATCAGCCTGCCTTTTGAAGACCCCAAAGCTTTTGATGATACAGCATTGGAAACAGAAAAATATAGGGAGCGTTGTCGCCAAATTGGTCGAGAAATGTTATTTGTACTGGAAAAATTGAGTGATTGAGTATATTTAGTGATTGGGTAAATTGAGTAAAATCCCTCCGTGCCCCCTCCTCCACGATAGCTATCGGAATCCGTGGTTCAAAAAACACCCCGATGCGCAATCCAGTTCCCACATCATTTATCATTTATAGTTCATCATTCATCATTCCCCGATTCAGCCAGGGCAATAAAGCAAAAGCCAATATACCGAACACAATATTACAAAGCTGTATTGTTACAAAAATGATAATAGAAAAGGAAAAAGCATCATCCCCATTTACACCATACACCACTAGCCCGGCAGTTACCAAATACTGATAACTGCCCATTCCGCCTGGTGAAGGAATAATCATCCCTAGCGTACCAAACACAAAAACCGACAAACCAATCACAGGCATAGAAGTCGCGTGTGCGATGGCGGCAGTTGGCGCAAAAGCATAAAAACACAGATAAGTCATCAGGTAGTACATCAACCAGATGATAAAGGTATGCAGAAAAAACAAAGCGGGATTATCCAGTTTTAAAATAGTAAGAATACCTTCTTTTAAACCCAAGACAATATTTTTTATCTTTTCAAATAAAGCACTTTGTAGCAATTTTTTTCTAAAAACAAAACCCAGCACCAAGACCAGGACACCAAGTGCCAAACCACCAAGCACAATAGGATGCGTCAATATAGAAGCACCTTCGTCACCTCCTTTAGCCAATTCTGCTTGTATATAATTCCAAAGCACATCAAATTCCAGCAAAAAAGCCAACCCAATCACGATAAACAAACATACAAAATCCATGACACGGTCGGTGACAATCGTACCAAAAGTCTTCTCCAGCGGCACATTTTCATACTTGCTAAACAGCCCGGCTCGCACAACTTCCCCAATACGCGGCAAAGCGAGATTCGCAAAATAACCTGCCATCACTGTCCAGAAAGTATTTTTAAAATGCACCCGATAACCGAGCGGTCGAATCAGCATTTTCCAACGCAAAGCCCGACTGATATTGCTGATCGTAAAACAAATCATCACAATAATAATCCAGAAATAATTCACCGTTTTGAAATCGTTGATGACTTTTTGGACAAGGCTACAATCGGGGACAGGCGTTTGAGCTTTGCAAGCTGCTTCTGATTTGCCGGAGGCGATACATTCCTGTATAAAATCAAAATCACATTGATCCTGATAAGCTGCCTGTTGTCCAGTATAGACGTAATACAAAATACCAAAACCTATCCCGAAAAAGATCAGGAATTTTAGAAGGTTGGATATAATATTTTTTAGCTGCATTTATGCGACTTGAAAACCTGAATCATCCTGCAAAATAGGTTTAAGTTGAAGTGCAAGTTTAAAACAGGCGTACTTAAAAATGAAGCGCGAAGATAAGGAATATTTAGCAAGAACAAAGGAGCTTTTCTAAGAGGAATAACAAGTGTATTAACGAACTATTTGCTCAAAAAAACGCGAAAGCACAAAGTTGAATTTGGTAGTTATATTTGAGTTTGAGTTTGAATTTGAGTTTGAATTTGAGTTTGAGTTTGAGTTTGAGTTTGGCGTTTGCTCAGTTCAAAAACTTAGTATCCACAGGCTCTACCAGCAACATGCCATTTTCCAGTACATCAATTACCCGAATCGGCGAACCTGTAGGAATAGCTTCTCCTGTAGTAATAGCATCCAACTCTCGCAGCGAACCCTGTACCTTCATTTGAACCTTACCGGTACCCGCTTTATCACCTGGAATAATCAAATAAACTTCACCTACCTCACCGAGGGCATTTTCTAGTTTGAGTGTACCACTACTTTGTAATTTGATAAATAAATAAAACAGGTAAGCCACAACAAACATTGCTGAAAAACCAGAAAGGGTAGCAAATAAAACACTCAGCGTACTGCCGACGCCATAATTCAATGCAGCAATACCAGTCCAACCGAAAAAAGTAAAAAATGCAATAATGCTTCTGACTGAAAATAAAGCAAAATCAGCATCCATTCCTTCAGCACCGCCGAAATCACCATCTGCGTCCCCGTCAAAATCAAGACCAATGAGACTCAAGACAAATTGTATGACAAACAATACACTAAATACAATGGAAATACCCCAAAATACTTGTTGTATCGTTGATAATGCGTCCCAGTCAATTAATAATAAGGTCATATTTTTCCGTTCGGTTAGAGATATTGGAAAATAAACTCCCAACAAACCCTTAATTATATCTTTGTGTTGGGTATTAAAATATACATTTTAAAGGCAATGTGCCTACAAGTTTCGACAAAGTAAAGGAAAATATCGGCTAAGAGACTTATTTTAGTCCAGATAAAGTTAATAAAACGTGAAAATCTCAATAATACCGTACTGACAACTTTAGCTGTCAAGAGATGGCTTGCCCACTCGCTATCGCGGCTTCACCTCGCCATGAATCCACAGGACTTATATTTTCTTGCAGAAAATTTTAATTCATGCGACGGCTAAAGTCGTCGGTACGGTGTATATTTATTTGATGATTACAAATTTCTGAACAGCTTGCCAGTCATCGGTCTGTATCGTGCAGAAATACATGCCTGCTGAAAGTTCAGCCACTTCAATATTCAAGGTCTGCAAACCAGCTTCCAGATCAATAGTCGAAATGCTTTTCACTACTTTGCCAAAGGCATCATAAATCAACAAACTCCCTGAAGTGCTTTCTGGTAATTCGTAATCCAGATAAATCGTGTGTGTAGCTGGATTTGGATAGAGGTGAAGGTCGGGTGCGTAGCTCAAGTCCTGACGGGCATTCGCACAGCCCACTTCATTCAAAGTAATATTATCCAAGATTACCGTTTTGTTATTTGTGCCCACTCGGAAAGTAATCACCACATCGCCATCTACAGGCATGGTGAAGGTGGCAACTTGGTTAGTTTTCCAAGTGCTGCTCAACGAAATTTCCTGACTGTACAAATCTGCACTATTGTCTTTCCGTTGTACAAAAACAGACATATTGCGATTGCCCCAGGCTTTTGCATCGTATTTCAATTGGTATGTTTTGCCGCCTTGCAGCGTGATGTCATCATGTTGTAAACGCAAATGCCAGATAGCCGAACCAGCATTGCTGATGCTCAACTGCGCTCTGTTCCAGGGACTGGTATAGGTGCCAGATGCACCGCCATCCTCTCTGAATGTCCAGCCAGATAAGTCGCCATTATCAAAAATGCCATTGGGAATCAGGTCGCAAAGTGGTAGCGGTTCTACGATGCTAAAGTTGCCGCTATAATCATCAATATCTGTATTGTCATTGCTTCGGACTCGGATTTGATAATTATTGCCCGCTGGAATGTTGCTGGCAATTGTCCAGACATAGCTGCCATTGCTGGGTACAGAGGAAGCTAGTGTGCGGTCATAATTTCCATTTTTAAATAAGACCATTCTCACATTGCCCGGCAGATTATCATTCCATTGAATCGTAAATGGGCTGCCTTTTTCCAGTGCATTTCCAGCATTCGGGGCAGTAATTTCAATAAAAGAAAGAACCTCACCCGCACAATTACAATTGCCGTCTTCCACATCATTCACGGTGTTAGAGTTGCCGTCGTCGCATGGAGTGCCGACAGGGGGGCAAGGTTCTATAATGTTGAAATTTTCGCTATAATCATCAATGCTAGTGTCGCCATTACTGCGTATTCTGATTTGATAATTATTACCTGCTGGAATGTTGCTGGCAATTGTCCAGACATAGCTGCCATTGCTAGGTACAGAGGAAGCCAGCGTGCGGTCATAATTTCCATTTTTAAATAAAACGACTCTCACATCGCCAGGCAGATTATCATTCCATTGAACAGTATAAGTTGTGCTTTTTGTAAGTGTTTGTCCTGCCGTCGGTGCAGTAATATTGATAAAGGGTTGAACTGCATTGCCTTCTTCGCCTGACCATACACCAAGTCCGGATGCGCTGACATACAATTTGCCAAACTCACTACGGTCTGCCGCCATGTGACGAATGCGGGCTTCTAAGAAAAAGGTGCTTTCATCGCTGATCTGTTCCCAGGACGCGCCTTGGTCAGTAGAACGATAAATCCATGATTGACTTTGCCCCGCAAGCCTGCCTAGCATATAAATCGTAGGATAGCCGCCTGGCGTTTTTTCTTTTCCTATGGAAATGGCAACAGCTTTGCTGACTGTATTGACTTTTGTCCAGGAAGTTCCTCCATTGGTACTTCTGTACAAACCGTTATTGAAATGATTGATCCATAAATGACCTGCTTTGCCTGGCGTAGCCGTTAGTCGGGTTGAGTTGCTTTCATTGGTCATTGTGAAGGGAACAGTTCCTCTAAGTGACCAGTTTTGTCCGTTATTTGTACTTCTGTAAACTTGCCCGGTACTGCGTTTATAAATGTAAAACGTGTTGTTAGTGACAGCATCTGCGACGAGTGGACGGTGTGAGAAAAAAACACTATTCACAGCGGAAACTCCTGAGATACCGCTTGCATTATTGAAACTGGCACCTTTATCCGTTGAATATTTGACACCTGCGCTACATACTACGACGATGTTATTAGGGTTGCTTTTTGCAATAGCTACATTGGATTTTCCCCAGCTGGTCTGATAGCCATTTGCTCTGCTAAAACTTTGCCCCGCATTGGTAGAATATAATAAATAACCATCAGAATCTGCCCAGTTTTGAGTGGAAGACACGACGATATTGGCAGGGTATTGTTCGCATACAGCCGTGCCTGCGCCTTTGATATAACTGCCACTTGGTGAAACGAGGTCTTTAATATCTTCCGAAGGATAATTGTCAGGATCAGTAATAATCCAGCCGGCATGATCCGCAGAATTGACGCCTAGAACTGTCCCATTATTATTGGGCGGAAAAGCCATCAGTCCGGTATTCACGATTTCTTCATGACCATAAGCCATCGCATTGCTCCATTGTACCTGACTTGCTTGCCAGTTGGCAGTATGCCACAAACCAGACCATGCCGTGAAGTATAATTTATTGGGATCTACAGGGTCAAAAGCCAGTTGTGCGGTATGCAGTCCTTTGCCATTATTTTGATTCCAATTATAAATAGTATTGGACGTCGTATTGCTTTTTTGTGTCCAGGTACTTCCGCTATTATAAGAGACATAAAGTCGCTCAAAATTATTACCACTTGTACCTGCCGGACAAGCCACAACGATGTTGTCATTATGCGGACTTGCCGTGACGGTGAGGTAGCCATAGTTGGTGTTTGCCTGTGGGATATTGGTGTTGTTCCAGCTTGTACTGGTGAGCGGGCTATTTAGTTTATAAACGCCTTTATTGCGACAAGCGGCATATAATTTTGTACCATCTTTGGAAAAACTGAGGTCGCTGACATCTTCCAGATTGTTGTTGCCAGTACTGATTTTTGTAAAACTTGCCCCGCCATTGCTACTGCGGTAGATGCCATGTTTGTAATAACCGACATAAATGTAATTAGCGTTTGTAGGATGAAAGAGGACGCTACGAATGCTGTTTTCTACATCATTATCAGGTATTGTGCCTGCGGCAATGCGTGTCCAGTTGTTGCCGTTGAGTTTCCACAGCCCTTTTTCACGTGTGCCGACCCAGAGTTCGTTGGCATTATTTGGATTAACGGCAATGGGCGATCCTTCCCGGTCTCTGTCGTCGGTATTGCTGTTGTTTCGTCCGCCATTCGCGCCGAATTTAGCTCCTCCTGTAGTCGGAATTACCTGCCAGGTACTGCCTCGGTTGGTCGATTTTAGAATAGCGGACTGGCTGGCAATATTGCCCCTATCCACAGCCATGTAAATGATGTCTTTATTGGTCGGATGCAAGGCCATACCTGCTACGCCATAATAGTTTCCATTTCGGTTGTTGATGATTTGTTCGACTTGCTGTGTGGCTGCATTCCAACGATAAGCCCCACCCACATCGGTACGCAGGTAAATAATGTCGGCATCCTGAGGATGTACCTTAATTCCGGTAATGTAACCGCCGCCACCGATTTTTACATTTTTCCAGTTGTAATCGGTGTTTTGGGCATTGCCTTGCCAGCTCAGTAGGGAGGCAAGCAATACGAATAGTAATGATTTAAAGTTCATAATCTTGTTTTTGTGTAAGAGTTTAGGTCGATGGTCAATAGTCCATGGTCGATAGTTGTTTGTTAGTATTCAAGTCATTTTAGTATTTCATTTTGCTTTGCAAAATGCGTGTAATACTTTATGAAAACAGGAATATTATAAAATCTCAACTATGGACTATTGACCATCGACTATGGACCTAAACTGTTACGTTTAGTTTAATAATCAATTTTGTCGCCTTAAAAAGTGTTTTGAATAGGGCATAGAAAGGGCTTTCGCCCAAATTTGAACGTTCAATTTTTTTTGGAATATCGGAAAGGAAATATCGGAAGTTGATTACGACTTACGAATGATTGAATTACGAATTTAAAATGGGGTTAATTGCTTACAATTAAAAAGAGATTCGTCATTCGTAATTCACACATTCGTAATTAATCAATTGGGTAAATTATTGAAAATGCCATTGTTTTGTTGCCATATTATTTTGTCTGCGCCGGATATATCTCCGTCAAGATTAAAGTCGGGAATAGCGTAAATGTCAAAAGTGCCGTTTTGTAAAGACCATATACTTTTGTCATCCCCATTAATATCTTCATTGCCTGAAAAATCATTAGTTGCTTCGCCTGCATACATAGCCCATACGCCAGGAAGCAATTGTTTTTGTCCGAGTAAAATGCCAGGGGAATTATTTGCATTTTGTTGGGTGAAATCTGTATTGAATACAATATTGGAGGTAACAAGCTCCTCGGATATAATGCTAAGATGATTGCGATGTTGAATAAGCAAGAGTGCATCTCGATCTTCAGAGATACTCATGTTTACTGGTGTTGTTCCATCAAGTTCTACAAGGTCTCCGTCTTTTTGTAGTAAAGCAGAACGACTCTCCAATACGGTAAAATCTGTAGGGTCTATCAACTCAAGTTTTATCCAGTCTGTAATCGCATTATTATCATGGATGTTGAATATTTGCGGAAGCGTTTTTTCCTGCGGATGATAAGGTGATGCGTTCGGCACTAACTGCCTGCTTCGCAAAGCATCTCTCATCATGCTACTTGATGTATTATAAGCACCTTCTAAAAAAACACGGGTATTGAGAATGATGTCTCCTGGAACAGTGATAAAGGCTTCCTGCACACACCCCGATGCATCTGTAACGCTTACGGTGTAAGTACCTGCTTCCAGTCCTGCAATGGATGCTCCAGTCTGTCCAGTGTTCCAGAGATAAGTATAAGGGCTTGTACCGCCGGCCGCAACTACCGTAGCTATTCCATTGGCTAATCCACTGGCTTCTGGGCTGGCGGCTGCTTGTAGTCGAATAGATTTGTCATCTACAAAGGTGACAGTCTCTATACTTGTTCCATCGGAGTCGGTCACTGTAAGATAATAGAGTCCGCTTTCCAGATTGTCTAGGTAGCTTGTCGTCGCGCCATTATTCCAGTTGTAAACATAAGGTGGGTTTCCGCCGGTAATGCTTGTTTCTACTTGGCCGGCTCCGTCGCAATTTACAGGCTGTGCATTGGCAATAACGTCCATTGGATTATTACTTGCATAAGTAGCTATCTGGCTATTAATGGGAATGCTGTTACCGTCTTTGTCAATAAGCTGAACCTGACTGATATTGAGAATGGACAAGCTGCTGATTTCCGGCTCGCCAGTAGGGATGTTTTCGAGCGTGGCAATAGTGGCAGTTGCGCCATTTGCCGTGACATTATTATTGTCTTTTCGGACGATTACAATGTCTGTTTGCTGGCCAGGTTGGCCTTTTACAAAGGTGATTAAATCTTCACCGAAGGAAGAATTGCTAAAGTCGGTACTTTCGAGTTCGCCGCCATGATTGAGCGTGAATGCCAGTCCATAGGCATTGATTGCTTCGCCTGTGCTGTGTTCCAGTGTCAGGTCTATTGTTGTATTGGCTACATTATTGAGTATCGTGGGGGAGTTGATGTTTAGCACAAGTTGAATTTCTCCGCCAGCATCAGAAACAGGGAATGCAGGATTGAGTCCATGTGTTTTTTGATAATTGCTGCTGATGATGTCAATGTCGTCCAAATTGATTATGCCGTCTCCATTGGTGTCTGCATGTTTATAATTTATATTATCTGAAAATATTGTATTCCAATTTTCGGACTGTTGTGCTTCCCATGCTGTTGTGTTGGGCGGGCGTTGTGTTCCTGTGGCATTATATGCTTGTCCAATACGGAGTACATCAAATAAATTAACAATACCATCATCATTGGCATCACCCGGCCAGGCGCAATTGTCTTCAATAGTGAGCCAGAGCGTATCGGATTTGCTATTATTGCATTGATCTTCTGCTACGAGGATATACTGCCCGGATTCTGTAGCAGTATAGGTCGATTGATTGCCGACCATTAAGTTATTAAAATACCAGCGATAGGAGGCAAGATTGTCCAGTTCGGTATCAATGAGATAATAATCGTCGCAGACTGTGATGCTATCTGGTAAATCAAGCAGATTGATATGATCGCCAATAACAATTTCTTTTGAAAATTCAGACGTACATATTCCTCCACTATTTGTGATTAATTTTATACTATAAATACCCTTTGACGGGAAATTATAACTCATCGCAGGAGCAGAGGAAATGTATAGGTCATTTACATACCAGTCGCCTGATGTTGCGTATTCAGAAGTGTTGTAAAAAGTAATTATACTGTCTGTACAGGGGCTATAATTACTGTAGTAAAAAGAAGCCAGATTGCCCGAAAGGGTACTCAATCCACCATAAGTGCCTATCCACTTTTTTCCATCCGTCGTAATTTCTATTGCCTGAACGGGGTCGCTGATATTTATGCTGCCGCTATTATAAGTCGTCCATTTGTCTGTTCCATCAAATTTGCAAAGCCCTTCTTTTGTGCCAACCCAGATATTTCCTGTATTGGCATCTGTGTGAAGTGTTAGAATTTTTGGGTGAATAATGCCAGAATTATTAGGGTGATAATTGGTAAATGTTGCGCCATCAAAAAAACTGATGCCCCAGTCCGAACCAAGCCAGACATTGCCCTGCTCGTCTGTACAGACCGTATTGATGGTGTTGTTTTTTAATCCATCGTCGGTCGTATAGACTGCCCAGTTATCATTGGAATCTACTTTAACTAAACCTAAGGTAGTAGCAATCCACATATTTTGCTGCACAGTGTCAAAAGCAATATCTCTTACGGCGTAAGTTGGGAGTAGGGAATTATTGGGACTAATAAAAGTCCATGCTGTTCCATCAAATTTTAATAAACCGCCATTCGTAATAACTGCCCAAAGTACACCATTATGATCTTTTGCCAGACTATGAAAATCCTGTGCCATTATACTTGTACCAGATGTACCTAAAGTATCGTAAAGTGTCCAGTCATAAGGATTATCGAATTGAGTGATTTTGACAATGCCTTTACGGGTTGCCAGCCAGACTGTTCCATCTGTTTCACCGATAATATCCCGTATTTCTGTGGTGGTTAAGTCAGAATTTCCAACAGAATATTGATATGTTGAGTCTTCGGCGATACGTAGTAAGCCACTATGTGTTCCGATAAATATTTCGCCGGAAGGCACTTGAGTAATGCCTAAGACATTATTGCCGGGAATCTCATTATTAAAATAACGATAACCTGTCCATGTCGTATTATCATATTTGGAAAGGCTTCTGCCAGTTGCCACCCATACATTGCCATTTTCATCTTGTGTGATTGTATTTATGGTGTTGCTGCGCAATTCATAAGCTGTGCTTGCTCCATTATGAGTTGTGATTGTACCGTCTGTTCCAAATTCATGTACGCCCGTATTTGTGCCAAACCATAATTTGCCCTGTGGACTTACATGGATTGCAGATGTTTTAGTGTTGAAAGAATCAATAGGCACAAATATTTCTGTAGAAGGGGTGAATTGAGTTATTCCTGTCTGCGTACCTATCCATAAATCCTCAGTTGTTGGGTCTATACTGAGGGCATAAATGCTATTGTGTAAAAGGCCTTGTGCCGTTCGATAGTTGGTAGATATTGAGCCGTCAAATTTAACAAGTCCTTCGCCCGGCATACCCATCCATACTATTCCATCATCAGCAATCTCTATATCATTGATGACATTAAATCCGTAGCCTGTTCCGCTGGGCAGTATATTGCTTGCATCAAAAGTTTCCCAAGTTGAGTTTCCATCGAATCGGGCAGCACCACCACCATCTGTAGCGAGCCATATTTCTCCCGTAGGGCTTATTGCAATATCATTTACCTTGTTATGCGGTAAGCCAGAATTTTCAGTAGTATAAACTGTCCAGCTTATCCCGTCAAATTTTGCTAATCCACCGTTTCCTGTGCCTAGCCAGAGGTAGCCGTTTAAGTCGACTTCGACCGCCAGTACATCATTATGCGGTAAGCCAGAATTGACGGTATTATAAAAGATAAAATCACCGCTTAGTCTATTAAACTTCAGTAGTCCACCAGTTGTGCCGCCCCAGACATATTCCCCATCAACAGCCAATGCCTGAAAACGGTCTCCATGTGTTTGTAAAACCCACTCGGTTTCGCAGTCATCGGTATTGCCATTTTCAGTCACCGTGATATTTTTGCAAAAAGTATTACTGTGTTCAAATCGGGTGACGGTGAGACAAACGGGATAATTGCCTTCGCTTGAATAAATATGTGTTGGTGTGGGAGAGATTGCACTTGCGCCGTCACCAAAATTCCATGTATAAGAAGTGCCGGGCATCGTATTTTTAGCTAAAAGCTCAATACTTAATCCAGTATTGGTCACCGTGAAATTTGCATTAGGTGTTGTGAGTGTGGACAAAGCATTAAATAAGTCGAGCCGTCCGCCAGACACCCACTTTCCTTCAAGCGCAGGGAGGGTTTTCGCGGTGCTGAGTAGCGTTTCTTTGAGCTGATTGGCAGAGAGGGCATCACATTCTGACCATAATAATGCAGCAGCCCCCGAAACATAGGGCGCAGACATAGAAGTGCCATAGAAAGAGCCATAAGAATTGCCAGGCAGGGTACTATAAATTCCCCTGCCCGGCGTCCCAATATCAATCGTTATTGCTCCATAATTGGAGAAATTAGTCTTTTGATCAAATTTATTTGTGCTTGCAACTGCGATAATGTTGTCGAAATCATAAGCTGCTGGATATATTCTGCCGAAAGGCAAGTCATTATTTGTTCCACTGTTTCCTGCTGCTGCGATGAAGAGTTGTCCGATATTTTGAGTATTAGCAATTGCTTCGTGGAGTGCAATGGAGTTGTCTAAAGTTCCCCAGCTATTATTGGTGATTTTGATATTTTGTTGAATCGTATAGTTGAGTGCTGCAATAACGTCAGCAATGGAACCTGTGCCTTCTGCAGTGAATACTTTCAAAGCGAGGAGTTGCGCGTCCCAGGCGATTCCGGTCGTTCCTATGCTATTATTGCCCTTTGCACCTGCAATGCCTGCTACGTGTGTGCCGTGTCCGTTATCATCCATTGGATTGTTATCCTGATTGACAAAATCCCAGCCGATGAAGTCATCAATGTAGCCGTTATTATCATCATCTATTCCATTCTCATCACCAGGATCAAATATCCATACTGTACCATTCCATTCTAGTACTTGTCCATCTCCATCTGCGTCTTCGGCTAAATTTTGCCAGATATTTTCTGCTAGGTCTTCATGTTGCCAGTCAATACCAGTATCGAGGATGGCTATAGGTGTTGAAGTGGCATCAGTGCGTATGTCCCAGGCTTGTACTGCATGGATGTCTGCGCCTGATAAACCACCGGTTTGTCCAGTATTTTGAAGTCCCCAAAGCTCATTCAGTTGCTGGTCGTTTGGTAGGTTTAAGATTTGGGTCTTATAATTAGGTTCTGCGTAAGCGACGACTTCCTGTTGATTGAGGTAAGCGATATAATCTTTGCTAGTTTTAAGTTCTTTACCATTGGGTAAAGTTGTTGTTGATGGGGTTTGCCAGGTTTCTACAAATAGATTTGATGGAGATTTTCTTTGTGCTTGCAGGGTGTTAAGTAAGGATGATTTTTCATCATTATTTGTTGTTGTTTTGAACTTAATAATGATTTCATCAGCATTGGGATAGCCGGATTGGGCAATACTCTGAATGTTCATTAATAAGAATAAAAACATGAATTTAGATACTGGGACGTAATACTTCATGGTGTGTGTTTTAATTACAAATCAAAATTAGGCGAAAATTTATGTGATAAAAAACAAGATTTTGCTCATTTTTATAATTTTTTATATTTAAATTTAAGTAATTAAAATGTATTTTTATTTGTAATAAAGAGTTTTATTTTCCAATACGATTGATTTTTGTATTATTTTTTAAATTAAAATACTATTTTGTGAACGTTTTTTATTCATAAAAATACAATGAAAAAAAGTCGCCTTTATACTTTGTTAAGCAGTCTTGGACAAGAAGAGTTCATCCGGTTTGAGCAATTTTTGGCTTCTCCTTATTTCAATAAGAATCAAGACTGCCTGAGCATCTTTCAGGTCTTAAAGCCTTATTTATTAGTAAATGAATGCCCACCGGATAAAATGGGATTATTAGAGGCTGTATATGGCGATACGAATAAACTCAACTCTTTGAATACTGCAATGAGCAAGCTGACTCGTTTATTGGATGAGTTTTTTACGCAGGAACAATTGAATACACGTCCTTATTTTAAGAAACATTTGCTGCTACAAAATTTGTTGAAACGGGAACAGTTTAAATATCTTGAAACCGTTTATAAAGATGTGATAACAGGCTATGAGAAAGTACAAAGAAAACGAGTAAGTGATTATTTAGACTTTTTTTTATTGACGTACAACTGGCTTGAGTATCATCATATCGCAAAACCTTCGGATAAAGGCAGGCATCCGAATCAGACCATACGGGCTTTGGATAAGTATTATATTATCCAGCGTTTTGCACTTTCCAGAGAAGCGGCTGACCTAAAGCGCATTCATTCTATGGAATATGATGAGACTTCGCTAAAGCGAGTGATTTATCTTGCAGAGGAATCAGGCATGCTGAATCACTTTTTTGTAAACCTGTATTATACTGCTTTATTGACCATCATAGAATATGAAAAAACGGAGCATTTTGAGCAACTCATCGAGATAATTGATGCCAACCATGAAGTATTGGAGTTGAAAGAACTCAATACGCTTTTGATTATTCTTACGAATTATTGCGCCCGTCAGATATTGGATGGTAATATTGAGTATTACCGTACTTTATTTACTATTTTTCAAAAGGTGGCGGATTATGGAGCTTTGTTTGTAGAAAAATATATGTCCGGATTATTATTGAAAAATATTGTTACCGTTGGAATACGCGTAAAAGAATTTGATTCGACGACCGAATTTTTAGAAGCACATAGCAGCTATTTGAAACCTGAAATCAGAAATAGCGTTTACTGTTTCAATAAGGCGGCACTATATTTTCATCAACAACAATACGAAGAGGCACTTGATTATCTGAATCAAATGGATAGGCTGGATTTTAATTTTGAAGCGGACCGAAAAACACTTATTCTGCGGGCCTATTATGAACTGGATGAACCTATTGCTTATGATGGACTGAATCATTCCTTTCGGGAATATATCCGCACTCAACGGCATATCTCCATGCAGCGCAGAGCTGGGTATCTAAATTTTGTCAAGGCAACGAATCTGTTGTACAGTATTAAAGAAAAAAAGACCCCTGAAAAAATCAAAAACCTGGAAACCAAAATTAATGGATACCAACAACTCAACTGTAAAGACTGGCTGCTTGAAAAAGTCAGAGAACTGAAGAGCATAAAGTCTAAAAGTTAACGGAATTGACCATTAATTGATTTGCACGCCTATTTCGCAAAAGCGATGGGTTTAAACCCATCGCTTTTGCGAAATAGGCGGATGGAAAATTATTTTTTTTGGCACCTGAACCAATTAATGGTCAATTCCGAAAGTTAATAAAACGTGAAATTCTGAATAAGATACATGGCAGAGCAGAAAAAAAGCGTTAAAATAACTCGTTCAGGAACTGTGAGAAAATAAATTTACATTCATTATCTGTCAGGATTAAAGTAGAATGGCATAGAATTAGCCAATTATCTATTACACGTTGAGAACAAGGAACGATTATTCAATTGGAATTGATTCCAAAATTTTGCATTTTTGTTTCCTAATTAAATTAACACAAACAGCTAAGATGAAGGACTTGAAATTATTCATACTGATAATATTGTCGCTCGCAATGAGTGATTTATATGCACAATGTGGCGCTGAACTCAGTATGGAAGACCACCAGAATATGCAGAAATCGCAGGTCAGAATGCGGAGCTTTGATGGCAATATAACTCGTGGCATTCGGGACTTTCCAGTAAAGGCGCATATTGTTACGCGGACGGATGGAACAGGCGGTTTTAATCGGGCTTCCCTCCTTGCAGCCGTTCAGAAATTAAATGAAAATTATATCAATGCCAATGTCCGTTTTGTTTTATTGAAAGGCATAAATACAATCAGTAGTGATGCACATTATAATTTTAGCTCAGGCTCTGAAGTAGAATTTTGCGGACGCTGGGATGAAAAAGATGCCATCAATATGTACTTCTTCGGCAGTGTGAAAAAACAGGGTAGTGATGTTTGTGGCTATTCTTATTATCCCAATAGTAGTTCAGCTACGCAGGGCCGCGACCGCATTATTCTACGCAACAGTTGTGTGGATGGTGGTAGTACATTGATTCATGAAGTGGGGCATTTTTTCTCTTTATATCATACACATGGTAGCTCGCTGGTAGGACCCGATAAAGAACTGGTGACCAGAGATCGCAGCCTCAGAAATTGCGAAAAAGCCGGCGACGGACTTTGCGACACAGCAGCCGATCCTATGATTTTGAATAAAGTAGATAGAAATTGTAATTATACAGGTAGTGACGTTGATCCAAGAGGGGAGCGGTACAGCCCAGATCCAAATAACATCATGGCATATTCTGTAGAAGGTTGCCGGATACGTTTGACGAAAGAGCAATACGCCAGAGCAAATTACGCAGCATTAAATATGCGGAGTTATATCAAAATGCCACAAAATGCGCAGATGGAAGCTATGCCAGAATTGGCGACTAATACAACTGCTCCACCAAAACCGACCACAAAACCACCAGTGACCACAACAAAACCAACGCCCAATACACCAGTCATCACAAATCCCCCAGTACCAACACCAACAATAACGACAGTGAAAAGTAATGTTCTATCTGGCGAAGTGATGTTGGAAGTGAGTGGCAAACCAGTGGATATTAAAACAGATGGTAACTTATTTCGACCAACACAGCCATTTTATTCCGGTACCAATTATCAGGTATATTTGAATAATAATGACATCGGTTTTGTTTATGTTGTGGGAGCTGATTTGACCAAGAAAAGTGCCTTGCTCTATCCATTGCCTCACCAAACAGCTTATCTGGAACACAGCAATAGCAAACTTGCCCTGCCTAGTGCAGCAAGTATGTATCAGATAGATGATACCAAAGGAAAAGATTATCTTTGTGTCTTATATTCCAAACGTCCGATTCGGATGGATTTGGTGATGGAGGAAATGGAAAAAATGGAAGGCAATTTTATGCAGCGACTATATCA
The DNA here is from genome assembly GCA_937951615.1 of uncultured Saprospiraceae bacterium. Taxonomy (GTDB): domain Bacteria; phylum Bacteroidota; class Bacteroidia; order Chitinophagales; family Saprospiraceae; genus JAHDEO01. Next base: position 122,970 of record CALFBH010000041.1, on the reverse strand, counting down.
AGTATTGTGGCATCAACTCGTACCTGAAAATAAGATCATGTACAGCAGTGAACAAGGCAGACTGATGTTTGTTGCTGATGCAGGCGACAGAAGCATTGTGCCTATTGTTGTCGAAATTGATCATCAATAAGTTTAAGTCTAAGTTTAAACTTGGGTGTTGCCTTTGGCAATACTTTCAATAAGAATTTAAACTTAATCTTCGATTTAAACTTAAACTTCGACTTAAACTTAAACTTATTAAGCAATGAAAAATATAGCAAGAAAAACAAGCCAGACGATATTGACCCTTAGCCTTGCGCTACTGAGTCTTTCAGCGTTTGCACAAAACGGAAATTGTACCAGCGGAGATTGCAGGGATGGTATTGGAACTTACGTTTGGAACAATGGAGAAAAATATGCCGGTGATTTTTCAGATGGAAAAATGCACGGAAAAGGCACTTACACTTGGCCAAATGGACATCAATATAAAGGAGACTGGCTGAATGGTAAGCAAAATGGCTATGGAACATACTTATGGCCAAATGGCAAAACCAAGCATGGTCAATGGGCAAGTGGGGCAATTGTGAAAGAACTGACTTCACTTCCAAGTGGAACTTCATCCAATACAACCACAACTGCCGCTACGAGCACCAGAACCACCGGCTGCGTGAGTGGAGATTGTGAAAATGGACAAGGCTTATACATCTGGACAAACGGAGATAAATATCAAGGACAATGGCTCAATGGTAAATTCAACGGACAAGGAGCTTATACTTGGGTAGATGGTAGCAAATATTCTGGTGCCTGGCAGCATGGAGCAAAAAACGGACAAGGCACATTTTATGAAGCTACTGGAAAAGCTAAAACAGGTTTTTGGCAAAATGATAAACTGGCCAATGCAAGCGGAACACGTCCACCTACAACGACAGTTGCCACCACAAATACTTCGGGTAAAGGTTGTGTTACTGGAAATTGCACCAATGGACTTGGCATATATATATGGTCTAATGGCGATAAATATGAAGGCGATTTTAAAAATGGAAAACCTGATGGTTCAGGCACAAAGCACTACGCTGACAAAGGACGCTATCTAGGCGAATGGAAAAATGGTAAGCGCGAAGGCATGGGCATACAATACATGCCAGGACTGAAAAAATCAGCAGGGAAGTGGTACAGCGATTCATTTGCACAGGAAATAAAAGGCATGGGAGCACCGGAAGTGCCTATCGTATCAAGTGGAACCAGACCTTCAACGACCACCACTCGACCACCGACGACGACCACCACTACCACGCCAGTAGTTGCTAGTCAGACAGATACCAAAAAACCTGATTTGGTCATTACAGACCCCGCAGTATCGCGTGGCTTTACCGTGGTGACAAAAGGAAATTCTATTACTGTACGTGGTTATGCAACGGATGAAAGTGGGGTAAAAACAGTAAGAATCGCAGGTGTAGAGGCGAAGTTAAGTGAACCAAATGCCAAGCGCACAGAATTTGAAGCTTTTGTTACCTTAAGCAGAGGACAAACAGACCTGTGGGCAGAAGCACTGGACAATGCAGGCAACCGCTACTATCAAAGTTATAACCTGCAAATATCCGACGTACAAGATGTAACTTCGAAAGGTCTGGGGACATTTCAGGCAAGAACAGCTTTGATTATTGGAAATAGCGAGTATTCAATTTCGCCATTGCCCAATGCAAAAAACGATGCCGATTCTGTCGCAATGGCACTTAGAAGCTTAGGATTTGAAGTGATGCATTATACGGATCTCAGCTACCAGCAAATGGAAGCTGCCATTAATGATTATGGCAACAAACTAAGAACGAGAGGCGGCGTAGGCATGTTCTATTATGCCGGACATGGTATTCAGATTGAGGGCGAAAATTACTTGGTGCCGACTAGTGCCAGCATTCGTAAAGAGAAAGATATAAAATATAAATCCGTCCACCTCGGCTACTTGCTGGATGAGTTTGAAGGTTCTGGAAATGATATGAATATTGTTGTGCTGGATGCCTGCCGCGACAATCCATTCTCTGCCAAATATCGCTCAGTCAGAAATGGACTGGCTGGCATTGCTGTGGCGCCTATAGGTACATTTATTGCCTATGCGACGTCGCCTGGTTCAGTAGCTTCTGACGGAGAAGGTACTAATGGCTTATACACACAGGAATTGCTGAAAGCCTTGCGCCACCCTCGCCTCAAGATTGAAGATGTCTTCAAAGTAGTGCGTGCGAATGTGCGTCGCTTGTCGCAAGGAATGCAAGTGCCTTGGGAAAACTCTTCTATCGAAGGCGACTTTTATTTCAGACAGTAAGGAATTAAATTCAAATAAAAACGTCTCCCGTACAGTTGTTGGGACAAACTCAAATGGAGTGTGAGGCGTGAATATAAATCGGCTATTGGGTAAAACCTGATAGCCGATTTATTTGTGGTAGATGTTGAAGATTGAAAAAGTGTTTTAGTATTATTTGTTATATTTGAATGTATTTACGGAATTGACCATTAATTGATTTGCACGCCTATTTCGCAAAAGCGGTGGGTTTAAACCCACCGCTTTTGCGAAATAGGCGGATGGAAAGCTCATTTTTTAGCACCCGAACCAATTAATGGTCAATCCCGTATATTTATTAAAACATTCATCATGAAAAATATACTAAGCTTAATAATTGGCGTCCTATTGTTTAATCTTGCTTCAGGTCAGTCCTCAAACCCAAATCCACCAGGAGGTGGAGCATATTATTTTGAAAAAACGGCCTGCCTGACCAATGAAAAAAGAGCAGAAGTCAATAAGCGCGTAACAGCAAATATTGAGCAATACAATATTCAGCTTTCGCAAAATAAAAGCCAGATCGTCCGTTATGACTGGCCGATTATGCAAAACCCGGCGTTTGATTTTAATTCCACTTATGCCATCAGCAATTATGTAGATCATAATGCCAATGCGAATCAATTGCAGGACTATAATTGCGGCACACATACCTACGATACCAATAGTGGCTACAACCATCAGGGCATAGATATTTTTCTGTGGCCATTTGATGAAAATCAGGTAGATAATAATCAAACTTGGGCAGTTGCTGCTGCGCCTGGCGTGATACTGGGAAAACAAGACGGCAATGCAGACAATAATTGTTCCTTCAATTCTCTGCCTGCCAATTATATTATCCTCGAACATGCAGACGGCAGTCGCTCCTGGTATTGGCATTTAAAACTCAATTCACTGACCAGCAAAAATATAGGGGCGACAGTTGCGACAGGGGAGTATCTTGGTGTAGTGGCGAGTTCGGGCAATTCGACTGGTCCGCATTTGCATTTTGAATGCTATGATACTAACCTCAATCTGATTGATCCTTACACTGGTTCTTGTAATGGTATGAATAATGTTTCCTATTGGAATAATCAAAAATCCTATTGGGAATCCACCGTCAATACTGTCCTGACACATTCCAGCCCGCCTGTACTTAATGCATGTCCGAATCTTGATGTGCCCAATATTGCTACGCGATTTTATCCAGGAGATTTGGTCTATTTTGTTGGATACTTTCATGATTATCAAACAACAGATTTGACGACCTGGCGCATCAAATATCCAAATGGAACAATTTGGCAGTCTTGGACACAAAATCCACCGACCACTTATCGGGCTTCTTATTGGTATTGGTCGTATTTTCTCCCAACGAATGTAACAGGTGATTGGACTTTTGAAATTACGCTAGACGGCAATACAGTCGCCCGGCAATTTTATGTGGGATTTTGTGATGATGGCATTCAAAATGGCGATGAAACAGGCGTAGATTGTGGAGGAACAGACTGCCCGCCCTGCGAAGTGGAAGTCAGCTTAGATATTTGTGCCGTTTTGGAAAGTGTTTATGATGAAAACACAGGTACGATGAGTACAGAATTGGAAAACTTAAACCTACTACCGACCAGTCAGCCTTATAATCAGTCGCCCTGGAACTATACTGGAACAGAGACTCGAAATATAAGCAATGTGGCAGACTGGGTTTTGGTCTCTTTCCGAACGGGTATAGCCGCAAGTACAGAAATAGCCAAAACAGCCGCACTATTACAGTCGGATGGCTGCATCAATTTTCCAGCAAGCAATATATTTTCAACCAACTTGAATGTGCCACTATATATTGTCATCGAACACCTCAATCACCTGCCAGTCATGAGCCCACAGCCAGTCAATATTGTCAATGGAATACTGACCTATGATTTCAGACTTGCCAATGGATACCTAGCAGGAAGCGGTACTGGTCAAAAGCAATTCCCCGACAATACATGGGTAATGCTCGCTGGTGATATCAATCAAGATTATGATATTAATGGAGCAGACAAAGGAATATGGGCAGCAAATAACGGACTATTCAATCAGTATAATAATAGCGATATAAACAGAGACGCCGATGTCAATGGTGGAGATAAGAGCGAATGGGTGGCGAATAATGGCTTGTATTCTAGTGTGCCTAAGTAGTGTTGGTGATTGGTGTATTGGTGATTAGTGACTGGTTATTGGGTTGATTCATAAGCTAAATCGGAAGCAAGGAGGATTGATTTCTGGAAAATAGCCCTGTTGAAAAGGTATTTCGCTTTGCGAAATACATCCCCTCTTGAGAGGGGAACGGAGGGGTGTGTTGGCTGGAACACTGACAAATAACACACATCTCCAAATGGGCTTTCTGGGCTTTGATACACCCTTATATTCTCATTTTGGCTACGCTCAACATGTCTCAAGAGGGGATGTAATCTCTTGTGAGATTACCTTTATGGCACACTTACAGATGAATAAAGTTTTGAAAAGTATCAGGTCTGCATTAAGCTGAGTTGAAAGGGGGATATTATTATTCAAAATGAAAAGTGTATAGCAATTAAATTAGTCGTAATTTTTACGACATCAAGTGCCTAATCTTCGTATTCAATTTTACGAGTTTCTCATCCCTTTTCGGCTTAGTCAGTTTAGATAAAGCCTCTTCAGGAGCATTAAAAAATTGATACTGCGAGAGTTGATGTGGTGCTACATCACAAGGTCGGATGACGACAATCAAAATAGTCGCGCCATCATTTTTTGCAGCTTCCAGAAAATGTGGAATCTCTACCTCATTGATAAACGAAGAAGCCAAAAAATCGGGACTAACCAGCAGTAGAGCAACTTTTGTAGTGCTGAGTGCTTTCTGAATTTCTTCTCTCCATTGCATTCCTGCATTTATCTGCGCGTCGTCCCAGTAGGTGATTTTATCATCAGTATATTTTAAACTATTGAGATGAGTTTTGACTTCTTCAAATAATTTTTTATCCTTACGGGAATAACTGATAAACAACTGATGCCGACTGAATTTTTCGGATATGTTTTGTAGCAAACGTATGACATTGACATCCTCAAAACTAAATTTACATTCTACTGTTTTTTTGTCTTTTTCCAGCCGCCGTTGCAGGTCTTTATAAGTGTAATAATTAGGCGGTAATTCATCATCTTTGGTGGGTTTTGCAGCCTGACAAATGGGGCAAATACAACGGACTTGTTTCTTTACGCGAATATTTTTAAACGTAGAATTAATGGCATCAATTTCATCAATAATCATATCCATTAGCTTTTTAGGCTGTACCCCTGTGCAGCTAATATGAATCTGTTTACTATCATAACTTTCCACCACTTCCGCATAAGTCTCCCCATCAAGATGTAGCACCACACCCTGCTGCCAGACCCATTCCTGTTTGGCAATCAGTAGGTGCATACGCACAATAAAACGATGCAATAAACCTTTTGGCATAAAACCATATTCATAAAAAAGATGAATGATTTTGCCTGCTGGCAAATCGTATTCTGGCTGCTTGTCAGATAGCAGTTGCGGGGCAATATAAGTACCGCCCTCCGCTTGATAACAAAGTTCAAATTCCTCCATCAAAGCCAGTAATTCCGCCTGCTTTTGCTCATACTTTTTATCCGACCAGATAAGGGCTAGGTCTTCTTTGCTAAAATAACCCTGCGTCTCCTCAATGATTTTTTTGTTTTTGACCACCGCATATACCGCATCGGTCGCCCATTCATTATCAAGAATCACAGTGTTTTTGAGGACAGGATTATCCTGAAAATGCAGAAACACACCGACCGGATGCAGATAATCAGAACTCAGCCTTAATGCCTGCCTAAAATCCAAATCCTCCACTGCACAAAGCTCCACATAACGCTCCTGACTGATATAATCCTTTCCTTCTTTTTCTATGGCTTTGCGCACATTGACCCAAGCTTCAGGCAGTTCATCGCCCATACCGGGAAGCAATTGTATGCGATGTTTTATATCAGCGATGACGCTTTCCAGACTGTCATGGTCTTTTTCAAAATCACTATGCAACATCGGCGAACAGATATTGTCAAAACGCTCTTTATAAGAAGGGAAATTAAAGGCAATTTGCTTATAGCCCTGCTTTTTATTTTCGACAATAATCAGTGGACTACCATCCCCCAATAACTCCACCACCTGACACCAGTAAGTTGTCTGATGTCCTTCTGTTCTGGCATCCATGACCAAGACATACAAGGAGCGACGAGTCAGAAAAAACTGGTGGGTGGCATGATAGATCGCCTGCCCGCCAAAGTCCCAAATATTCATGCGGAAGTTTGCCTCCTTTGCTTTTAGCTCTTCTTTCCAGGTAACTGGAAAATCAAATTCTAAAATATCAATGCCTCTAGTGGTATCATCATCACCAGGCATATCGGCTTTCAGTCCTTCTTTTATTTTTTTTGCAAGGGTAGTTTTGCCGGCACCGCCTGCGCCGATGAGTAATAGCTTGGCTTCTAAGAGGTATTGTTTTTCTCCTTTTTGTAATTGCTCCAGATAGTTACGGATGGCTTCATTGCCTTGTTGTATAGTTTCGACTGGTGGGGTGGTGATGGGATTTTTGGCGATGGCAATGCCTTTTGAACCCAAATCAGTTTCCCACAATATATTCAAATTAAAATCCAATAAGGATAAGGGAATTTCTGTTAATTGGTTGGAGTCTAAATGAAGGTTTTTGAGTTGTGTTAATTTTTCGAGTCCCTTAATCTCGGTCAATTGGTTATTATCTATCCTAAGCTCTGTGAGTTGAATTGAGTTGTCGAGTCCCTTTATTTCAGTCAATTTATTGAAACTCAAATAAAGGTATGTGAGTTGCGTTAATTTTTCCAGCCCCCTTATTTTAGTCAATTGATTGTAGGACAAATAAAGCTCTATGAGTTGCGTTAATTTTTCCAGCCCCCTTATTTTAGTCAATTGGTTGTTGTACAAATAAAGCTCTGTGAGTTTTGTTAATTTTTCGAGTCCCTTTATTTCGGTCAATTGGTTGTAGGACAAATCAAGACTTGTGAGTTGAATTAATTTTTCGAGTCCCTTTATTTCAGCCAATTGGTTGTCGTAGAAATAAAGGCTTGTGAGTTTTGTTAATTTTTCCAATCCCTTTATTTCAATCAATTGATTGTAGGACAAATCAAGATTTGTGAGTTGTGTTAATTTTTCGAGTCCCTTTATTTCGGTCAATTGGTTGGAGGATAAAGAAAGGTTTGTGAGTTTTGTTAATTTTTCGAGTCCCTTTATTTCGGTCAATTGGTTGGAGGATAAAGAAAGGGATGTGAGTTGAGTTAATTCACTTAAAGACTTTGGAATTTCCTTTAAATCCAAGCGGTATAAATGGAGTGTAGTTGCCTTTTCTTTTTTAGCCTGCGCTATTCTTTCGAGTGCTATTTTGTATGACATATTGGGTCTTTTTGTTCGTTTTATTTTATTTCGGCTTCGCTCAACACAAGCGGCTTCGCTCAATACAGCGCAACGCGAGTTTTAGTAAAGATAGGATTTTTTTGCAAATGTACAGACTGCTTCAGCTGCCTCGTGTGTCACCGTACTGACGACTTTAGCCGTCAAGTATATTTTATTTAAATTTTTAATGAAATATAAATCAAGTGCTTATAGGTTTTTTTCTGCGACGGCTAAAGCCGTCGGTACGGTGGGGTACATTATTATTTCGCCTTCAATAAAGCCCGAACCACTTTCCGTTCCAAAACCAAAATACCCCCAATAAAAACAAGCAGTATCAGCGTATTAATCGCATACATTTCCAGACTGCCGCCGCCCATGCTAGTACGAACAGGAATACTCAGCAGGTACAAGCCCACAGCAAAAGCAATATACGTCAGGATTCGTTTTATAGGATAGTCAATCGGATAATACCGCTGCCCAGTCGCATAACACATCAGCGACATGCCGGCATAACAAGCCAGCGTCGCCCAGGCAGAACCCATATAACCAATCAGCGGAATCAAGGCAATATTCATCGCAATGGTAATCAAAGCACCCGCGCAGGCGATGTAGGCGCCGATATGCGTCTTATCCGTCAGTTTATACCAGATGGCAAAATTATAATACAAGCCAAGGCAAAGATTAGCGAGCAATAAAATCGGGACAATTTTGATGCCTTCATGATAGCTTTCGTGAACCAGTATTTTGAAAATATCAATGTACAACCAGATGCCCAAAAAAGCCAAGCAACCAATCAGCGCGAAAGCCTGCGCGACCTGCCCATAGATATGTTTGGCATCAGCACGATTGGCATTTCTGAAAAAGAAAGGCTCGGCAGCATAATTAAAAGCCTGCGTAAACAAGCTCATCAAAATCGCAAATTTATAACAGCCGCTGTATATCCCAATCTGCGTTTCCGCATCGCCAGATAACATGCGTTGTAGGAAAATCCGATCTGCCACCTCATTCACCATACCTGCTAGTCCGACCACAATCAAAGGTGCTGTATAGCGCAGCATTTTCTGCCAAAGTGCCTGATCAAAGTGTAATTTTGTTTTTAAATATAAAGGAGACAATAAGGCGAGTGTCGCTGCGCTTCCCAATAAATTGGCAATAAAAACCAGTCCGATACGACTGTCTTTGCTATAAATGGCTTCCGCCCAATGATGTCCTTGTTCGATCAGTTGAGGACAAATTTCCAGGAAGAAAATAATAGCCAGTACATTCACCACAATACCTGTCATCTTAGCCGCTACAAAGTAAAAAGGTCGCCCGTCCAGCCGCAATTTTGCCAGCGGGATAGCCGACAAAGCATCAAAACCAATAATCAAAGCAAACCAAATAACATATTCTTTCTGGTCGGGAAACTGAATAAAATTGGCAATAGGTTGTGCAAAGGCAATGATCAAAGTCAGAAAAACACTGGTCGTCGCCAGCAGCGAAAGTCCCGCAGTGAAATAGGCATTTTTATTGGGTGTCGCAGTAGGAGAGAGGTCAGCGTCGAGCGCATCCTTGCTTTTTTTTTCTTTTTCGGCAAGGCTGGCAAAACGGAAAAAAGCCGTTTCCATACGATAGGTAAAAAAGACCATCAGGAAAGCAGCATAAGCATATAACGTAGCATGGACGCCATACTCACTCGGCAGAAATCGACGAGTCAGGTAAGGCGTCAGGATGACATAATTGAGGAGTCGCCCGGCAATATTGCCTAGTCCGTAGATCGCTGTTTCGCCTGCAAGTTTTTTGAGTAAGGACAATTTGGTGACTGGTGATTAGTGATTGGTAATTGGTGATTGGTGCTATTTTGCTTCGCAAAATGAATTGGGTATTGCACAATATACGACTAAAATTCTTTTCGGAATAGAATGCGTTGTGTGTATTACTAATTGCACAATTTTGTTGTTCCATTCGCCCACGATTAAAATCGTAGGCTACCAGATAGTTCGTGTCGATGACACTTTGCAAAGTTATTATTTGATAGGCTGTTCAAGTCGCATCGCGACGAATTATCTGGTAGCCAATGAATTCATTCATGGGCATTTGTGCGATTTGTGATATGAAGGTTTAGGTTAACCTAATTTTACGATTTGCCCTGTAATATTCAAGGCTGTCAAAAGTAGAGGCTTCATTTTTTGGTAATTGTTTGGCATATTCCCGATGGACAAATTTTGCGGACTTGACTTCATTTTTGTCATGGATGTGGATATTGCCTTCCCAGGAATTGGAGTAAAATTCGACGGTGAAATATTGGATTTTATCGCCATTGGGATATTCAACGTATTCGGTCGTGGGCTTGGAGCTGATGCCGATGACTTCGAGGTCGAGTATTTTGATGCCGGTTTCTTCTTGGACTTCCCGGATGATACATTGCTCTATTGTTTCGCCTTCTTCTAATGCGCCTGCTGGAATGCCGACATTGCCATTGTCTACTCGTTCAATGATTAATATTTCCTGTTGTTCATTTTCGACAATTATTCTTGCTGCCGGATGGATGAAACTTTCCTGCCCTATTTTTGAGCGTATTTTTTTGATGTAGTTTTTCATTTTACCTAGCTATTAAGAAACCTTTTATTTGGTCTTTCTCAATTATGATCGTCCTCTTTGGCTTCCAGAAATTGCTCTCTTAAAACACCGTGATCAGGATATATACGCCACTCTTCTATAAAATCGATTGGATAATCTTCTATCATTATACTAACTGTATCCTTTCTATAAAGCAACCACCTTATGTCAAAGGCATCAATTTTACTATATAATAAAGTATCTGTACTAGATGATTTGAGATCAATTCTGATTTCTTTACCAATAAATGAATTATCTAGGGAGTCTGTTGGAAAGTATTTTAAATTCCAAGCTCCCTGTGAAAAAACATGTAAGCTATTAAATATTATGAGCGCAATTATTGTAAGATTTAACTGCATATTGGAATGTCTGTCAAATTTGAATTTGTATTTGACATTTGAATTTGAGTTTAAGAAATCACTCCGCCTGAAACCGCCGAATCTGAGCACCAAGTGCATTCAATCTGCCATCAATATTCTGATAGCCTCGGTCGATTTGGTGGATTTGGTGGATGGTGCTTTTGCCTTCTGCGGAGAGCGCGGCAATGAGTAGGGCAACACCAGCACGAATGTCGGGCGAAGTCATCTGTATGCCTCGTAAGCTGTGTTGGCGATTCAATCCGATGACTGTTGCGCGGTGTGGGTCGCAGAGAATGATTTGCGCACCCATGTCGATCAGTTTGTCCACAAAGAACAAACGACTTTCAAACATCTTTTGGTGGATCAATACACTGCCTTTTGCCTGAGTCGCCATGACGAGCAATATGCTCATCAGATCGGGCGTGAAGCCAGGCCAAGGCGCATCATAGACGGTCATGATACCGCCATCTATAAAACTTTGAATTTCGTAATGATCTTGTGCAGGAATATAAATATCATCACCTTTGAACTCAAACTGAAGTCCAAAACGCCTGAAAATAGTCGGAATGATGCCCAGCTCTTTGATTTGTGCATCTTTGATGGTCAGCTCCGATTGGGTCATCGCTGCCAGTCCGATAAAACTGCCAATCTCAATCATGTCTGGCAGAATGCGATGCGCTGCGCCATGTAGAGATGAAACGCCATCAATGGTCAGTAGATTAGAGCCAATGCCGGATATTTTCGCGCCCATGTTGTTGAGCAGTTTGCACAATTGCTGTACATAAGGCTCACAGGCGGCATTATAAATTGTTGTTGTTCCTTTTGCCATCACCGCCGCCATCACGACATTTGCTGTACCTGTGACCGAAATTTCATCCATCATCAGGTATTTGCCTCGCAGCTGTTCGGCTTCGAGGGTATAGGCTTCTTTAGTTTTGTCGTATCCGAATTTAGCACCCAATTGTTTGAAACCATTGAAATGCGCATCCATTCGGCGCCGACCGATTTTATCACCACCCGGCTTAGGTAGATATGCTTTACCAAAACGAGATAGCAAAGCACCCATCAGCATCACCGAGCCGCGAATACGGCTGGCATCCCGACGAAAATCTTCGGAAGCGAGGTAGTCTAAATTGACTTGATCGGCTTGGAAAGTCCAGGTATTGCTAGCTGTTTTGCCTGATGAAATGCTTGTTTTGAGTGAAGCTGCGGAGTCGGAATCAGCTTTTACGCCAAGCCCTTTCAGCAAACTAATCAACATATTGACATCACGAATGGCAGGGACATTAGAAATAGTCACCTTTTCATCCGTCAGGAGTACTGCGCAGAGTACCTGTAGCGCTTCGTTCTTAGCACCTTGTGGGGTGATTTCACCGCTTAAACGGCATCCACCCTGAACTTCAAAAGATTCGGAGGGCATAGATTATCTTCTACGGTTTTTGCTGTATCCACCGCTGTTATTATTGTTATTATTGTTATTGCTTCTACGATTATTACCATAGTTACTGCCATGAGAAGAACCACCATTATTATTGCTGCGACGGTTATGGTCTCTATTATGGTCTCTACCTCCAGGGCGACCAGTATTGGGCATACGACGACGATAGACCAGAGAATCTAAATCAGTATTAGGTGGCAAAACAACTTCGCCTTCGGATAAAGTCTCTAAATCTTTGCGAATGATTTCATCGTTTACATATTCCTGATTCCAGGAACGGTAAGCCAATTTCATATACGAACCTACTACCTGGATGAAAGCTTTTTTCTTTTCGCCTTCTTCCATATTTCTGGCTTTTTCTACCATGCTTTCTACGTTCTTGCCGTAGTGTTTGAACTTCACCTGTCCGCCTGGATAAGGTACACGTTCTGGACGTTTATAGACCGTTTCCAAGCTTGGAATTTCGCATGGTGCAGTAACATTCAGTTCATAATTGGCAATCAAAAAGACATGCGCCCATACTTTATTGCGGTAGTCATCTATATTTCGCACCTGTGGGTGCATTTGAGTGATGAGTTTGACAATTTTTTCTACAAAAGCCTGACGATGTGCCTCGTCTTCAATGCCTTGTGCGTGTTGGATGAGTTTTTGCACATTTCTCCCGTATTCGGGAATGACCAATTTGTCTCTATCTGTATTATATTCCATTTTCTTATTATTTGGTGTATTGGTATATTGGTGTATTGGTATATTAGGGTATTGGTATATTGGTGTGTTGGTATGATATAGGTTATGTTTTGCGTAGCAAAATATTATTATTCCCAATACACTAATGCCCCAGTACCCTATTCAACAGTAACCGACTTTGCCAGGTTACGAGGCTGATCTACATCACAACCGCGCATAAGCGCAATGTGGTAAGCCAGCAATTGCAAGGGAATTACTGAGAGTAATGGTGTTAATGGTTCTGCAGTATCGGGTATTTCTATAATAAAATCTGCAATTTCGCTAATGACCTTGTCGCCTTCCGTGACGATTGCCACTACTTTGCCTTTACGGGCTTTGACTTCCTGAATATTACTGACAATTTTGTCGTGCGCACTTTTGTTGGTGGCAATCACGATGACGGGCATATTTTCATCAATGAGAGCAATAGGTCCGTGTTTCATTTCCGCAGCGGGATAACCTTCAGCATGAATATAGGAAATTTCCTTTAGTTTTAGTGCGCCTTCTAAGGCAATAGGGAAGTTGTATCCTCTTCCGAGGTATAATGCATTTGTGGTATCCTTGAATATTTCTGCAATGTAACGGATTTTTGCATTACTTTCCAGTACTTTTTGCACCTTTTCAGGAATTTTGCTCAATTCGCTGATCAATTGCTGATAACCACTTTGAGAAATCGTTCCACGTAAGTGGGCAATATTCAAGGCAATCAGTGTCAGCAATGCCAGTTGACCGGTAAAAGCTTTGGTAGAAGCTACGCCAATCTCCGGACCTGCGTGTATGTATGAACCCGAATCTGTATTTCGTGCCATAGAAGATCCGACAACATTACAAATACCATAAGTAAGTGCGCCCCGGCTTCTTGCGAGTTCTAGTGCCGCCAATGTGTCGGCTGTTTCACCAGATTGAGAGATGGCTATAATGACATCTTTTTCTCCGATGACTGGATTACGGTAGCGAAACTCGGAAGCATATTCTACTTCTACCGGGATTCTTGCCATGTCTTCGATCAGGTATTCGCCAATGAGTCCGGCTATCCAGGAAGTTCCACAGGCAACTATCGTGATGCGGTCGGCATTGATAATGCGATTCTGATATTCTTTCAGACCGCCGACTTTCACCATGCTTTTGCTGACATTCAGGCGACCGCGCATACAATCTGCAATTGTGCGGGGCTGCTCAAATATTTCCTTGAGCATATAATGATCATAACCACCTTTCTCTAGTTTCTCAATCTCCATGTCGAGCTTCTCGATGAAGGGAGTTTGAATTTCGTTATCAATGGTTTTGATGATCAGTCCATTCTCTTTATCGAGGATTGCGATCTCTTCATCATTGAGATAAACAACATTTTTGGTGTGCTCGATAATTGGCGTAGCATCAGAACCTACAAAAAATTCTTTATCACCAATACCAATGACCAGCGGACTGCCCTTGCGGGCAGCTATAAGTTTGTCAGGATTGTCCTTGTCCATGATGACAATAGCGTAAGCTCCAATGACCTTACCCAATGCAATACGAACAGCTTCTTCCAGTTCAACCTGAGATTTCTCTTGTATTTCTTCAATAAAATGAATCAGTACCTCTGTATCTGTTTCGCTGACAAATTGATGTCCTTGTTTTTCCAATGTGGCTTTTAGCAGGGCATAGTTTTCTATAATGCCATTATGAATAATTGCTAATTTTTCATTGCCAGAAAAATGTGGATGTGCATTTATATCGTCAGGTTCGCCGTGTGTTGCCCAGCGCGTATGTCCCATACCAGTAGAGCCAGACAGGTTTTTGTCTTTAGTAAACTCTATGAGTTCATTGACTTTACCTTTACGTTTATAAACATGAAGTCCGCGATTGAACAGCGCAACGCCAGCGCTATCATATCCACGATATTCCAGACGTTGAAGTCCTTTTATGAGTATGGGGTAAGCTTCTTTCTCACCGATATAGGCAACAATTCCACACATGATTGAGTCTGATTTTAAAGCATTTTATGTAATGATTTAAGTCCATAGTTCATGGACAATAGGCTGAAATATAGATAGCCAAATCCCTGAACTGATAAGATAAAATGCCCTTGTAAAACTTGTCTTATGTTATATTAGACTGTAATTTTACAGTTTGGTATAGGTTAGGTTTAATTTCATAGGATATCTATCACTGCCGCTTCCGCCCAAAACAACGCGATTAGCATTTTCGCCTCGGTCGAATGGAATCAGGTATAAAGCTTTATCTGTAAATCTGTCATCAATGACATTTTGCAAATAAGCAGAGATAAACATTTTGTAATATACAACTTTTCGTCCATCTACAAAGTCAAAAGACTGATCTCCTCCAAATAGAGATAAATTACTATTGCTAATGGCAATACCTACGTCTGTAATAGAAAGAAGATTACCGTCATCATCTTTGCGAAAAGCTCCTAGTCTGCCAGGAAGTGGATAAAGCTCGATGTCTTCATCTTCGGCTGCCGTGATGATTAACTCTGCTCTATTGATAATAACATCTTCCCAATCTTCCAATTCAGGGAACTCTATTTTAGCTCCAACACCTTCCATAGATTGTATAAACGTAAAATCTTGTGGATTGGGTGCAGTTTCATCTAAATAATTTGCAATTGTTCCCGCATTATGATCGTGTTCAAAGTGAACTGACTTTACGGAAGTTGATTTTACGGCAAAGGCAACGGACTCACGTTCAGCTGCCATACCCGATGAATCGCGATAAAACATAGTAATTTCACTGTAGATAGAACTCAATGAAAAACGAAGCATAGCGGTATTGCCAGCAACTGGGCGTAAATTTAAGCCATTAAAGAATGCAGTAAACTCATCTGTAAGTCCCAGAAAATAAGGGGAAGCCAGAGAATCCAATAATTCCTGCCCAAGGTCAGTGTCTAGTGGAATCCGAATTTGTGGAGATAATAATGAAGAATCTACCAGTACACTATCCGTTACATTGGGCACAAAGCCTGTCAGTTGCCCCACAGGGTTTATGGACGTTGGGAATACATTATTTGAATACAAGGTGTCAATTACCGACAAGGTATCCAGTATTCTATATACTTCGTAAGATTGTGGTAAATTCATTTGCCCTGAATGTCCGCTATTAGCGAATGCCAGTGACAATACAATTTCCTCAATAACTGGATCTTCCAGAATTGGCTTGGCTGTCAGCCCGAACTGTACATACATTTCAGAAGAGGACGTTCCGAAGACAGGGTCTTGCAGTTCGCCACATAAGAAAAAGCTCAGTTGCTCACTGGCTGATGGCCCATAAACTTTTACGGAATCCCCTCGAAATGTGGAAGACAAAGGCGCGATGCTATCTGTAAAAGATAGTCCGATAATGTCTCCGTCGGGCAAAATATCAGCCCCAATAGTAGAAGGTTTATTACAGGCGTAGCCTATAAGAATGCTTACCGCAATAAGGGTAAACGCTTCGAAAAATCTGCTCATTTTTGCTTAAAATATTTTACTCTTCTACTGGAACCAGTAAGGATTTATAAAAATCGACATAAGCACCCAGATATTCTTCTTCACTCTGGTGAGGGAGAACAACCTTTTCGGCTGCGAGTTCTTTGGGTACTGCACCATTGAGGTTTTCGCTACCTAGTATAATGGCATCTGATTGTTTGATGGCACCACTATGTAAAACAACACCTGAAGCATCTTTATAATCAGATAGTTCTTCTTCTTTCAGATTATTGATACATGCCTTTGCGAAAAAAGTTTCGTCAAAAGATTCTTCGTAACTACTGTTATATAAAGAATATATGACTTTAGAGTTTTGGAAAATTGACTCGTTTTTGTAAGCTGTTTTGATATACAAAGGTATAAGACTGGTCATCCAGCCATGACAGTGGATAATGTCTGGAGCCCATCCAAATTTTTTCACTGTTTCTATTGCGCCTTTGCAGAAGAAAATCATACGATCAGCATTATCTGCAAATGGCTCATTGTCTTCATTGGTGAAGATTTGTTTCCTTTTGAAAAAATCATCATTATCCAAGAAATATACCTGCATACGTGCGCCAGGCAATGAGGCTACTTTTATAATTAAAGGGTAATCGTCGCCACCCACAATAATATTCATACCAGAAAGGCGAACAACTTCATGAAGACGGTGTCTTCTTTCGTTGATAGTACCGAAGCGGGGCATTAATACCCGTATTTCCATTCCTTGCTCCTGTATATGTTGTGGTAATTTTCTGGCGATAGCTGAAATTTCCGAGAGATCGGTGTAGGGATCCATTTCCTGCGTGACTATGAGGACTCTCGTTTTATCCATAAAAGAACTTTTTTAATTTAAAACTGAATGATAGTTAATCTCTTCAATAAAGAATATGTACGAATTGTTCATTTTCTTTTGTTTAAAGGCTCGAAATTAACCGTGCGCTGATTTTCGGGCTGCAAATTTAGTGAAAAAAAAGGACTTTTTTGAATTTTGCCGCCTTTTAAGCCTGCCTTAACAGACAAAAATGTCCTGTCTGTAAAATCCTATTCCGGTTTTCAAAGAGCTTTTGTTGTGAAAAAAATTAATTAATAGTAATTTGCCGTGTCCACAATGAGAGAATGAATGGATGAGAGAATGATAAAACAAGAGCGTTTTGGAAATTCACTAAATTACTTGTCCTGACATTCATTCAAATAATTTACTCATTCTATCTTTATTATAAAATATGTTGCTATTTACAAGAGTTGCTGATCTGCAACAATACCTCAACGAAGAGCGAGCAAAGAACGCTGCTATCGGTTTTGTACCGACCATGGGCGCATTGCATGAAGGACATCTGTCACTAATACGTGCTGCCAAATCTGAATGTGATATTTCGGTGTGTAGTATTTTTGTGAATCCCACGCAGTTTAATGATCAGGACGATCTTATTCGTTACCCGAGAACTGGTGCAGAAGACGCTCACTTATTAACGCTGGAAAACAACGATGTATTGTTTATGCCACCAGCAGCAGAAATTTATCCGCCAGGACTGGACATTATGCATGGTGTTGATTTTGGCAATATGGCTACACAGATGGAAGGTGCGCATCGCCCTGGACATTTCGACGGGATGGCGCAGGTCGTAAGACGACTCATTGATATTGTACAGCCAGACCGATTGTATATGGGGCAGAAAGACTATCAGCAGCAAGCCCTTTGTCGTTATATGTTTAAAGTGCTGAAGTATGAGGTGGAGGTCGTGACCTGCCCAATCATGCGGGAGGAGGATGGACTGGCGATGAGTTCGCGCAACCGCCACCTAACTACCAAAGAACGCAAAAATGCAGCCGACATCAACCGGACACTGCATTGGGCAAAGGAAGCTGCAAAAACACTAAGTCCGGCAGAAGTCATCCAGCAGGCACTGGAAAAACTGAATAGTATTCCCGATGCCAAAGCGGATTATTTTGAAATTGTCAATGGAGACACCTTAGAACGCATTGATAGTTTTGATGATGCCGACATCGCTGTAGCTTGTACGACGGTTCAGTTGGGGAAGGTGAGGTTGTTGGATAATATGGTTTTGAAGTAAGGAAATACAAATACAAACGTCAAATTCAAATTCAAAGGGTCATGCTTGATAAAATAAAAAATCTGCTCAACAGCCATTTAGAAAATAGTGAATACCAGACAATTGTAGAACGTTTATTTGAGGAAGCATCTGGGCAAAGTCTTTATTATAATTTGAAAATTAAGGATTGTCCTTCCTATCAAAACATAAAAGAAAAGGATGATGCTTTTCGCAAAGGGTTGATGTTTTTTACAATAATGGATAATGAAAAAGTCTTTGAAAAATATCAGGCTACTCACTGGATGGAATGGAATACAGGTGGTAGACGATGGTATGCTATCTGCGAAGCTTTACTTAAATCATTAATTAGGTTAAAAACAGAATTTACAGATGAAGAACTAATGGTTTTGTTTTTAGTCTATAAAAAAAGATCAGAAGAGGATAAAAAAATTAAATTTTCAAACTGGCCATTAGGTCATTCATTTATACAAGTAGAAAAGCATGTCAAAAAAAACGGCTTATCTGACGAATTGAAGGCATTTTTTGAAGAAGTTTTAAAATGGACGGAACTGAATGTTAACTCTCCGTCCTGGGGGGCAGATGTCAAAAAAGTTAAATTTAAAATGTTGAAACTGGTGCATGGTGATGCTACTGCACCCTATCAATTAAGCGAAGAAGATGCGTTTGGCGTTTTTGTAAATGAGGAAATGAGCAAACTCAAAAAAACTGAAGTGCGCAATGGTTTCTATGAAATGTTTTACCACACACAGAAGGCAACTGCTGGGAAACCTCCTAAAAAATACTTAGATAAGTCGAGAAAAATAATAGAAATTATTGGGGCGGCAGCCTATAAAAAACATGTGCAGGAGTGGCTGGAACATATCATTTCCATGAAAACAACGCAAGGTGCTGCCCGGCAGTATAGCGATTACCCTGGTTATATTTATTATAAGCTTTTAGAACAAAAAAATGCGATACTAGCTAAGGGGCTGGTCTGGTCGCTGGTGCAATTTCACGATAGCAAAACGCTTAATATTCTGGCACAACTAACGGAACGGGCGTACAAAAAAGTTCCGGGTGTCGGTCCGGCGGCTGGTGCATTGGGGAATGCTTGCATTTATGTGCTGGCACACTCAAAAGGGCTGGAAGGTATTGGTCATTTGTCTCGATTGCGCTCAGTTATTCGACAAAATAAAGCCAAAAAACTCATTGAAAAATACCTGAATGCTGCTGCTGAAAGGCTGAATATTCAGCCGGCAGAAATTGAAGAATTGTCTATTCCTGATTTTGGATTGGTGGAGGGTAGTAAGATTTTAGAGTTTGATGATTATGCTTTAGAATTTGAAGTACTGGGTATCGGTAAGGCTCGTGAACAATGGATCAAACCTGACGGCTCCTTGCAAAAAACGGTGCCTGCATTTGTCAAAAAAAACAAAAAGCATCATAGTAAATTCAAAAAGGCAAAAGAAGAATTTAAGAACATCAAAAAACAACTGACCGCGCAGCGCAATCGCATTGACCGTTCTTATGTTGTCAATCGGGAGATCCCATACGGAAATTTTGAAAAATATTATATTCAGCATGGCTTGGTTGGCTTTCTTGCCAAGAAGCTCATCTGGATATTTACAAACGGTAAAAAAGAGGTCGAAGTACTCCGACAAAATGACATCTGGCAGAATGTAAAAGGAAAGGAGGTGAAGCCGACAGCGGAGACTAAAGTACGTCTTTGGCATCCTGTACATGCAGGTGTGGAGGGCGTGATTGCCTGGCGTGACCGCTTAGAGGTTTTACAAATTCGCCAGCCGATGAAGCAGGCATATCGAGAGGTGTATATCCTGACAGATGCTGAGGTGAATACGCGCACGTATAGCAATCGCATGGCAGCACATTTGCTCAAGCAACATCAGTTTAGTGCCTTAGCGAATCTGCGGGGCTGGAAGTATTCTTTGCTTGGTGCGTATGATGATGGGCGGGATTGTGAAATTGCTATTTTACCACTGAAAAGATATGGGCTGACGGCTGAATACTGGATCAATGAATTGTATGCGGAGGGCGAATACTCGGATTCCGGTATTTTGAATTATGTTTCTACTGATCAGGTGAAGTTTTTGAATGAAAATCAGCGGACGATTGATTTGGTGGAGGTGCCGAAAATTGTTTTCTCGGAAGTGATGCGGGATGTGGATTTATTTGTCGGTGTGGCGAGTGTCGGCAATGACCCCAACTGGAATGATAATAGTGGCTTGCCGCAATATCGGGATTACTGGCAGTCCTACTCCTTTGGTGATTTGACGGAAGTCGCGAAAACCCGTAAGCAGGTTTTAGAGAAGCTTGTTCCCCGACTGAAAATCAAGGATATCGCACGTATTGATGGTAAGTTTTTGCGGGTGAAAGGTAAGATTCGGGCGTACAAAATCCATATCGGCAGTACGAATATTTTGATGGAACCAAATGACCAATATCTTTGTATCGTTCCTGACGCTAAGCAGAATAAGACGGGAGATAAAGTGTTTTTGCCTTTTGAGGGGGATCGGGGTTTGTCGGTGGTGCTGAGTAAGGCTTTTTTACTGGCGGAGGATGATAAGATTACGGATTCTACTATTGTGAGTCAGTTGAAGCGGTAGTTTTGTAAATACAAATTCAAACGTCAAATTGAAATACAAAAGGGGCTTATAGTTTTGAGTCATCTTCATCTAATAAGCGCAAGTACAAACTCAAAAAAAATTGTTAAACCGAAATTCATGTTTTTGTCACTGGCAATGGTAGGTTTTATTTTGTATCTTTGAAAAAAGTAAATATAGTAACATGAGAGGTATCAACTATCTTACAGATGCTGACAATAATAAATTGGCAGTTCAAATTGACTTAAAACTTTATGGTGAGTTATGGCAGGATTTCTATGACCGCCTGCTGGTAGAAGCCCGGAAAAATGAAAAAAGCGATAGTTTGGAATCGTTTGTGAATGAACTCAAAAAAGACGGACTACTGAATGGCGAAGTATAGTGTTCAAATCAAGAAAAGTGCCCAAAAGGAAATCCGTGAATTACCTAAACCAATGATAAAGCGGGTACTTACCAAAATATATGCTTTAGCTGACGACCCAAGACCAAGTGGCAGTAGAAAATTGGTTGGGTACGAAAATTATTGGCGAATACGAGTGGGCAATTACAGAGTCATATATACAATTGATGATGGTGCGCTTTTAGTTGAAGTTATTGCAGTTCGTCATAGGAAAGATGCTTATCAATAATTTTAGACGACAACACCATTTATCCAATATCAAAACAAAAACATGAGATTTTCCCAAAGAAGAGGTAAAGTTCCGGCTACTAAGAAAATTCAGTTGGAGTCGATGGATGACGAGCTTAGAAATTCGTTATGGAATGTGATAACAACATCTTATTTAGATAAAATTATTTCCAATGATTTACATAAATGTCTATGGCGTGATTTCTATAAAGAGCCTATAGACCAAGTGCCTCCTACACAGGAGAAAACTATTCATTGCATAAGAGAAGCATATTTTGGTTCTGCATGGTATGAGATTTATGATTTTATAGAATTTATGCTCAATATAAATTTTGATAAAGAAAGAGTTGAGGTTAGTGCATGGTGCGAATTTAGCATGGATAACTTTGCAAATGAGTTAAATAAGGTTTTAGAAAGAGAATCATCAGCATATAGAATCAAAAACCTTCAATTAGTTCCTATTTCTGATGATGCTGAGTTTAGAGAAGTTATGGAAGCTATTGATGGAACGGAGGGATTGACTGCACTTACTGGTGCGAACATTCATTTGGATAAAGCCCTAGACTTTCTTTCAGATAGAAGATCGCCAAACTACCGTAACTCCATCAAAGAATCCATATCAGCAGTAGAGGCTATCTGTCGGGTTATTACAAGCGAACATACATTCAGAAAAGCAATTAACAAATTAGAAGAAAAGGGGCTGAATGTTAATGCCCAATTCAAAGAAGGAATTATAAAATTTTACGCTTACACTAATGACAAGGAAAGCGGTATCAGACACGCCATAGTTGAACAACCGAATGAGCCGGATTATTACGATGCCAAGTACATGTTAGTTTTATGTAGTTCTTTTATCAATTATCTGATTGGCAAAGCGGATATTGCTAGGATCGCAATTGAATAAAATACTACAACCGATAAGCATAAATCACGGCGCCATCCGCTACAGTAAGTACGTCTTTTCCTTCGCCGAATAAGTCGCTGACCTCAAAGCGAGTCGTGCCTGCAAGTGGGAAATTGGGATAGGGCTGACCTTGTTCGTCCAATAAATAAATCTGTCGTTTTGTAGCGGATAAGGTGCCGATGTTTTTCTTTGATTTACCAGGCATTTTTATGGTAAAAATATCTTCCTGAACATCTGGTAATTGTTGCTCGAATACCAGATCGCTGTGCTTATAAACTGCAATGCTATTGCCACTGAGCAGGACATAATCTTTACGCTCATCTTCGACAACATCATCATAAGCGAATTTTACGGAAGTATTATCACCTACTTTAAAACGCATTCTGAAAAATTTACCAGTCAGGTTGGCTATTCTTGCTATGCCTGTTTCATCTACAACTGTAATGCGATAAGGTTTTTTGGAAACATCATAATCAAAACCAGATAGAAAGGAGCCTTCCAGATTGACAGGCGCGACGTGATGCTCACCACGCCTATCGAGTAGATGCAAATCTCCACGTTTATTTAGGGCGATATGATAATCCTTTTTTTCGGCAAGAAAATGCTGTACGGGAAGTTCTAATTGTCCAATGTCTTCTTTAGGCGACCAGCCAGTAAGCGGTTGTCCATCTTTTTCATAGCCAAAAATATTGCCAGCCACATCACCAATAAAAAGCCGATAATCTTTATTGCCATAATAATCAAAAATCGCCATGCCATTGGTGACATTGCGGAGGCGGCGCGGGTAACCTTTGCGCTCCACATCTTTGCCATCATGCCTGATGAGATACATCATATCGGCCGTGTTGAACATGAGTTGGCTTCTGTCGTCGGCGTGTATGTCGATTTCGTGAATCTCAGATAAAATGGGACTGTCCAATTGTCTTTTCCAACGAATATTTCCATCTTTTCCAATGAGGTACAACTGGAACATAGCATCCTGCACGATAATTTCCAGTTCGCCAGAAGTTTGATTTTTGACGACTTTGGGTGGGATGATTGCGCCTGCATCCAAATCGGCTTTCCATACAATACTGGTCGGAGCTAATTCTTGCTCTTGATAAGGAATGAGTCCATTGGTGAAAAAAGCCTTGTTGAAACCCAAAAGCTGAATGCCTGCCGGACTGAATTTACCATAATTGACGTATTGGCTATCTAGTGTTTTGTCGGCTTCATCATTGAAATAATTTTTCAATAATTGCTGCATTCGGGGCGTATTGAAATAGAGGTATAAACCGGAAGTTTCAGTCAGTCCATTTGCAAATTTCAGATAATGCGGTTCTTTGGCGAGCGTCTTGCCAATGGTGTATTTGTCGATCCATAATTTAAGGGCAGAACGGGAGTTGGCAAACAAAGCATAATCATCAATCAGGGTATAATGTGGATATTGAATCGGGTTGAGTGCCTCGCCGAAAATAGGGCGTAGTAGATTGGCTTCTGGCAGTTTGAGAATTTGGAAATTCATGTACATTTCGGGGGCTGACTTGCGCCACTTTTTAGCATACTTTGCCAGCAGTTCTTCTGCCTGTTTTTCATCGCGCACCTGCATGAGGGCAAACTGTTCTGATTCAATAGAATTGCCATGTGGTTCAGTGATGACGTAGGCAATTTCTTCGCCGAGCCAGGGTAGAAAATACTTCCGAAAATTAGCATCTTCTCCGCGTGTTATTTTTTTATAAAATGATGTAAAATTTTGTACACCAATGCAGGTCATAATGGCGGTATGGTCAGGTAGGATTCTGGCAATTTTTGTGCTTTCTGGCTGTTTTTCATTGCTCAAAGCCTGAAGGAGCAGATTATCAGGATGTGGATGTGTATAGCCTTTCAGCGTCAGTTGTTCTGGCTCAAAATTCATGTCCACGCTGGTCCAGGACGCAAATTTTTGAAGGTTTCTAGTTTCTTTATTTCGGGTTTCATCGAGAAAAGTGGCACTGAGCAATGACCAGTCGCTGTAGTTGATGTACAAAGTCAGGTCGCCTTGTTTTAGGGCTGATTGTTCTGCTTTTCTGAATGCTTTTTCGTGGGTCAGGTTACTGCCAAAATCATTGACTTGGGTGATGGCGTATTCTATTAGAAAACTATATTTTCCAGCGAGTAAAAGTCCTTTGTGCTGCGCAATGGAAATATTGCCTTTCGGCGAATGTAAGGTATAAATTTCTATGCCTTTAAAGTGGGAAGTCAGCAAGTTTTCAGCAGCTTCGCGCAATTCGGAAGGCTGTATTTTTTTTGTATTTTCAATCAGGTATAAAAATTCGTAATCGCCTGAATTGCCCGCTTGTGCAGCAGCGATGAATTGATGGGTGTTGAGGAGGTCTTTGTGTTTTGAATACTTTAGTGCGCGATATAAATGTCCAAGGTCACGGTCTATTTTTTTGGCGGGCGGTAGAGCGTTGAGCTGGTTGGAATATTGGGTTTTTCGGAGCTTTTTCATGACTGCGAGTGGCTGGTTGATCTCAAGTATGATGGCACTGTCGTGCGGTACGGCTTCGAAGGCGGTGATGTTTTTGAAAGGTAGGCGATAGATGCCGAATTGATGGAGTAGGAATAGGAGAATGAGCAGGATGAATAGTCCTATTATCCACAGACGGCTGCGTTTTTTTGATTGTGATGGACTGGGCATTTTTATAATGGTATTGGTGAATGAATGATGAATAATCAAAGGTAGGGAAAATTTGTTGGGTTGTGAGTTGCGGGTTGTTGGGTTGCGAGTTTCGAGTTGTTGGGTTGCGCATCGTTTTTTTTACTCAATTACTCAATCAACTCAATCAACTCAATCACTCATCTCAATACTTTCTTCTTCTACCCAGCATTGATGTGTTTGTAGGTAAGTCAGGAGGTCGAGGGCTTCTTTTGTGAATAGGCTTTGGTCAATGTCGGTCTGCCAGTCGGATTTGGCGGGCAGGTATTTTGGGTTTTGGGGGATGATGAGTTGGAGATTGGGAAAATATTGTTTTTTGATGCGTTGATAAATTTCTATGCCTTTATTGTCCCAGTCGCAGAGGTAGTAGAATGGAATTTTTGGTGGCTTGATGTAGGCGAGTTTAGCGGTGTTATTGCCGCCGGCATACCAGAGTTCTGTGTTTTGGCGTCTTGGCTTTTTGAGTTGGTCTTCATTTTCACAGAGTATAATGACTTGTGGATTTTTTGAGCTGCAATGCAGGACATATAAAAACTGCTGGTTGTGTTTGGTTCGTGTGAGTTGATCGGTTTCCAGAATTTTCAGGACTGCCTGTTGGAGTTTGCTGCCTGTTTTGAGGTATTTTGAATCCTTGAAGTAGCGGCTGGAAATTTCTTTTTGGCTGTATTGTTTGTGGAGGATTTCTTTTTTGTCGGCTTGTATGTGGAGTAGGGTAGTGAGGTCGTTTTCTTTAAAATTAGTGTTGAGGAGTTGGTGCTTGCTGAGGAGAGTTGTGATGTTTTGGAATAGGGCGAGGTGTTTGGCTTCGTACATGTCGTCGAAGTGGCTGGTGGCCTTTAGTGTTTTGCCTTGTACTTCGATGCGTCCCATTTCTATTTGTCTTTCTATGAATGGAGACTTGCGTAGGCTGGCTGTGGTTTGCCTTGTGGTGTAGAGTTGGTGGAATTGTTGTAGTGCTTTCCAGGTCATTTTTTGTTGTGTTGATGTGTTGTTGTGTTGTCGTGTTGATGTTCTGGCTGGGTTGCGCATCGGGGCGTTTTTAACCACGGAGATACAGAGGGGTACGGAGAGATTTTTACTCAATAAACCTAATATCCCAATACCCCAATAAACTCAATCACTCAATTCTATCTTTTTGGAATTTGCTTTTTTGCTTTTTGATATTTTATTTTTCGCCTTAATATGCTGTTCCAAGTCAGTGCCTTTGTATTTGTTTTTGAAAAAACTCATGGCTTTATAGTTGAGGTCTTTTTCTTCTTTTCCACGCACGAGCATGTGTAGAAACCATTCGTCGTCGGA
Organism: uncultured Saprospiraceae bacterium; assembly: GCA_937951615.1. Taxonomy (GTDB): domain Bacteria; phylum Bacteroidota; class Bacteroidia; order Chitinophagales; family Saprospiraceae; genus JAHDEO01. The sequence continues at coordinate 96,505 of CALFBH010000041.1, read as the reverse complement.
GTAAGAACCGAAGGGTTTTGGGGTCATGGTGAGGAGCTGGTAGTTGAATTTTTTGGCGATTTTGGGGAAGATACTGAAGTTGGTATCGTCGATATTGGAGAGTTCTTCTATGATAATGAAACGGACGCCTTTTCTGTCTTTGTCGCCGCGTTGTACGATGGAGAGTCGACCGATGCACAATAGGGCGAGGGCGGTGTAGGATTGCCCGCCACTACCAGAATTGGTTTTGCCTTCATCGTCTTCCATTTTTATGCTGAGGTTGAAATAGAATTTTGGATTCAGCAAGTCGTCTGGTGTACAATTGACGGCACTGTAGAATTGTCGGGCGATATTTTGGATGAGGTTGTCGGGCGTGTTTTCTTCGTCGGGCAGGTCTTCGATTGGCGTAAATAGACTGGCACCGTATTGATGAATTTCTGCTCTGCTTTTCATCTTTTGTATCCAGTCGATATTGATGTCCTGTCTGGGTGTAAATTCTATTTTGAAACGATAATTATTACTAACTTTTCTGGATTTGAAAAAATTATTCAGTCGGGTGACGGTGAGGTCGCAGTCGCGGTATTGCTTTTCTACCTGTCCGAATACCTGTCCGAGAATACTGATCTGCAAGTCGCCGAAGCTCTTGCGGACATTATTGAGTTGTTCCAGTTTTTGTGTGAGTCCTTCCAGTCCGACTTTACCACAAAGGATGTTGAGTAAGGTTTGGAAATTATGGTTGCACTTGCCGCTGGGGTAGAGTTCTGGATGGCGTTTTTCCTGCTTGGTTTCTTCGTACTTTTCTGCGATTCGGGAAAAGGCATTCCGATAATTTTCGCCTAGCGTTCTGGCTTTGTCTTCGAGTTCTTTGATTTGTACTTCGTCGAGTTCCGAAGTTTTCATCAGGTTGTCGAATTGCTGTTCTGTTTCGCGGTGGAGTTCGTATTTTGCTTTTTTGAATAATATTTCGGTGTCCTCCTTTGTCTTTTTCAGGTTGGGATTGAGTTGGTTGGCAATATCGTAATTCTGCTTTTGTCTTTCGTACAGTCGGTCATAATGGATGACTTGTTGTTCCAGTTCTTTCAGTTCTCCCAGGTTTTCACTGCGTTGGTTTTTTAGTTGTTCTGTCGGATTGTTTTTCCAATTTTGACTGGCAGATATATCGGGTTCTTCGAGCTTATGTTTGAGTCGGGAAATAGCGAGTAGCGCACTGCTTATTGCTTCCTCATTCTGCCGTTCTTCTTCTCTGAATGAGCGTCTTTGTCCAACTAAATCGTCAATTCGCTGATCTAAGCCCTCGGCTTCGTCTTCGAGTTTATCCAATTGCCCAAAGGCATCAAAATGTTTTTGTATAAAAGCTACATTATCCTGTCTGAGTAGGTTGTTTTGGGTGAATTCTTCAATATTTTTCCGATTTTTATAAATTTCGGTCAGTTCCCTGTTAAGTCCGATGTCCTGCAAAGATCTGAAGAGTTCTCGCATGTCTCTGAACTCTTTTCTCAGCTTATTGAGTTGTTCTTCTATTTCTGTTTTTCCTCGCTTTATGGCCTGAGTTAGTTTTTTGCCATCATTGAATATTTGTTTTTTGACGTAAGGCACAAAGGTTTTTAAATCACCCAAAATGAGCCAAACCCCTTCATTTTCTTCTTCAAACGATTGGAGCAATTGGTCTGGTTTTAAAGTGAATTTTGCACCACGCAGCGCGGCTGTTTTTTTGATAAAAATATCTTTAAAGTTCATCAAAACCGTTTCCTGCGCAAGCGATAAAGGCGTTTTTTTCTTCAATGCCCAGTTGAACAGCGAGTCGGGATTATTGCCTTCATAGAGGTTTTGCAATTCTTCCAGGTTGCTAATTTCTTTTTGGATACTTTGAATACGGACATTATAATCTGCTTCTGCAACTTCAAAATCGACTGCCCATTCAGAAGCTTCAAATGCCGAGTAAGCCGGAATGTTTTGGAGTCTTCTGAGTTGTCTTAGTTTGTCTGTGCCTTGCGTCTGAAGTTCGTATTGATCGCTGATGTTTTCCTGGTTTTTAAATTCGTCAATCAAAGGCGCGAGCGTAGTGATACGCCGAATAAAAGCTCTTTTTTGTTCTAGTTTTTCTTTGAGTATTTTAATGTTTTCGTCCGTAGCATCAAACTGTTGTTGCTGTAATTGCGTTCGTATTTCGCTGCAAATTCCTCTTTGTTCCAGCAATTTTACATAATAATCGACCTGATAGGTTTTGAGTTCTTTTTCGGCATGTGTGTATTGGTCGTAAGCAGTGTTGAGTTGTTTTTGATTTTTATCAAATGCATCTCTTGCCAGTAAAAACCGAGCAGAAGTATATAAGGCTTTTTGTACGAGATATTCCGTGTTTACAGAGCTGAATTTGTCGTATTTCTCTTTGAGTTCGGTCAGATATTTTTGTTTTTCTTCTAAGGCGCGGATTTCATTATTGGTGTTTTTATATTCCCTGATGGCTTCGGTCAGTTTGCTTTTTTGTCGATCAAATTCCAGTCGAATATCTTCATTGTCTTCAAATAGAAAGTTCTGAAGGCTTTTCGATTTTTTGATGTCCAGCGTCTTGGCGCGAGAGAAGGATTGCAGGACTTTTGCGTAAGACCTTAGATTGGATTCTTTGGTGAGATCAATGGGAATAATCTGATTTTTGTACAGCAGGTCGTAATAGTCTTTTATGGCTTCTTTTTGATAAAAGTTTTTAATGTAAATACCATATTTTTTCTCCAAATAACGCCCAGCTTCCTGCAAGTCCATGATGCGATTATCTGACTTGATAAAGTCGTTGAAATCGAGTGGCTGACTAAATCCCCGCAAAGGACTGCGTCGTTGAAAATCAGGACTTTTTTGTATAATAAAAGGGCGTACCGGCAGGCGCGATTTATTGGGAATCAGGACACCCATCACGATAAATTGTCCTTCCGATTTTTCGATATTCAGAAAAGCATAAGCATGTTCAATCCAGGGTCTTTCTAGCGGAATGGTTTCTATTTTTCGGTCGCCCATACCATCCGTACCGGGTTTCCACTCGTCGCGCATGGGTACAAAAATGAGTTGCAACAAATCCGCAATCACTGATTTGCCCAATCCATTATTGCCCGTAAAATCAGTCCGCAAATGATGGAACAGAAAGTTCGCATTATTGTGGTTTCTGACGCCTACGGTCGAGATAGAATATATTTTTGGATAGTCTGACATTAGTTGGTTATTGGTGTATTGTTGGTTTCGTAAACTTGTGCGGGGCTTTGCGAAAAGCGAGTTTGCTAAACCTTTCTATTATATCGTGATTTTACCATTCCTTAGCAAATTTCCGCCGCACGATTCTAACTTTGTTCAGTGTTGCCTTCGACTACGCTCAAGCAACTATGAATTGCAGTTGGCTGAGCGAAGCCGAAGCCAACACGCTGCATCTCGCTGCGAAAATAAGAAACATTTCAATTGTTCTCGGGAATTTACCTCAAATTTCAATAAGTCCTTTCGGACATTTAATCTTTGCTTTGATGGTAATCTCTTTTCCTGCGGTAATATTGGTGTCAATATGAAGTTGCTTAAATACTTCCTGTAAAGCAGTAGGATGGGGATGGGTAAATTGCAAACTAATCAATTCACAAGCTTTTGGTAGTTGGGAAGTTGGATGCGCTTTAGAATTTTGCCAGTTGATCATAAATGGAATCAGCTCAACTTTGGGAGCGGGGAGCGGCATAAGCAATTGCCAGATGAGGAGTTCACCATCACTCATTTTTCGTTGTCCGCCCTGAATATTGCCCATTTCAGCACGATACGTTTTCAGAATTTCGCTATCGCTCTTCAAATCGGCTGACTTTAGCGACCATCTGGTCAATTGAGGCGCATTTATGTGGTCAATGCCCATCCAGCGAGGCGACTTTATCTTTATGTTATTTGAATCAAGGGCTAAAATTTCCAAATAACATTCATCGCCCAAATCTATCAATGCATTTTTAGTGCCTTGCGTAGTATGATAACCGCCAAAGGTAGGACGAATACCTATTTGCTGTTCAAACCAAACCATAGCAGTATCCAAGTCCTGAACGGCATAAACGATATGGTCTATTTTTCTGCCTAAAGTAGTAATTGTTGTTTTATTAGTTTCTTTCATATTGGAACAATAAAGTATGACATATAAATTTTTTTAATTTTTCTGTTAACATATCTCTTAAAAAATAATGTAAGATAAAATAAGCGAGTAGACTCGCACAAAATTTCATCATAAAATTATGTTTATGCGTAATCTAACTTATTATGTGACGATTATTTCAATCTTAAGTGTACTTGCCTGCAATAGTATATTGCCAGGAGAAGTAGAAGAAAATGAAGTACTGGATGGTACTATTGAAGGATTGAGCCTCGAAGAGCAAATCCATTTTGGTGAAGGAGATGAAGCCTTTGCTGAAATTTTTACCTCTGAAATGGGGTTGGGACCTATTTTCGTTGAAACGTCTTGCATTTCCTGCCATGTAGGTGATGGACGCGGGCATCCTTTTTCAGAGCTGGTCAGATTTTCACACATTGATGCTCAGGGAAATGTAGATCATCTTGAATCTTTAGGAGGACCTCAACTTCAACACCGTTCTATTCTTGGGTATGACGCTGAATCCATCCCAAATGAAGCTAATGGACAAACATCTTTGCTTGGACCCCCCGTTACAGGACTTGGCTTTTTGGAGGCGGTCGCAGATGAGGATATTATAGCATTGGCAGACCCCGATGACCTTGACGGTGACGGCATTTCGGGAAGAGTGAGTTATGTTTTTCCGCCGGATTATTATGAGCCATTTGCACACAATATATCAAATAATGAGGGAAAGTACATTGGTCGGTTTGGGCGCAAAGCCAAAGCCGTAAATCTGCTGACTCAGTCTGTGGAAGCTTATCAGCAGGATATGGGTATCACTTCGGAGTTTCAACCAGCAGAACCTGAAGGTAGTAATATCGCTCCGCACGAACCGGATATCTCCACAGATGAGCTTCAGGCGGTAGTGTTTTATCTACAGACTTTAAAAGTTCCTCCGCGCAGAAATGAAAACGACCCTGCTGTGTTACGGGGAGAAGCAATTTTTACAAACATTAATTGCAGTGGTTGTCATACACCAGAATTAACAACTACTGATTTTATCACTGAAGGTTTAAGCAATAAGACTTTTCATCCCTATACGGATTTGTTGTTACATGATATGGGACCTGAACTTGACGATAACTATACCGAAGGTAGTGCTACAACTGCTGAGTGGAGGACAACACCGCTTTGGGGACTGGGATTGGCTACAGATGCTCAGGGCGGGAATCTCTTTTTGATGCATGACGGACGCGCTCGAAGTATTGAAGAAGCGATTGAAATGCACGGTGGAGAGGCTTCAAATAGCAGAGACGCTTATTCTGCATTAAGCGCAGGAGAGCAAGTTGATTTAATAGCATTTTTGAATAGTTTGTAGACCTTGGCTAGTAGTTATAACAACTAATTACTTAACCACTCAACTTTTATCCAAAAAATGTAAATAACAAATCATGAAAAAATACTTAATTATAATATGCGTTCTCATAGCAGCAGTACCGATGCTGACTGGTCAAGTTAACAATTCCGCAAATGAAGATAAAAGCTCTATTTGGGAGAACCTGAAAAACGACCGCTTTTCCGATAAGGTACTCAATGTTTATAATAATGAAATTACAAACAATCAATTTCGCTTTTCAAGACCCGCTCTTTTTGAACAGCAATCTGATAAGGGCAGCTTTTCGATTGGAGCTTATGCTGCGGCGAATACTCAATATTTTGTGACAGAGGGCGAAGGAGAAGGCTTACACTTTGTATTTCAGAATATTAATTTTTATGGACATTCTTCATTTCACAATGACAAAATTAAGTTGATAAGTAATATAGGCTTTGATCTGAATACCAATGCATTGCGCATAGAAGAAGCTGCGATGAGTATTGAGTTTCATCCTGCATTTCAGCTTCGAGGCGGCATCATCCTCCCGCCAATGGGATATTTTAATCAAAACGGAGACACACCTGTATCAAATTTTATTGATCTGCCGATGTCTTCGTCTACGATCATTCCACCCAGATTTTCTGACGTTGGGCTTGGCGTAAGTGGGTATGTTGACCTTGAAGAGCGTATGGCAATTACTTATGAATTGTATGCCGTTAATGGTTTGCAGAATGAAATTGTGGATAATGATATACCGCGTACCGCTATCCCGTTAGGAGCTTCAACTAACATATTCCGGGCAGATAATAATAGTAAATTATCCTATACCGGGCGTATTGGTTTGCACCTTAAATCGCTTGGTGAGATAGGACTGTCTTATTATGGCGGTGCTTATAATACTACTGCGATAGATGAAATAGAAGTTGACAAATCCAGAAGTCTCAATATAACAGCCATTGACGGTCAGTTTGCTGTTGCTAATGTGTTGCTCAAAGGAGAGTTTGTGCTAGCTAATATAGATGTTTTTGAGGGATTCGGACAACTGTTTGGTGATCGACAAATAGGCTATCATCTGGAAGTTAATTATCCCATTTTGACTGCTATCCAGTTGTTTGGAAATACGGATAATCAATTGGATGTAGCACTTCGTTATGAAAAGGCAGATTATAATGTTGGTGTATTTGAGCAAACTTCTACGAATATATTTGACCAGACTACTTGTCTGAGACTAGGGGCAGCACTACGTATGGGGAGTAAATCAACACTCAAAGCAAATTATACATACATGTGGGAAAATGATATTCTGGGAAATCAGGCTAAAACGGGTGGGATTCAATTTGGATACGCTACTTATTTTTAGGAAAAACATAGATGAGTTATCCCGAATTTTAGTAGACTTGATTTAGCCTGGAAAATTGCTGAATTGTCGTAACTCAAACATTCTTGTTTGAATCCAGTTGTACACAATTTTAGCACTTTTACACATTTCTATAAAATCGGGATGACTCGTTCAGGCAGGATGCCTGAACTACTTTAGGTAAATAATTCAAAAGTCGTTTCTAGTTCATCTACATTTTCAATCACGTCTGCATACAATCGACTGATGCGCTCTATCGCTGGCAAAATCTCAAAATGCACCTCTTCCGCGTCAATCATATAAATCCAACCGAGGCGTTCAAAATTGCGAAGGACGGATATGATTTTCTTTTTGACGGCTGCTTCTTCATTGGGCGTATAATTTTTTTTGTGTTTCCCATAAAGCAATTTCATCCAGAAATGTTTGTGTTCGCTTTCTTTGAAAATATACTCCATGTCGGGCCATTTGAGTTGTTTTTCTTCAAAAAAACGTTCTTTATACACATTGAGTAAAAGAATGGCAAAAAGGATTTTATCCTTTTCTAGTTCCTTGTATCTATTTTCTTTACTGAACTTGCCCCGACTGCCTTCCAGAAAATCCAGATAATAAAAAACACTTCTGTCGCTGGAATCTCTGACCAGATTTATTTTGAAAAAATCAAGATAATAATCTTTGAGTCCTCGATTATAATATTCTTCCAGAAACACGAATAATTTCTGATCACTTCCATAGCCCTGAATGTGTTTGCCCTGCTTGAGTGCAAAATCTGTATCCGCAAAATGTTTTTTCGCCAATTCCGAGGTCAGGAATCCGTATGGCGTATAGTCATTTTCCATAATGTTACATTTTTGTCAATTGTTTTTTCATGTTCCTGTTCGAGGCTGATGTGTTTGGTGTCAGAATTATTACAGGATTCGATGATGCCAAAACAGACCTTAATCGGCACTTCCAGATTGTTTTCTGTCTTAGCAATTTTATTGAACCAATCAGTGTAATTAACGGTCTCTCCCTTTTCCAGACTTTGCTCCATCTTATCCATCCACTTGGCGGTCTGCTCTTGGTTCTTGAGCATTTGCAGATTTTTCTGTCGTTCCTGCTCTAAGTGTGCGGGGTCTTGCGCAGGAATTTCTGGTTTGATTTGATTATCGGCTTTAAAATCAATAAAAGGAATCGAAATCAGTCGGGTCGGCGCAGATAAGATACGACGACTGGGGATTTTTTCATCCAGCACAATTTGTCCCTGCTCGTGACGAGCTGTTTTTAGCATATAATTCAAGAGCTTCTCTAAATTTACCTTAAATTTTTGTTTGTACTTTAAGGTGTCAATTAGATTCCTGAGGCGTTTGGAAGCCAGTTGTATCTTTTCATTAATAGAAGCAATTCGTCGGTCGATATTCTCAAAGAAATTTTCAAAATCGCGTTGAATATGACCATATTTTTCAAATACCTCCTCAGTCTCCGAAAACTTCTCTTTGACCGATTGTATTTTTTGGAGGGTTTCGTTTTTAAAATTAATGGTATTCAGCAATCCGGTCGTCTGTTCTTTCAGTGTTTCAAAAACAGCAATAAAATCATTCACCAATGCTTTGGGGTCATCGGCGTCAGGTTTGAGCAGTTGGCGCAGCTCATTGGTTTTGTCCTCTACTGTTTTTTGCAAAAATTCTATATGAAAGAGAATTTGTTTTTTAGCTGAATTGAAATTGACTTCATGCCAGTATTCCAGTTTTTCGATACTCTCCAAATCATCTGCTGTCAGCTTCAGCGTCGTTCGGAAAGTATGAATGAGTTCTAATTTTTTAATTTCGGGCTGTACCTGTTCGATGATGAGTTTGCAAAGCGTTTCCGCAAAGACCGTCAGGTGCAGGCGATATTCGTTTTTATAGGAAATGGTTCGGTAGTAATAATTACTGATTTTTTTGGAGAGCGTTTCCTTTTGGAGCGACTGAGGTTTTTGTAATAATTCCAAGACATCATCAAGCGTATCTTCAAAGTCTCGTTTTGAAAATTCATGCTCAATTTTGCCATCCTGTATTTTTTTGTACAGCCATACCACCAGCAATAATGCCTCCTGATTTTGAGGTAAAATTTCATGATAGCTTTTGGCTACGGATTTATAAAGGTCGTTTTGTTCCAATTCGTTGTTAAATTTCACCAAAAGTACAGAAAAGTTGTTAGTTGAATACAATTTAAGTTACAAAGTATTGGAGAATCTTCGCGACTAAATTTGTAATTTTACCATTAATAAACAAGAATAAAATTCTTAGTTGGGTCGATAGTCGATAGTCCATGGTCGATAGAAATAAAAACATTTTGCAGCGCAAAATGCCTGAAAAACTGGACATTTGTTGATTAGTATTATAAAACAGGCATCGACCATCGACTGTGGACTTAAATAGCACAAATGCCCGTATATAAACTAGATGAGACATTGTGGTTTCCTTCGCCCGAATTTGCCTGGAATGATGGCGTCTTGGCAGTCGGTGGCGACTTGTCTATTGAGCGATTGTTATTGGCTTATCAAATGGGGATTTTCCCTTGGTATAATGCGCGCGAACCCATTGTATGGTGGTCGCCCAATCCGCGTTATGTATTATTTCCCGATAAAGTGAAAGTTTCAAAAAGCATGAAGCAGGTTTTGCGACGGGAAGTTTTTACGGTGACTTATGATACGCACTTTAGAGAAGTGATTAGCCATTGTCGGGACACGCGACAGGACACTGGGACATGGATTACAGACGAGATGTTGGAGGCTTATTGCAATTTACACCAGGCTGGTTATGCACATTCTGTGGAAGTTTGGCAGGAAGGCAAATTGGTGGGTGGCTTATATGGTGTCAGTCTCGGCAGGTTCTTTTTTGGCGAATCTATGTTTGCACTGGTCAGCAATGCGTCCAAAACGGGTTTTATTCAACTCGTCAAAGCATTAGAAGCAAAAGGTTTTTTGCTGATTGATTGTCAGCAGGGGACTGCTCATTTGATTAGCCTCGGCGCAGAAGCTATTTCGCGGTCGCATTTTCTGGATTACCTGAGTACGATTGAGGATATAGATTTTATGCGGGGTTCTTGGACGGAAGTTTTGAAGGTTGAGCGATAACGAACGTTTACTAAACCTACGGAGGTTTAGTAAACGTTCGTTATTGAAAATTCTTGATTTCTTCATTGATTATTTGGCTAATTTCTTCAGCTCTATCAACAATCATAAAATGTGCTCCTTTGGTAATCAATTTGATTTGCTTGTCTTTGTTTGGGGGAATGAGTTTATCATGCGTTCCGCCAATTTTTAAAACTCTATTGCTAAGTTTCTCAGTATTATTCCAGCTTGTTAATTGCTGGATAGCCCATTGTGCAAATTGCAAATCTGTATCATCCAATATTTGATGTAGTAAGTGTTTTGCTTGAGCTCCAAAAAACCAAGTTGCGATTTTTCGTGGTGGGTCGAAAGCTTTTTTCGGGACTAATTTTAGCAAACCTGTTTTGCCAATTACTTTATAAATGGTTCTTAATTCACTTTTTGTCTCGGCAGATGAAATAAGAATGGTTAGGTTAGGATTTAATTGTTTGCTTATTTCAACTGCAATTAATCCACCAAAACTTACCCCTAAAATTCCATAGTTTTCATCCCGCTTGATGATTTGCGAAAGCCGCATTGAATAACTTTCAATGCTTTCATTCTTTTTCGGATCAATCCAGTCTATCGGAATAAATTCACAATTAAGGTTTAGATATTGAAAAACTCTTTTATCTGCCCCAAGCCCACTTATTCCATATAGTTTCATTCTCCTTTCTACTTCATTATTCGATATTCTGCGGTTCGATAATGCGTGACTCCTGGACAGAAGTTTTGAAGGTTGAGCGATAACGAACGTTTACTAAACCTACGGAGGTTTAGTAAACGTTCTTTAGTTTCACCCTTGAATAGCCGCCACACCAGGCAAGGTCTTACCTTCCAACAATTCAAGCATTGCACCACCACCAGTCGAAACATAACTGACCTCATCGGCTAGTTTCATTTGCTTGACCGCAGCAACAGAATCGCCACCACCGACCAAGGAAAAAGCACCCTTTGAAGTGGCTTTTGCAACCGCTAGTGCAATGTTTTTTGTGCCTTCGGCAAAAGAAGGCATTTCAAAAACACCCATTGGACCATTCCAGAGAATCGTTTTTGATGCGGCAATGACTTCCGCAAAAGCAACTCGCGCTTTCGGACCAATATCCAGTCCCATCCAGCCATCAGGAATCTCATGACTGGGAACAGTGTCTTTTTTGGCGTCTTCACTGAAAGCATCTGCAATGACAGAATCGTAGGGCAGTAATAATTGTGTATTGCTCGCTTTAGCCTGTTTCAGCAATTCGCCCGCAAGGGTAATTTTATCTTCTTCTACCAGCGATTGACCCGTTTGTCCGCCTTGTGCCCGCAAGAAAGTATAAGCCATGCCGCCACCAATGATGATATTATCTGCCAGTTCAATCAGTTTTTCCAACAACAAAATTTTGTCAGATACTTTTGCGCCGCCAATGATAGCCGTCAATGGACGTCCAGGAGTATTGAGTACCCGCTGGGCATTTTTCAACTCACTTTCCATTAAAAAACCAAAAGTCTTTTTGTCCGCATCGAAAAAATCCGCAACAGTTGTGGTAGAAGCATGGGCGCGGTGTGCTGTTCCGAAGGCATCATTCACATACACATCAGCTAGGGCCGCGAGGCGTCGGGCAAAATCCTTGTCGCCCGTTTTTTCTCCTGGCTCAAATCGCGTGTTCTCCAATAATAAAATCTCACCGGGTTTCAACTCATCCGCCAGAATCACCGATCTACTCCCCACAGTCTGAGTTGAAAAAACAACACTGGTGTCCAGGGCATTAGACAAATATCCGACAAGATGTTGAAGCGTATATTTCTCCCTATTGATCGTGCCGTCAGCATTGAGCTTTTTTCCAGGACGCCCCAGGTGAGACATGAGAATAGCCGAACCGCCATTGTCCAGAATGTGCCGAATAGTCGGCAAAGCCGCCTGAATGCGGGTGTCGTCTGTGATCTCATACTGGTCATTGAGTGGTACATTGAAATCCACTCTTACCAGTGCCTTTTTGTCTTTGAAATCTATATTCACGTGTTTGAGTTGATTGAGTAATTAAGTTGATTGAGTGATTGTGTTGATTGAGTGATTGTGTTGATTGTGTTGATTGTGTGTATTTTGCATAGCAAAATAAAACTACTCAATCAACTTACTACACTTAGTAACTTAATCAATCTAATAACTCAATTACACCATACAAGCCAAATCAGCCATACGAGCTGAGTAGCCAGCTTCATTATCGTACCAGCCTACAATTTTGACCATTTTTTTATTAACATCAGTAATTCCGGCATCTAAGATACAAGAATGTTTGTTTCCAACAATATCTTTAGAGACCAATGGCAATTCTGTATATTCCAAAATACCTTTCATCGGACCTTCTGCCTGTGCTTTGAACGCAGCATTAATTTCCTCAACGCTCGCCTCTTTTTCAAGATTGACCATCAACTCAGTCAGTGAACCAGTAGCAATAGGAACGCGGATAGCCGCAGCTGATATTTTTCCTTTGCTTCCTGGTAGTACCAAAGCGAGTGCTTTTGCTGCGCCGGTAGTTGTCGGAATCATATTTTCTGCCGCAGCTCTCGCTCTACGCAAATCTTTATGTGGGCCGTCCTGTAAGCTTTGGTTAGCCGTATAAGCATGAACGGTGGTCATAAAACCATTTACAATCCCCCAATTGTCTTCCAGAATTTTGACCATGGGGGAGAGGCAATTGGTTGTACAAGAAGCATTGGAGATGATTTTTTCATCTGGATTATAAATGCTTTCATTTGCGCCCAATACGATAGTCGGAATGTCTTCGTCTTTTGCAGGAGCCGACAGTACCACTCGTTTTGCACCAGCGTCTAGGTGCCAAGTTGCTTTTTCGCGACTTAGGAAAAAGCCCGTACATTCTAGCACCACATCAATTTTTAGCTCAGCCCAGGGCAGTTTTGCAGGGTCGCGCTCTGCATAGCTGTTGATTTTTTTTCCATTGATAATAATATGATCATCATCACCAACAACTTCTCCAGGATAGATGCCGTGTGTAGAGTCGAACTTGAACAGGTGCGCCAATGTTTTATTATCTGTAAGGTCGTTGACAGCAACCACCTCAACATTTTCTTTTTCCAATAGATTTCTAAGGGTCAGACGTCCGATACGTCCAAAGCCATTGATAGCAATTCTTTTTGACATAAATTATTTGTTTATTTTACTTAGTGTCGATTTTACAATAAGTGCAAATATAAAGATATTTTACTGTAAAACATATAGAGGAATAGATAAGTTTTGCAATAAAAGAATAATTCAGAATCTTCTTGCTAAAGTGTCGTATAAAATGCTGAATTATGTAGGAAATTTATTTACACAAAAGCAGAGAAGAAAAAAACGTTTGCAAAATAGTACAATAGTTTTTGGATTTTTAAAATTTGCGTCTATCTTTGCGTTGCTTTAAACGAAAGGCGGCAATTTTTTAAAACGAATTGCAAATCAATTTTCATTTTTTTCTTTCGTTTTTAGCCCGATATGGCCCCTTCGTCTATCGGTTAGGACGCCAGGTTTTCATCCTGGAAAGAGGGGTTCGATTCCCCTAGGGGCTACTATCTAAAAGTCTTGTGAACTATGTTTGCAAGGCTTTTTTTATTTTGGGGACATATTGGGGGACACTTTTTAAAAATAAAGGTACTTTGACAAATTTCTTGAAATAAAAAATTAGCCACGAATGCACGAATCTTTCTTACGTTTTCTCCACGAATACACGAATAAAATAGGAAAATATCGAATAACGAAGTAAGTGGAAATACTCCTGATAGCCATCGGGGCAAAAAGGGAATTAGGGTATTGGGAAATTAGGTTTAAAATTACAAAGTATTGATTATTAGGTATTTATTTTTTATTAAATAAAAAAAGCATGTATTTTATTTGTTTTTGTTAAAAATTAATAATCAAAACTTTGTCGAATACCCCAATTTCCTAATACCCCATTGTCCAAAGTCCAGTTAGTGTGTATAATAAATTGCACAACTTTGTACAATTGTCCAGCCCCTCTCAAGGGAGATATTGTCATCCAAATTGAACAGTGTATAGCAGTTTAATGAGCCAATTAATGGTCAATTCCGAAAAATAATAGTTATTTTTAGCCCCGAACAGCCCATTGAAGCGTAATTTATATTGACTTTCGGATAACTTCAGAAAGCGGGCTTTACGGATTTTAAAACAAACATAAATGATCACAGGAGAATTAAAATCACAAGTAGATAAAATATGGGATGCCTTTTGGACAGGCGGTATTTCCAATCCTTTGTCTGTGATAGAACAGTTTACATATCTGCTTTTTATCAGAAGACTGGATGAGCGGCAGCTTTTGGAAGAGAAAAAAGCCAACCTGATGGGGATTCCTGTCAAAAATAGCATTTTCACGGAAGCACAAAAAGAACTGAGGTGGAGTTCTTTTAAAAATAAAGACCCGCAAAGCATGTTTGAGCTCTTTACCAAGCCGATGGTAGATGACATGACCGTCTTTGACCAGATGAAACAAGTGGGCAATGCTGCCGGCGTATTTGCTGAATTTATGAGCAAAGCCAATTTTATCATTGCCACGCCTAGGCTGCTGGATCAAGTCGTGCAGTTGATTGATAAAATCAACATGGATGACCGAGACACCAAAGGCGATTTGTATGAATACATGCTTTCCAAGATTGCTTCGGCTGGAACGAATGGACAGTTTAGAACGCCAAGACATATCATTAAGATGATGGTGGAGATGACCCAGCCTAAAAAGGATGATCTCATCTGTGATCCTTCTTCTGGTACCGCAGGTTTTTTGGTCGCTGCCGGAGAATATTTTAGAACGCATCACGAGGATTGGTTTTTGGACAAATCGTTTAGAGACCATTTTAATAATGAGATGTTTAATGGCGTGGAGATTGATGATACGATGATTCGTATTGGAGCAATGAATTTGCAATTGCACGGCATTGAAAGCCCGAACCTGATAAAAAATGATGCGCTGAGTGAAAGTGCCGGAGCCATCAGGGATAAATATTCTCTCATTCTGGCCAATCCGCCCTTCAAAGGAAGCCTGGATTATGATGCGGTGGAAAATTCCATCTTGAAAACAGTCAAGTCTAAAAAAACAGAATTGCTCTTTTTAGGACTGATGCTGAGAATGTTGCAAACAGGCGGAAGAGCAGCCGTGATTGTGCCGGATGGTGTGCTTTTCGGAAGCTCGAAAGCCCATAAACAAATCAGACAAACACTGGTAGACACCCACAAACTAAATGCTGTGATTTCTATGCCGAGTGGCGTGTTTAAACCCTATGCAGGCGTCAGTACAGCCATCCTGTTTTTTACCAAGACAGGGACAGGCGGCACAGATACCGTGTGGTTTTATGACATGGAAGCAGATGGCTATAGCTTAAATGATAAGCGGAACGAAATAAAGGACAATGACCTCCCTGACATCTTAGCCAGATACCATAAGCTCAGTGAGGAAGTCAAGAGAAAACGCACGGATAAAAGTTTCTTAGTGCCTTTTGAGGAAATCAAAGGAAATGATTGGGATTTGTCTATCAACAGGTATAAGGAGATGGTGTATGAGGAGATTGAATATGCTGCTCCTGCGGAGATTATTAAGGAGATTGAAATGTTGGATAAGGAAAGAAATGAGGCTTTAACTGTTTTAAAAGAGATGTTATTATGAGTTGGATTGAAGTAATATCAAATGAGGTCTTAGACATAAGGGATGGAACTCATGACAGCCCTAAATATGTCACGGAGGGGTATCCATTGATTACATCTAAAAATCTTAAAAAGGGAATTATTGATTTTAATAATGTAAATCTTATTTCAGAAGAAGATTACAAAGCTATCAACAAAAGGTCTAAAGTTGATAAGGGTGATGTATTATATTCGATGATAGGTTCAATAGGGAATTATGCTTTTGTGGAAAAAGAGCCTTCATACGCAATAAAAAATATGGCTTTGTTTAAGTTCACCGATAAAAGGCTATACAACAAATACTTTCTTCATCTTATTAATTCTAATGTAATCATTAGACAAATTGAACGATCAATGAAAGGTGGGACTCAAAAGTTTGTCTCACTTGGAATACTTAGAAATCTCAAGATCCCCCTCCCCCCACTAGCCCAGCAAAAAAAGATAGCCGCGATCTTGGATGCAGCAGATGCCTATCGACAAAAAACAAAAGCACTGATCGGGAAGTATGAGGAATTGACGCAGAGTTTGTTTTTGGAGATGTTTGGGGATCCTGTTAGGAATCCTATGGGGTGGGAAGTTGATAAATTAAAAAATATTTCCACAAAAATACATAGTGGAAATACTCCGAAAGGAGGAAGTAAGGTATATGTAAAGGAAGGCATCACATTTTTTAGAAGTCAAAATATCTGGAAGAATAGAGTGGTATATGAAAATGTTGCCTTTATTGATCAAGCTACTCATGATAAAATGATGAAAAGTAGTTTAAAGCATAGGGATATTTTAATGACTAAAACGGGCAGGATTAATACAGAGAATAGCAGCTTGGGGAGGGCTGCAATGTATCTAGGAGAAGACGACAAAGCTAATGTTAATGGTCATGTTTATTTAATAAGACTTAATGATGGTATTATCAATGAATTTGTCCTGCACATCCTTACAACTAAAGAATATAGAGGGTATATTAGGAGAGTTTGTGTAGGAGGAATTGATAAAAGACAACTTAATAAAGATCATTTAGAAGAATTTCCTATTATTTCTCCTCCTATTGAAATGCAAGAAAAGTTTTTAAAGAATTTACTATTAATTCAATCACAAAAAGCAAAATTAAAAACCAGCTTATCCAAAGCAGAAGATTTATTTAACAGTCTATTGCAGCAGGCATTTAAGGGGGAGCTTTTTTAATTGTTAATTATTAATTGTTAATTATTATTTTTAAGGGTGTTCGATTAAAGTATGGAATAGTCGGCAGACGAAGGATTTTATCCACGATAGCTATCGGGATTGGTGATTTATCCCTTTAGATATGCCGTATTTCTAACCGAATTCGTCTGACGACAACGGAGTTTACTCAATCATACTTTAGTCGAACACTACCTTATTTTTTAATTATTAATGGGTTAATTGACCATTAACAACTAACCATTAATAATTAACAACTAACAACTAACCATTATCAAAAGCATTTTTATGAAAAAGAATATTATAAAAGAAAAAAGTTTTGCTTTCGCTATTCGGGTAAACAGCTATACACTTTTGCTAAAACACTGAATTATCCCCCTTTTGAGGCAGGGGTGATTGGTTCTAAAAAAGTCCTGAAAGGACGTAATATGTCAGGATAGGACGCAGTCCTATTTTTGTTTATACCCCATATTTGCCAGCCCTGAAAGGGCGAAATAGCTTTATGCCGCCCTTTCAGGGCTTGAATGGCATGCTTTTGGAAACGATGGAATCCTTCCATCGCTGACATATATCGTCCTTTCAGGACTTGTAAAATAGAACCAATCAGCCCTGCTTTGGAGGGAAATTGTCATCAAATTGAAAAGTGTATAGCAACTTATAATTCACAATTAATAATTAACAATTATTAACATGTCCAACTTCCAATTTTTAGAAAAAGAATGGTCAGGCATATTTAGAGAAGCCAAAGAAGCAGAACAGCTCACCTTAAGCTCTCCCAAAGCCAGTGCGATGATCTCCAGATCTGCCTTAGAAAAGGCGGTGCAATGGCTTTATGATAATGATGAAGATTTAGAATGGCCCTATGACGACAGGCTCTCCAGTCTGATTCATGAGCAGTGTTTTAGAGACATGATCAAACCTTCCATGTTCGGGGAAATCAACCTCATCCGTTATATAGGAAATGATGCGGCACACGGCAAGTCCATTCCCCAAAGTAAGTCCATCCTCTGCATCAAAAACCTCTTTCGGTTTTTGAGCTTTTTGGGGGTGTATTACAGCGAAGAAGAAATCTCCGTTCCTGCCTTTGATATGGGAAAAATTCCCGACGGGAATGAGCAAAAAGAAACCCTTAAAACCTTACAACAATTAGAAAAAGTACTGGATGAAAGAAGGGCATTAGACAAAGAAAAACGGGCTAAAATAGAAGAACAGGCAGCACGAATTGAACTGCTACAAAAACAAATAGCCGCACAGCAAAAAGCCAATACCCAGCGGAGAGCAGAAAGAGAAAAAGTCGAAGACCCAGACATAAGCATTCCGATGCTCATCCCGGAATCGGTCACGAGGAAACTCTATATAGATGTCTTACTCAAAGATGCAGGTTGGGACAAGCTCACCGAAGGCAGAGATTTGGAATATCAAGTCAAGGGCATGCCCGCCAGTACCAACCCTTCGGGCATTGGTTATGCAGATTATGTGCTTTGGGGCAAAGACGGCAAGCCTTTAGCGGTGATTGAAGCCAAAAGAACAATGGCGGATGCCAGAAAAGGCAGACACCAGGCCAGTTTGTATGCCGACTGTTTGGAAGCCATGCACGGGCAGCGTCCCATTATCTTTTATACGAATGGATTTGAAACCTTTATTTGGGACGATACTTTCTATAAAGACCGGGAAATAGAAGGGTTTTATAGTCAGGATGAGCTGCAATTATTGATAGACAGGCGACAAACAAGAAAGGATTTAAGAACCTTCAAGGTCAATATGGCAATTGCGGGTAGAGATTATCAATTGGAAGCCATTAAAAGGATTGCTGAAAACCTTGTCGTCGATAATAAATATGGAAAACCCGGCAGCTTTCGAGGCGCGAAAAGAGAGAGCTTACTTGTGATGGCGACCGGTAGTGGAAAGACGAGAACATCCGCCGCTATTGTGGATATGTTGACCAAATGCAATTGGGCAAAAAGGGTGCTTTTTCTTGCGGATAGAAATGCCCTCGTCACCCAGGCTAAAAATGCTTTTAAGGAACACTTGCCAGAATTGTCGGCGATAGATTTGACGAAGGAAAAAGAAGATAAGAGCACCCGTTTGGTTTTTTCGACCTATCCCACAATTATCAACAAAATAGACAAGGTAAAAACAGCCGATCAACGGTTTTATGGCGTTGGTCATTTTGATCTTATCATCATTGATGAAGCCCACCGTTCGGTCTATCAAAAATACAGAGCCATCTTTGACTATTTTGATGCCATGCTCATTGGGTTGACCGCTACGCCGAAAAAAGATATTGACCACAATACCTACGGACTTTTTGGTATTGAAGATGATAATCCCACTTTTGCCTATGAGCTCAATACTGCCGTAGCCCAAGGTTTCTTAGTGCCTCCAAAATCTATTAGCGTACCGCTCAAATTTCAAAGGGAAGGCATTAGATATGCTGATCTTTTGGATAGAGAAAAAGAGGAGTATGAAGAAAAATTTGGAGATCCCACCAATGCCGAAGCACCAGATGAAATTGGTAGTGCTGCCATTAATAAATGGCTGTTCAATACAGATACCGTTGATAAGGTATTAGAACATCTTATGAATGATGGGATCAAGGTGAGTGGAGGCGATAAAATAGGCAAGACCATTATTTTTGCCAAAAACCATAAACATGCTGTGTTTATAGAAGAAAGGTTTAATAAAAATTATCCCGAATATAGCAGTCATTTTTTAAAGGTCATCGACAATTATGAAAGCAAAGCACAAGACCTTTTAGAGAAATTTACGGATGTTTACGAAGAACAAGAACCCCAGATTGCGGTATCTGTAGATATGATGGATACAGGCGTAGATGCGCCGAGGGTGGTGAATTTGGTATTTTTTAAAATTGTAAAAAGTTCTTCTAAGTTTTGGCAGATGATCGGAAGAGGGACGAGGTTATGCGAGAATTTATTTGGTCCGGGCGAGGATAAAAAGGAGTTTATGATATTTGATTATTGTCAAAATTTTGAATTCTTTGATGAACATCCGGACGGGGCGACGACACAAAATATGAAGCCTTTGCTTCAGCAAATATTTGAAGCGAAGCTAAAAGTATCTCAGCTCATTAGCCACTTATCAGACAAAACCCCAGATGAAATTGAGATTAGAGATGCCTATCTTTCAGAATTGCATAAAGCCATACAAAGTTTAGATAAAGATCGGTTTGTCGTTAGAAAGCAATTGAGGTATGTCGAAGCATACAGCAATAAAAGCAAATGGCTGAACCTTTCAAAAGGTGATATTCAGGAAATAAACACCCACTTATCCCACTTGCAGCCTGCTGCTAAAGGCGATGATGAACTCGCCAGAAGATTTGATATGTTGGTGCTGGTGTATCAGATTGTCTTATTGACGGGTTCAGGCGATGCAGGAAAATACATCAGCAAGATCCATGCGACGGCAGTTGCTTTAGAAAAGAAAGACAATATTCCACAAGTATTTGTCCGTCTTCCATTGATTAAAGAAATTCAAACGGAGCATTATTGGGCGGGCATTAATGTGAAAAAGCTGGAAGAGCTTAGAACGGCATTAAGGGATTTGATCAAATATTTAGAAGCTGAAAAACAAGCTCCTATTTACACTAATTTTGAAGACAAATTGGATTATGAAGGCATTCAGGTTAGAGAGCCTGTAAGCACTGCCTATGTGAGTTTGCAATCTTATAAAGACCGAGTAGAAAGCTATATCAGAAAGAACAAAAAGCATTTAACGATTCATAAGCTTTGTAATAATATCCCCATTACTCAATCCGAATTGGATGCCTTAGAGGAAATTTTGTTTACGGAGAGTGTCGCAGGCACAAAGGAGGACTTTGTACGAGAATATGGTGAAAAGCCTTTAGGAGCTTTTATTAGAAGTGTTACAGGTTTGGAGCAAGCAGCACTCAATGAAGCTTTTGCGGAGTTTTTGCAAGTAGGGAATTTAAGAGCGGATCAAATGACTTTCATTAAGACCATCATTTCCTACCTAACTAAGAATGGTATGATTGATAAATCCATGTTGTATGAAGCTCCTTTTACGGATTTGAATGACCAGGGAATTAGTGGCGTATTTGATAATGATGCTGATATCATCAAGATTGCGAGAATCATTGATGTTATTAATGGAAATGCGGTGGGTGCCTAGAGGATTTTAAAAATGTTCAGCATGTTGATTAGCCAGGAATGCACCAATATTTTTTTGAATATCGAATAAAGTCTAATATTCGTCTTTAAAGAAGGTATTTCGCTTTGCGAAATACGTCCCCTCTTGAGAGGGGAATAGAGGGGTGTGTTAGGTAGAAAAGGGTTGAACGAATTGTATGCTCAACTATTTGTCAGTATTCCGGCCAACACACCCCTTTGGTTCCCCTCTCAAGAGGGGACGTAATCTCTTACGAGATTACCTTCAATGTAGATATATGCGATGCTTTAGAACCGATCACCCCTGCCTCCAAAGGGGGAAATTGTCATCAAATTGAAAAGTGTATAGTAACTTAATTCGTCTTATTTTTTACTTCGATATTCGATATTTTCCTATTCAGCACTAGATGCTTACTATACAATAGGCCAACAAAGCATCCGCAATTGTCCGATTATCTGACAAACGAGGAACCTTATTCTGTCCGCCGAGCTTGCCTTGCGACTTCATATAATGGCGGAAAGCATTGGGTTTTAAAGGACTGATTTTTAAAGGCTGCAAAATATTTCCATCTATTAAATCTCTGTAATAGGTATTCTGTCTGACGACCTGCGCATCCACTTTTTTGGCGAAAGCCACCAAGTCATCTGGCATATTGTCAAACTCAATGAACCATTCGTGGTAAGGCGTTTCTCCATTAGGCGGATTGACTTGTGGAGCGACTGTGAATTCGACAATTTGAACACCTTCTTCATTGGCAACAGTCATCAAAGCTTCTTCTACTTCTTTTCCGATGACGTGTTCGCCAAAGGCAGAGATAAAATGCTTGATGCGTCCTGTGACCAGTAATTTATAGGGTGCTGTGGAAACAAAGCGCACCGTATCGCCGATATTATAGCCCCACAAACCAGCATTGCTGTTGATGATGATGGCATAATTGACACCGATTTTCACATCGCGCAAACTAACACGGGTGGGATTATCATCGAAAAATTCATCAGCTGGAACAAACTCGAAGAAGATGCCTGAATTGGAGTTGAGCAAGAGGGCAGGGTCTTGTTGTTCATTTTGAAAAGCAATAAAACCCTCGGAAGCCGGATAGGTTTCCAGCGTATCAATTTTTTTGCCGACCATGCCTTCCAATTTTGCCCGATAAGGCTCAAAATTTACGCCGCCATAAGCAAATAAAGACAAATTGGGGAAAATATCAATGATGTGCTTTTTCCCTGTATAGTCCAGCAAGCGTTCATAATACATGACGACCCAGGGCGGAATGCCGCTGATCATGCGCATATCTTCTTTCACCGTTTCGGCAACAATGCTGTCTAGCTTTGTTTCCCAGTCTTCAATGCAGTTGGTCGGATAAGTTGGCATTTGGCTTGACTTGAGCCAGCTAGGTACCAGATGATTGGAAATGCCAGATAGTCGCCCGACATGCACGCCATTCAGAATATCCATTTCCGGGCTGCCCGACAGGAAGATCAGCTTGCCATCCAGAAATTTTGAATTCCGGCTTTCGGCGATATAATTGAAGGTCATGTCGCGGGCAGAGCCAAAGTGATTGGGCAGGCTGTCTTTTGTAATTGGGATATATTTTACACCAGAAGTGGTGCCGGAAGTTTTGGCAAAATAGCTAGGTTTTCCTGGCCATAAAACATCTTGCTCGCCGTCTTTTACTCGGTCAAAATAGCTTTTTAAGCCTTCATAATCACGTACAGGCACACGCTGTATATAATCTTCATAGGATTGAATATTCGAAAAACCATGATTCTTGCCGAAGGAAGTATTCGCTGCTTTTTTTATGAGATTTTTGAATATTTTTTCTTGTGTAGCCACTGCATTTTTCGACCAGTTTTGAATGCTTCTGGCGGTATATTTTGCGAGTGGTTTGACTAGAGTGGATTTGATGCCCATGTTTATTTTTTGCAAAGATAAGTGTAAATACAAATTCAAATACAAATTCAAACACAAAATTCAAATTATAACAAATTGCACTCCCATTTGCCCGAGATTAAAATTTATTCATGGGCGTTAAAAATAAGAAGATTAGCTCTTATATGGTTTTATTTCATTATAATTGTAAACGAATTTTTTACAAAAATAAAACTGATGACCATGAAGAAAATTTACAATCTACTCTTAATGATGCTGGTCGGCACGCTGGCAATGGCACAGCCTGCCAACGACGAATGTGTCAATGCCATTGCTGTTGCTATAGCTGCTGATGAAGCCTCTTGTACTGCGACTACAGCGACGACAGTAGGCGGAACAGGATCTGCTGCGCCAGACTTCGTTTGTTCTGGTTCCTGGTTTGGTGATGACATCTGGTTCTCTTTCACCACAGGTGCAACAGTGCCGGCGAATGGCGTTATTGTTAAAACCTATTTCGGAAATGTAGGACAAGTACCTGCAGTCGGCATGGCGGTATATCCTGATTGTGGTACTGCTGCATTGCCTTTTGCCTGTTTTTCCAGTTCTAATCCTGCGGATGACGAGATTATCATCTATCCGGCTTCTCTTGCAACCAACGCTACCTATTATGTGCGGGTATGGTCGGGCGTGAGTCCAACAGCCAATTCGGGTACAGTGGATATTTGTGTGTTTGAAGCAGATCTGCTGGTAGAAGACGATATTATTGTATGGGGAAATACGCCAGGAGAAGGGGATTTTGATGGTGGCTTAAATGGCTGGACAACTGTGGGGCTTCTTGATCCGACTACCGTTTGGGAATGGACACCTACTGCCAGTGCATTTGGTTACTGGACTTCAGTAGTATTAAATTCTGTGACTGCCGGAAATGGTGCGATGGTCTTTAATTCTGATGCTTATAATTCCGTGGGAGGAACAGTTGAGCCTGTAGGCCCACCTTATCAGAAAAATTCCGCAGAATTGGTTTCTCCGATTATTGATTTGTCAGGTGTCACGAGTGAGGTGCAGGTTCGCTTTACGCAATCTTTTAGAGGCTTGAATGGTGATGATGCAGGGCTGACCGATGTAGGTGCTTTGTTTTCGTTTAGTACAGATGGAGGAACAACGTGGAGTGATAATACACCAGTGAATGATGATCTTGGTGCAAATAATGGTTCACCCAATCCAGACGTTCGTCGAATGGATATGCCGGGTGCATCGGGTTCGTCCAATGTGCAGGTCAGGTTTACTTTTGATGGCGATTTTTATTACTGGATATTGGATGATGTAAAAATAGTAGAACGCCCTGCGAACAGTACAGGCATACCACCTAGAGGGCAGGCGATCGCTGAAAATTATGCTACGCCTCAAAGCCAGATTGCACCAATATATCTGGGAAGCTATGCGTCCAATCTTGGCTCTGCTGCGCAGACCAATGTAACGGTTGCAGTGGAAACCGACTATTATGATAATGCTGGCACACTTGTGACGGATAATACATTTACAGGTTCTACACAAATTAATATACTGGATATAGATACAGATTCGCTCATCATGTTGCCGGAAACACAGACCTTCACGCCTTCAGACGGACAGGGTTTTTATGTCAGTGAATACACCCTTTCACAAGATGAAGTGGATGTTGATCCTGCGAATAATACAGCAACTTCAGAATTTAGAATTACCAGTCAGACTTACTCCAAAGCACCTTTAGATGCAAATGGGAAACCTATTGATACCAATTCATTTTCGCCCGCAGGCGGTGGTGCTTTTGAATATGGTATTCACCTGTTTGTACCCAATGGCATGGGGCAAAAAGCAGATTCAATTACTTTCGGATACAGCGGCGGAGCGGACGGTTTGTCGGGACAAAGTGTCACTGTATATTTGAAAAGATGGAATGACTTAAGTGATGACGGATTGATAGATGATACAGAGCTTGAGGTGATTGCCTATAATTTTTATACTTATACAACAGAAGAAAACAATCAACAAATTACACTGCCGCTGATCGACTTTTCGACCAATACGAATGGCGTACCATTGGAAGATAATACACATTACTTGCTGACGGCTGAATATGTAGGACTGGATCAGATGTTTTTGAATTTTTATGAAGATATAGATTATGATCCGATGATTGATGCCTCTATCGACCGGGCAAATGCAGCAAATGATGTTACACTCGTGCGCTATGGTGATGTACTCAGAACTTCTGCTTGGTTTACTCGTGGATTTACTACACCGGGCGTACCTGCTATAGCCACTTATATTTCGTCGCTGACTATTGCCAATGAGGAGACAGAAAGGCTCGAAGCACAAGTTGATGTGTATCCTAACCCAGTAAACGAGGAACTGACAATCACATTGGAAACAGTGGAAACAGGAGATTGGAATGTGCGGATTACGGATGTTACAGGACGTACAGTGATGCCGAGAATGGAGCAGGCAACATTCCCACTACAACTGAATGTCAAAACACTAGCATCTGGTACGTATATGCTGACATTGGAACATGAAGGGCAGGTGATTACAAAACGTTTTGTGAAGAAATGAATCTAATGTGTTGAAGTGTTGTGGTGTTGAAGTGTTGTTGTACAAAAACGCCAACACAATAACACGCCAACACTTCAACACATTTTATGGAAACCATCGATCAAGTCCGGATTAATTTTAGTGAAGACAGTTTGTTTGTCCTGAACATTCTACTTGGATTCATCATGTTTGGTGTAGCTTTAGGGATTAGGAAGTCGCATTTTAGTGCTATGATTAAAGACCCTCGCTCGCCTATTTTGGGGGTGATTTCACAATTTATCTTATTACCTGCACTCACTTTTTTACTGGTTATGTTATTGCGGCCTACACCGAGCCTGGCATTGGGGATGATACTTGTTGGGGCTTGTCCGGGCGGCAATATTTCCAATTTTATGTCCTCGATGGCGAAGGGCAATGCAGCACTTTCGGTCGGCTTGACAGCAATTGCGACACTCGGCGCAGTGCTGATGACACCCATCAATTTTTCGTTTTATGGCGGCTTATATCCTGGCGGGGCAGAACTGCTGAAAGATATAAATATTGATTTGTGGAAAATGCTAAAAACGGTATTGATGTTGCTGGGCATTCCTTTAGTGCTGGGCATGACCTTTGCCGACCGATTTCCGAAGATTACTGCAAAAATAAATCAGCCGATAAAAATCTTTTCCTTTGTCATTTTCTTAGCCTTTATAGGCGTGGCTTTTTTCAAAAATTATGACTTGTTTCTGGAATGGATTCATGCTGTTATTTTGTTGGTCTTACTACAAAATACACTGGGTTTTATATTGGGCTACAGCCTGCCCAAATTATTCAAAAGACCCAAAAAAGATTGTCGGTCGATTTCCATAGAAACGGGCATTCAAAATTCCGGACTAGGGCTGGTACTCATTTTTACTTTCTTTGATGGCTTGGGCGGAATGACCATCGTTGCTGCCTGGTGGGGCATCTGGCATATCATTTCAGGACTGACGCTGGCTACTTTCTGGGCGCGGCGGGGGTTGTGAGTTTCGGGTTTTTGGGTTGCGAGTTTCGGGTTGCGGGTTTTCGAGTTGTGAGTTGATTCGTCATTAATTCGTGCATTCGTGGCTAAATTTCTTCATGTGAATTTGGGGGGCATCCGTCTAACTTTGCCCAAAATATAAACGCTAATTTTTTTTAAGGCATACTCGTCTGACGAATGTTGTTTTGAAATACAGCGACTTATAGATTGCATTATATTATATCCTGCCAAACGGAGGTGTATTTGGTATGATTTGGCGAATTATAGTTTTTATATTTCGCCAAAAGTATGTATATTTAATGCTATTTGGCGAATTATAGTTTTTATATTTCGCCAAAAATATGTTGATGTTTTATAAAAGATAATCTATGAAAATAGCTGGAAGGAAATCGGAAATAAGGCTTTTAGAATCATTATTGGAAAAAGATGAAGCCGAGTTTGTAGCGATTTATGGTAGAAGGCGAGTTGGCAAAACGTTTTTAATTAGGCAGGTCTATAAACAGCAGATTGTATTTGAATGTAGCGGTCTGCACAAAAAAAAATTCGGGCAGCAGTTAGAAAATTTCTGGCTGACTTTGCAGGAAACGAATGCTGGAGGAAAACCCTCATTGCCGCCTAAAACTTGGTTACAGGCTTTTTCACAATTAAAATCCTATTTGAATATATTAAAAGGAGAAGAAAAAAAAGTTGTTTTTTTAGATGAAATCCCATGGTTTGAAACGCCTCGGTCTGGTTTTTTAGGAGCCCTAGATAACTTTTGGAATCAGTATTGCTCAAAACGAGAGGACATTATCTTGGTGATTTGTGGTTCAGCAGCTTCATGGATTATACAAAAAGTCATCAATAATCGAGGAGGCTTACACAACCGCATCACGACCCATATTCAGTTGATGCCCTTTACGCTTTGGGAAACCAGGTCTTTTTTGGAGATGAAAAACATTCAGTTGACGCCCAAGGATATTGTACAACTATATATGTGTGTAGGAGGGATTCCTTTTTATTTGAAAAATGTAAAACAAGGCAGGAGTATTCCGCAAATTCTAGATGATTTGTTTTTCGTGTCGCAGGCAAGTTTAAAAAACGAATTTTCTAATCTATATGCTTCTTTGTTTAAAAATAGTGAGCTGCATGAAGGAATTGTAGCGGCATTAGCTGCTAAAAATAAAGGCTTGACCCGCGCTGAAATTATTGCCAAAACAAATATTAATAGTGGAGGTGGATTGACTATTCTGCTTAATGAATTGATCGCCTGTGGTTTTGTGAGGCAAACGTTTTTACCGAATCAAAAAAAAGAAAAAACATTGTATCGCCTGATAGATGAATACAGCTTGTTCTATTTTAAATTTTTGAATAATAACAAGGCAACAAATAGTTGGTCGCAAATGTCCGACAAACCCATCTATAAAATCTGGCAAGGCTACGCTTTTGAAAACGTTTGTTTAAAGCATACTTTGCCGATTAAAAAGGCATTGGGCATTAGTGGCATTATTACAAACGAATATACATGGATGCACAAAGGGAATGATACGACACAAGGTACACAGATTGATTTGGTCATAGATAGGAGTGATAATTGTGTGAATATATTTGAACTGAAATTCCATAACACGGACTATGAAATTTCGAAGAATTATGCGGAACAGCTACAGCAGAAAATAGAAATTTTTAAAAGAGAAACAGCAACTAAAAAAAATGTATTTCTCACTTTTATAACTGTTTTTGGTGTCAAAAAAAATAAATATTACCTCAGTGTAGTCACAAGTCAATTGATGATTGATGATTTGTTTGAAGAACTTACTTCGTGATTGGTTACTGAGTTGATTCGACATTCATTAATTGTAACAGTTTAGTCCATAGTCGATGGTCGATAGCTGCAATTCAGTAATATTCCTGCTTTATAAGCTTTGCACGCATTTTGCAAAGCAAAATGAAATGCTGAAACGACCTGAATACTAAAAGACAGCCATCGACCATGGACTATTGACCATCGACCTAAACTGCCACCATTCACTTTATTTAGATGCAATATTCACTACCATACAGCATTCTCCTCCGCCTGGTACAAATCGGACTCAAAATCTATTTGGGCAGGGTAGAAGTGTATGGCAATGAGGACCTGCCCGCGCCAGCTTTATACACGCCCAATCATCAAAATGCGTTGATAGATACCTTGGTCATAACGGCAGCCGTGAATGATCGTCAGTTGTCTTTTATTGCGCGGAGTGATATTTTTAAAAAGGGTTGGATAGAGCGTTTTATGCGATCGGTCAAGATGATTCCGATATTTCGACCGAGGGACAAGGTGGATATTATAACTCAGAACAAAGCGACTTTTGCGGAGGTCATCAAGCGGCTTCACGCCGGAGATACAATAAAAATTTTCCCTGAAGGCAATCATGGCGCAGCACGCCGAATCCGTCCACTGAAAAAAGGCTTTGCGCGAATGGCTTTCAAGGCAGAAGAAGCGACCGATTTTGGCAGTGGAATTTGTGTTGTGCCGATTGGAATATACTTTGAAGCCCCGCAAGAAGTTGGGACGGATACCTTGATTTTTTTTGGCAAAGCTATAGAAGTAAAAGCATACAAAACTGAATATAAAAACCATCCTGCAAAGGGCATCAAACGACTCAAAGAAGACTTGGAAAAACAACTACAATCGCTGACAATTCATATTGAAAGCGAAGCCCATTATGAAGTCATAGAAAGCCTGAGAAAAATACTGCGTTCCACGATTCAGAAGGAACAGCCAAAGGAAAAGAAACCTTTGTTCAGAAATTTTAAATCAGACCAATTTATCATTGCAAAATCAGAGCGGATAATTGCCGAAGACGAAGCTTATTTCAATACCATTGCAGAAGAAACCCTTGCTTATAATGAAGACTTAGCCAGATTAAAACTGAACTATAAGGTAATGGAAAAGCAAGCTTCTAATACTCGTTTTATGCTTTATATCTTAGCCGGAATATTACTGTTGCCTATCGTGTTATTTGGACTTATCAATTGTATACTTCCTTATTCACTATTGAAAAAGTATGTTTTACCAAAAGCAAAAGACCCAATTTTTTACTCGACGTTCGCCTTCACGGTGAGTTTGTTTCTGTTTCCGATTGTATGGCTGCTGCAAAGTTTTGTTCTTGCCTATTTTACGACTTGGAAGATTGCCACGCTATATTTTTTGCTTCTGCCAATATTGTTAAAAGTAATCATTTTTTTACACAAAAAAAGTAAGGACATAAAAGCGGAATATCATTATACAAAATGGAGAAAAACACCACAAATGAAACTTCTACAAAAGCGTCGGACAAACATTATTTTGCGATTCGTCAATTATTAATTAAATTTTGAACTAACCATTTAGGTAAAATATACGTTGTATAGGGTGTGGCACGGAATATGTGCCTCGTATCGTAGATAATTGCTATTTTTGCAGTAGTCATCCCAAAATCTTTTAAATAAATACTCATGCAACGTTTTATTTGTGCTTTGTTGTTCTGCTCGCTATTAGGTACAGCCTGCGTCAGCGATCAGGAAAATCAGACAGCTAATATACCAGAAGTCGAAGCAAAAACAGTCAAGGCTGAACTTCCTCCAAAAGTCGAACCTACTCCTGCAATAACAGAAGTACCTGCGACAGTTGTCAATACGCCGCCTACAACGCCACCGCCTGTAAAAACAGTCAATGTAACAACACCGCCGCCTGTAGTGACTACAACTCAGACGCCGCCGCCTGTACAGGTCAATACTCAAAAACAAGTAACCCAAACTCCGGTAACAACAACAAAAACCAGAGAATTTCAGCCAGCTCCAAAACCAATAGCTCCACGTCCAGCAGGCGCAGCTGTTGTGAAATTGATCAATCCTACTCATGATTATGGATATATTGCACAGGGCGATGTTATTAAGAAGGTATTTACCATCAAAAACGTAGGAAACGCACCACTCAATATCCTGAATACAACGGCTTCCTGCGGCTGTACGCGTCCTGAATATTCTTTTATG
Source organism: uncultured Saprospiraceae bacterium (assembly GCA_937951615.1). GTDB lineage: Bacteria > Bacteroidota > Bacteroidia > Chitinophagales > Saprospiraceae > JAHDEO01. Next base: position 66,184 of record CALFBH010000041.1, on the reverse strand, counting down.
CCCATCATGCCCGGTGAAACGAGCGATGTGAAAGTCACTTTCAATAGTACAGGAAAGCTAGGACGTGTGCAGAGTAAAGTCACCGTCCTGACGGATGCACTTCCAGCAGAATATGAGCTATACCTCACAGGAACAGTGACGGACAAAAAGTCTACACAAAAACCTGCGGACAAACCAGTAGCACAAAAAGATGCCAAAAAAGACGAAAAACCAAAACCCGGATCTGATAAAGAACAAGACAATAAAAAAGCAAATACGCCTGACGATAAGAAGACAGACGACAAGGAAGTAGAACAGGAGGAAGAGAAAAAATATAAATCAAGACCTATTCTGCCAGGTAGAAAATTGCCAAAAGGTAATGTCGAAGAAGATACGGAAGAAGGTGATGAAGGCGGAGAGACGGAGACGGAGACGGATTCAGGGAGTTGAGATAAAAGTCATTTTAGTTCGTCTCTTAGCTTTTTGAAAAAAGCTATCAACTTATGAATAAATAAATGATAATAACAAAGTTAAGCAAAGGCGAGCATAAAACAAATTATGCCAAATAAGAGGTGAGTTATTTATTCCTTGCCTCCCTATTACACCAATTACCAATACCTTAATCACCAATCACCCAAACTACTGATACAAATGCCCCGCCATAATTTCCTCCATCACCTTATCAGAAACAAGGTATTTGATGGACTTGCCTTCTCTTAAACATTTTCTAATATAAGTAGCTGAAATCTGCATCAGCGGAGCTTCATAGACGTGGACATTTTTATGTTCTGCCAATTCGCCCAAGTCATATTCTGGGCGTTGATACACATATATTTCGTAGTTATTGAGTATCTGCTCATAGTTTTTCCACTTGTGGAGCGTAGCGATATTGTCGCCACCCATAATGAGCGCGAACTCATACGTAGGATGTTTTTCCTGCAAATAGGTCAGCGTATCAATGGTGTAAGAAGGCTTAGGCAGACCAAATTCAATATCTGAAGCCTGTAAAGCCGGGTTATCATCAATAGCCAGCCTGACCATCGTCAGCCGGTCATAATCGCCAGCGAGAGAAGCCTTATTTTTTAATGGATTTTGTGGAGAAACAACCAGCCAGACACAATCTAAGTCCGTCTGTGTCGCCATATAATTGGCAATAATCAAGTGTCCGGTGTGGATGGGGTTGAAAGAACCGAAAAACAGTCCAACTTTCATGTGTGTTGCGAGTTGTCGTGTTGCGAGTTGTTGCGCAAAACAATTATTTTAAAAACATTTTGCTTTGCAAAATGAGTGAAAAATCAGATAGTTTGTCCAAACTTGCTTGGCAGCTATCGTCCATGGACTATGGACTGAGGACATTTTTACAAAAATAAAAAATCTCCATTCTTATAAATCAATTGCCCATCGGCATAAATTTCTCCACCATTATTCATTTCAGTAATCATGTCCCAGTGGATAGAAGACTGGTTTTTGCCGCCAGTTTGCAGATAAGACTGTCCGATGGCCATGTGTACCGTGCCGCCTATTTTTTCATCAAAAAGAATATTCTTAGTGATGCGCTGTATATTTCGATTGGTACCGATAGCAGCTTCGCCAAAACGCCTTGCGCCGTCTAGTTTGAACACATAGTCGAGGTAATTTTTCCCTTTTTTGGCTTCCCATTTATAAATTTCTCCATTTTTTACCCAAAGCGTGGCATCGTTCACTTCATGTCCATTATGGAAAGCTGGTAAGCTGAAATGTATTTTACCGTTCACCGAATCCTCAACGGGGGAAGTATACACTTCACCGGAAGGCATATTGGTTTGCCCATCGGAGTTGATCCAGATACGTCCTTTGGTAGAAAATTCAATATCAAACTGCTCATTTCTATAGCGGATATTTTCATGACGATTCAATACATCTACAATCGCTTGTTGATAATTGCGGACTTCCAGCCATTTTTCTTCTGGGTTTTCTTCAAAGACAAAACAAGCCTGGAACACAAATTCAGTATAAGCTTCTAGTGACATACCAGCCTCCTGGGCATTGGCAAGGGTAGGGTATTGACACAAAGAACGCTTGAGGTCGCGGGTGGCGGTGCGTTCTGAGTATGTTTTCATCAGACTGGCGCGACCAGCTTTATACAGACTGGCTTTTTGAGCGTCAATGCCCTGCATGCTACGTAGATTATACGGCGCCATGATGCGCAGGTAGCAGTCAAAATTTTCCATGGCAATTTGCAAAAAGGCTGGCGTATGGGTGAGTTGAAACTCATTGCCTTCCTCCATCATAATGCGTGTTTCACCTTGAAATTCAAACATCGTATAAGGATGTCCGCCTGCACGTAAGGTTTCTCGAAAGACTTCTCTGACGAGCGGTTCGCCCAGCGTTGTAGAACGAATCAGTACCCGTTCGCCAGGCTGTACATCTAGAGAATAATTAACCAGTAGTTTTGCGTATTTTTGTAATAAGGTGTTGATCATTTTTACCAAAATTTAGTCTGATGCGGATAACGCACTGTATACTTGTCTTTCACCATTATACGAAGCTTTTCCCGTAAGGTGTCAATATTTTCTTTGTTAATCGCAGAAATAAATACCGTTTCGACCTCATGTTGTTTGGTGAGACTGACCTTGAGTTCTGCTTCAATCTCTGCCTTGGTCTCTGCTTCCAGCATTTTGTCAAAATACCGTTTCCGATATAAGTCCATTTTATTAAAGATCAGAAGCATCGGAATATCTTCTGCATTTAAGTCTTTTAAGGTCTGTGAGACCACAGCAAGATGATCTTCATAATTGGGATGAGCGATGTCCACAACATGTATCAGCAAATCACTTTCCCGTACTTCATCAAGTGTTGATTTAAAACTCTCAATCAGGTGGGTCGGCAATTTACGAATAAAACCAACAGTATCTGACAGTAAAAAAGGCATTTGCCCGAAGACAACTTTGCGCACTGTGGTATCCAATGTCGCAAAAAGTTTGTTTTCAGCAAAGACGTCCGACTTGCTGAGGATGTTCATGATGGTGGATTTTCCGACATTGGTGTAGCCGACCAGCGCAACACGAATCAACTGCCCACGGTTTTTGCGGCGGGTAGCATTTTGCAGATCTATTTTTTCCAGCTTCTTTTTGTACAAAGCGATTTTGTCGCGTATAATCCGACGATCTGTCTCGATTTCTGTCTCCCCTGGTCCACGCATTCCAATACCACCTCGCTGACGTTCCAAGTGTGTCCAGAGTCCGCGCAGACGAGGGAGCAGGTATTGCATTTGAGCCAGTTCTACCTGTGTCCTGGCTTGTGCGGTTTGCGCACGACTTGCGAAAATATCTAGAATTAAGGTACTTCGATCTAAAATCTTCCGCTTGATTTCTTCCTCAAGAATGCTGGTTTGTTTACCAGAAAGGTCGTCGTCGAAAATCACCAAATCTATGTCATTCGCTTCTACATAGTCGATAATCTCTTGGAGTTTGCCCTTGCCGATATAAGTCCGCTTATTCGGTCGCCCCATTTTTTGGATAAATCGCTTACAGGTTTTTGCTCCGGCAGTCTTTGCCAGAAAGTCTAGTTCATCCAAATACTCCTCTGCCTGCTCCATCGTCTGCTCTTGTGTGACCACAGCGATAAGAACAGCACGTTCTGTCTTTTTTCTTAACCCTTGTTTTTTCTTTTCGCCTAAGTTCCAGTCTGCCATATAATTGATTTTGAGTGTAAATTAACTAAATTCGGTGCATTTCACGAAACGTATTTCGTAAAGATTAAGTTCATTAGACTGACAAGTCTTATTTTTGCCCCATGCACATTACTTTTCTCGGACATGCAGGTTTTTTGGTAGAAACCCGACAAACTATTATTTTGATAGATGCCTGGCTTTCGCCAAATGGAGCTTTTGACGCTAGTTGGTTTCAATTTCCCTGCAATCATCATTTACTGGATCTTGTACAACAAAAATTTCAAAATCAAGAAAAGGAAAAGTACGTTTATGTCAGCCACGAACACAAAGACCATTTTGACCAATGGACATTAGAGCGATTAGGAACAGCGGACTTTACTTTTATTATTCCTACATTTCGCCGCCCGGTTTTACACAATTTGATACAGAAAATTCCAGCAAAAGCCATACAGTTATGCGAATCAGATACCCAAATAGATCTGCCAGATGCTTATGTAAAAATATATGCAGAAGACAGTGAACTCAACCGCGATTCAGCCATCTTAGTCTGTGCAGAAGGTCAGCGTTTTTTGAATATCAATGACTGCAAACTCCACGACCGGCTTCCGCGCATACGTATGGACGAAGGCCCGATTGATGTATTTGCAGCGCAATTTTCAGGGGCTACCTGGCATCCAGTCTGCTACGATTATCCCGAAAAGGAATACCAACGCATTTCCAGAAAAAAAATGTTCTCCAAATTTGAAGCCACTGCGAGAGCTATTGAAGCCATTCAACCTAAGATGTTTCTGCCCTCAGCCGGGCCGCCCTGCTTCCTCGATCCAGCTTTATTGCACATCAACTTTGAAGCTATTAATATTTTTCCCCGCACAGCACAGCTACTAGATTTTCTGGATAAACGACTGATTGAACATAAAACCTTTTTGCCCGATATAATGCCAGGGCATCGCTTAGATTGCTCGACTTATGCCTTTGATGAAGTACCGGGTACGGAAGAAGAAATTTATGATTTTGAAGATTATGTAAAAAATTATGCAGCACGTTATACCGATTTTTTCAAAGCGCGTCAGCAAACAAATCCCCAAGATGCCCTAAGCAACATACAAAACCAACTGATAGCGGAACTGAACAGGAAACTAAGTCAATTCACATTAAGTGAACAAATTGACCGTCCATTATATATTCAGTTTTCGGATGCAGTGAATGTTATTACACAAGTCAATTTTCAGCAGAAAGAAGTACGAGCTGTTACAGAGGTTTCAGAAGGCGATCATTATCAAATGTCGGCAGCATCCTATGAATTGGAGCGGGTATTGGACGGGCAGCTGACTTGGGAGGACTTTTCCTTGACTTTTCGGATGCGACTCAATCGGCAACCCGATGTTTATCAGACCATCATGCAAGGCTTTTTGATTTTGGAAGCGGATGATTTAGAGCCATTTTGTAGCTATATTCTGGCTTTGGAAAACAATAAAGAACGCATCGTAGTAGAAGCAGGCGGTTGTCGATATGCAGTGGATAAATTATGTCCACATCAAGGCGCAGATTTGTCGCAGGGCTGGATTGAGGACGACCGTTATCTGGTCTGCCCACGGCATCGTTGGCGATTTGATTTGCATAATGATGGGGTATGTGCGGATAATGCAGGAACGGTCAATTGTTTGGCTTTAGAAGAAGACTGAAATATGAGTCGTCCCGAATTTTAAAATGTTCAGAATGTCGATGGTCGACAGTCCATAGTCGATGGCTGCAAACGACAAATTTTATCCTGAACTGCGTTAAAATTCAATCACGGTAGCTACTGTTATGCTCTTTTGTTTTGCCGTTTTTAGTGTTTATACTTACCCAAAGTACCAAAATTTTACTTATTCCGAACAATAATGTCCTCTTTGGGAAGGAGTGAAGGGGATGGACTACGGTACAAAATTTTTCAAAAAAATATAAGAAAAATTTTTGTTTTTGCGGGGGGGGGGTATTATATTTACGGTCACGATACTACTGATAACTGGTTTACATGCAAATGCTCGTGACTTCGGAAAAAACAAATAAGCCCGAGACATAATTCAAGCCGGTTAATCTTGATACCACTCTACAACATAGCGGAATAAACAGTAACTGTGTGTACACATATATGTATATACGTAAGGTTATTGTATTCTTTTTTCTTAACCATAATCTACTGCCTATGGAAGGAGCAAGGTATGTCCGGTCTTTACCGGTCAGCTGATGCAAAACAAAAAAAGCCGTGCCGCTTTCGAGAGGAAAGCCACACGGCAAAGCTTTGTAGTCCGGCTTAGTAGGACCGCAAAAACTTTTAACGAACTTTAAAATTAATCAAAATGAATGTATTTAAAGGACAATATGGAGTTTATTATTATTCCTTCATATTGATGTCCATTATTGTTTTAACTACTGGCTGTAATGGATGTATAGATTTGGATCCTGGTGTGGATAATTACGATAGCCCTTGCGTAGACCCGCAAACACGTTACAACGGAGATGTTATGTTTCCACCTGATTTTTATCAAAGCTTAAATGGTTGTATCTCGTTAGTGGACAATGATTTTGAGACACTTATCAATAATCAGACTCCAGCAGAAGATGTATATACCAGTAATTCGTTCAACACTTTATCAACATCAAAATATTACATAAGAATACTTATTAATGGAAGATGTAGTAATGGTGAACCTTTTGAAGAATTTTTTGAGTATGATCAGTTAGAATTTCCATTTGCTAATGTGAATCGGTTTTATTTGCCAGAATTTGAAGAAGGAGAAGGTACATTAACATTTAGACTAGACATTATTACTCCTTGCTTCAATACTGCACCATTTGCTTGCTCTTTATGCAATCCTTCTGCCACGAGTTTTCAAGAATCATACACTGCTACTAAAGAAGAAGTTATAACCGCAGGTATGAATCCTATAATTTGGTTTGAATGGGAAGATTTTCAGTATAATGGTGTGGCGAACTGCGGCTGCTAGAAAATTATTAATTAGTATTTTAAAATAGAATAAAATGAAAAATAAATCAATTTTTATACTTATAATGCTTTTTATTCTAAGCATGTTTATTTTTTCCTGCGAAAGAGAAATTGACTCTCCTGTAGTAAATAAGATTAATTTCCTTGATCTGATAGAAGCTGGAAATTTATACGAGGGAGATTGGAATGGGTACATTTCTATACAAGGAAGAAAGATGTTTGGAGATAGTGAAATCACAAAGAAAAATGCACAAAACAGTGCGACAGCAAGGTTTTGGGATGAAGATGGCAGCCCCGTTACAATGAGTAATGTGCTAGTAGGTGACCTCAGTTTAAGTCCTATTGCTGAACAGAATATGACTTATAAGGTAAGCGGTCGAGACAGACAAGCCACAAAGCACTTATTTGGCACAACTACAAGTGTAGCAGTATCTTCAGTAAATGGAAGGGAAGAAGAAGTAGGTGCTGAATTATACTGTCCGCCAGAATTAGTTATCAATGAGCCTGTTAAAACTTATTCCAGAGTAGATAATGTCAATCGTCAGGTATTAATACAATGGAATGCTGATTATCAAAATGATAAAGGAGTCGGAATAGCTGTTTCATATTCAAAATCTGGTAAGAATCAGGGTTTGAATGAAGAATCTTCCAGTATTAGCGTACTTGTGGAAGATAACGGAGAATACTTACTCAATATTGAAGAGAATATACCAGATGAAGCAGTATTAACTATTTACGTTATAAGAGGAGATATTCAAGGATTGAATATGGAAGATCAGACCTATTTGGCAACCTGCTATACGTTGGCTTATTCAGAATTCAAATTAGCAGATTAAAATTAAATTCAAGTGTGGTTCTTTAGCATCGTTTTCCGGTGAACGGAAAATTTGTTAAAGAACCACTCAAAATAATTATGTTATAATTCAGAAAAATGAAAAATATTTTACGCTCACTTTTGTTGTGTACGTTCTTTGTTTCCTGCGAAAAACAGGACATAGAATTAACAGATCCGGCACACCTTTATTTTGTAGAAATAGCGATGAAAAACGAAGTTTATCAAACTGACATAAATATTCGTAAATGGACTAAAGATGTAAAATTACATTTTGTCGGCACTCATCCTATTTTTTCAGCAACTGTAGAAGAAGAAAGGGAAAAAATAGTTGAGGAACTGGATGAATTAATAGATGAAATCTCTATTGAGATCGTGGACAATGAGGAGGAGGCAAACGTTATCGGCTACTTTGGATTTTATAATGACTATGTAGAAATCTATGAACCAGAGTTTGAAGGCTTGTTTCCTAGTACACCTAAAGGAGCATTCAATATAAAAAACAGAAAAGGAGATATTTGCAGTGCTACTTTTTTTATCAATATAAATGAAGTTGGTCCAGATATACTCAAAAGTGTAATAAGAGAGGAAATGACACAGATCATGGGTTTACCTAATGATTCAGAAACTTACTTTGAAAGTGTATTTTATCAGGGATTCCCTCCTAACTGGCCTACAGAATACGCAGAAATAGATAAACAAATTATCAGCTTATTATATAGTGATGACATCAAACCTAACATGAATGAATGTAAAGTGAGGAAAGTACTTTCGAAACTATAATCAAACCATAAAAAGTTTAGCGAAACGGCTTATACCCCAAGAACTCAACAATAGCCCCCACAAGCCAATGTTGAGGCACATGCCTCCCATATTTCCAATGAGATATGGCAGCATCAGTCACGCCAATAACTTTAGCCACCTCCTGTTGAGATAAATTCTTTTCTTGTCTGATCTTCTGAATATGTTTCCCTAACTTTGCTCTATCTGCCCTCGAATAAATATAAGGTGCTGGTTTTGAGCATTTTAGTGAATATGGCAAAAAGGGTAAGTAACCTAATCATAGAATTTTAAACACGTTCTAAAAATACAGCTATTACAGTGTAACAAAAGTTTCTTAGTGCCCCTTATCTACGATAGCTATCGGGATTAGTGGTTCAAAAAACGCCGTGATGCGCAACCCAGAAACCTCATTTTGGCACTGCCGAAAAAATACCATTATTACCTAACCATACCCCTTTGTCGGCTCCATTGACGTCGCCATCCTGATTCAGGTCAGCAGGAAAATAGTCGCTGAAGAGTCCATTAAAAGTTGTCCAAACACTTTTGTCATTACCATTGATATCGTATCCGCCGATATCGCTTGGATTTATATCGCCTGCAAACATACACCAGTCACCGGAAGCTAGTTGTTTTTGCCCATAGCTACCCGCTACGATATAACTTTGTGCCGTTCGGAAATCGTAAGTCAGCGTATTGTTTATAATACTTACAGGCTGTGGTGTCATTGCAGCAATATGATTTCGATGCATGACGACGATATAGACTGGCGTATTGAATCCACTAGGCAGAACATCGCTATCAGGAAAATAAATACAGCCATCGCGCTGAAGCAAAGCAGCTGTTTTTGCAATTTCGGTACTTGCCGCTGTTCCGGTTCTGAAAGAAACCAGCACCCAGTCGGCAACATCTGTCGTATTCAGTGTTTCTGTTCCAGTATAGCTCCAGGGTTCACTATTATAAGGCTGATTGCTGGGCAACAAATTCATACTTTCAAGGGTGTTGGTCATATTGCCTGATGAAGCATCATAGCAGCCTTCCAATATTGCACAAATATCAAGCGCAATCGGAGCGGCAGGAACAGAAGGACTAAGGATGTAAACGTCTTTTGCCATCCAGTTTTGAGCAAAATTATCTGCTCCATTGAAGGTGACCTCTGCTGTGCCTTGTGGAATATCAATTTCAAAAAATGAATAAGATGCATTCCAACAATAAGAACCAGGAACACAATCGTATGACGAAGCTTCTTTTCTCGTTGGTGTATACCAAGTAGGATTATTGCCAAATTGCAAGGCTAAATTGCCTCCAACTAATTCCCAGTCGGGGGCAGCAAAAACGAGTTTGGCATTAGCCGGAGCGGGTGTATCAAAATACAAGGTTGGACTATTTGCATCAGCATATCGGGCATTGGTGTTTATGATGTTAAATGGTTTGGCAGGGTGGATATAAGCATTGTCCCAGTGCCAGGTATTCTCTATTCCCAATCCATTTTTTCTGGGGTTATAACTGTAATGTCCAAACTGAACAACGGCTTCCGTCCAAGCAAAATTTATGGGCTGCTCATCGGTCGATTGTGTATTATAATGTGTGGTCGCATCTACCCACCAATAATATTCATTACCGGAAGGATGGTCTTCTGGCAGTTGTATACCAAACTTGACCGAATTTTGTGAAATCCTCAATTCAAAAGGCGTTCTTTGGATTTTTGAAATGCTGATGAGGTCTTCCAGATGTTCATAGCCAGCAATAGGTAGAACGCGGGTATTAAAATTATCATCTGTGAATTTGACTTCAAAGCTCCTCAGCCCATTAGTATAACCTGTTTCTATCCAAAGCGTATTTTTAGATCTACCTTGCAAATCCGCAGCAGCCTCAGTTACTGAAAGGGGATTAAAATCATCATAAGGGCTCAACTGGAAAGAAAACCAGTCGCGTCCAGTTCCAGCTTCATCCATAGTTGAAATATCAATACGGACAACTGCTTCCTGTTGCGAAAAATCTGCCATTTGATTGGGGACTAAATGAATAAGTCCATAGCCATCTGAGCGAATGGAAGTCATCAAATGGTTCTTACAAGAATAGCAGGTCGCTTCATAATCATTAACAACATGAGTGGTATCATAAGTATCTGCCGGACTCAGGTGTACTGGTGGCTCACAGTTGGGACCATGATGGGCAAGTGCATTTGCCAATGTATATTGGTTGTCTCGGTCATGCACAAAAATAGCCCAATTTTCCGCACCATAGAAATTCTGTGGATTGGGCGGGTTGAGGTCGAATTCTTCTAAAAATTGAGCGGAGGTAAAATGAGGGAGGGCGAGTAACAGAACAACGAAAATATTTTTCATGCCAGATATTTTATTTATACAAATATATTTAAAAATAAATAACTGTGCAAATAAAAGATATAAAGTCTATCGATAGAAATAGATTTCTAAATGTTGAGATGGAATCGCTTTTTCAAAGAGAGAAGCAATGAATAGGTTGGTACGTTTTACAGTTATGGTATCTGAATGCTTAAATATAATTTCATATTTTCCGCTGACAGGGACGTCGATTACGAAAATTCTTTTTGCTCTTTTATTAAAAGCATACATTTGAGCGCGTCCTATCTTTTTTTGAGCATTTATCAGTTCTTCTTTTTCAGTATGTCTAATGGAAACCGAAAAATTTCCAAGTTCGACAAACCAGCCACCAAGAATATCTATCTTATATTTTCCGGCATTTAATTGAATAAGCTGCCCTTTAGTATTGATGTTTATTGGCTTTTTCATTTTGAGGAGGATAGTTTTACTCTTTCACCACAACCCGCCCTTCCAGTTCAGCATCTACAGGCTCATTCTGCTCGGCAATATATTCCAAGATAGCCCCTCGGAATAACTTGCCCAGTTCATGGCGTTTTTTATCTGCAAGAAAGAAAAGATTGTCACCACCATTGGCAAGGTAGTCGGAAATAGCTACGGTATAAATTTTATCTGCCTGAATAGGCTCGCCGCTAATCAGAATATCTATAGGTTTGTTGTCTTTGATAGCGTGGCTAATATGCCAGCTCACTGGCCAGCCGCCTTTTTCTGCCATGGTGTTGAAAAGTTTGGGTAACTCACTTCCTTCTACTTCCACCACAACCAGCAGGTTGTCGAAAGGCATCAGCTCGAAAACTTTACTGCGTGTAATATCACCGGCAGACAGGATAGGAATTCTCAATCCGCCGCTATTGACGACAGTCAAATCAATGGGCTTGCCATAGTATTCTTCGCTTTTTTTATGGATCAAATCAGCCACAAAATTACCAAGTGTCGATTCAGGATTGCCTTTGGTCAGGTCTTTGGCTGCCTGTCCAATCACCTGATTCATCTCTACATCGAGTTGCTGCTTATAAGGCTGTATCATAGCCGCCATATCTGTATCAGCGAGGGAAAGCGTGTCACTTCGATGGTAAGTACTTTCTGTTCCCAGAAAATGCAGGCGAGGCTGACAAGCTGTTATCACAAGACAAAAGAGTGCAAGAACCAAGGCTTTAGGCTTGAGCAGATTCATTCGTAATTCGTCATTCATTGATGTATCGTTTATAAGACAAGGCTGACTTCTTTGTTAATCGCAGCGCGTGCTTTGTCCAGTCCGGTCGCTCCTCTCGTATCTAAGAAGCTGAATATTTTTCGGCTATACTCTAGTCCTGAAGCATTGGGGGGCATTTCTTTGGCAACATGATTAATCATATTGATAGAGTCATTTTTTGCCAGGTTGATAATTTGCCAGAGTTCAGGAGAAACATAGATTTGCTGGGCAACATTATGCTCAAATTCCTGCTGCATAGCGACCTGCAAAGCAATTTGCAAATCGGAAGCCGTCATGCTACCAGTACGAATCCGTAAAATCAGATTGGGCAATGAAATCCGTTCGCATAATACCGCTAGTCGCTCATAAGCTTGTAGGCGCAAAGGCAAGGTAATATTGCGATGTCCGGCTTTATACTCTAAAGATTTTGATTTTTCTTCAAATCTGAAGTAGTACCGCAACATAAAAAAGACGGTCAGGAAGACAATGAGTGCCGGAAGGGTATATTTTAAGATATCAAGAATTATAACTGCCATATTGTTTGTTTATAGAACAAAAGTGGGTGCAAATTTATTTAAATACTATCAAAAGACTTGTAATTTTGACATTTAAAACGCAATTTGACTTAAAAGATACTACAGGAAGTATTTTTTGTCATTAAACAGACGATAGAATCGGAAGAATTGGCAGAAGGTGTACAATTGGATTAAAGTTTGTAACTTTGTAAAGAACATCATTCCTTAAATAATATAGAAATCATGAAAGATACATTAATAGCACAAGCACCAGTAAGTCTGACTGATGGAGCGATAAAGCAATTAACGCGCATTATGGAAGAGAAAAGTGTACCTGAAGATCATGGTGTGCGGATTGGAGTAAAGGGTGGCGGCTGTTCTGGTTTTACTTATATCTTAGGCTTTGATATGCAGAAAGAAAATGATGAAGAGTTTGAAATCAAAGGCATGAGAGTGTTTATGAATAAAGCACACGCTATTTATCTGCTGGGCATGGAAGTAGATTTTCTGGATGGTTTGAATAATAGAGGATTTACCTTCAATAATCCGAATGCGACTGATACCTGTGGTTGTGGTACTTCTTTTTCTGCGTAAATAAAAGTGTTCATTTCGACTCCGCTCAATGAATCAAATGACAGTTGTCTGAGCGAAGTCGCAAGGTCTGAGTTCATTTCGACTCCGTTCAATGAACTAAAATTACAGTTGTCTGAGCGAAGCCGAAGACAACATATTAAATACAAAAAAGCCCGCTTATCAAAACTGATAAGCGGGCTTTTTTATATCGTGTATCGTAATCTATCTCACGCTTTTCGCAAAACGGATAGTCCGAACAGTTTCATTAGCAGTAACTCTAATCAGGTAAGTACCAGGTTGAAGTTTTGAAACATTCATCTGTTCCTGATGTGAACCAGGGAATTTATTGCCTTCGAATACCTGTAGTACATCTTGTCCAAGCATATTTAAGACTTGAATTTTGACATCTGCTTTTTCACTCAATTCAAAATCAATAATCGCTATGTCATTAGAAGGATTAGGATATACTGTTAGTCCTTCAAACAAATCTTCTACATCACCGATAGCTGTGATTTGACCAGTTGCGCCAGTTGCCTGAATTGCAGCATCAATCAAATCGATAGTGGCTTGTCCTGCATCTACCCATGGATCCCATTCTACAGTACCATCAGGAGCAACCACTACAAAAGTAGGATAACCAAAGAAAGTACCAAAAGTACCATCTGTATATAATTGAACAGTTGGAGGTCCATTGCCTTCATTACTGACAGCAGGAGAAGTTAAACCATACGTATTTTTAAATTGAGTAACTTTAGCATCATCATCTACTCCGTTTGGATCACCTGTAATACTCAGAAATTCTACATCTGCCTGACCAGCACCCCAGTCTTGGTAGAGTGTTTCAAAGAATGGTGCAATTGCCTGACATGGCGGGCAATCCACAAAAAAGAAATCCAAAACGACTGTTTTACCCTGATCCAGATAATCCGCATACAATTGGTGCGTTTCCCCGTTTATGTCCGTTACAGTAAAGTCTGGTGCAGTTTGCGAGAACGCAACTGTAACAGTCAATGCTAAAATTAAAATTGTAGAGCGAACTTTTTTCATAATCTAAATATTTATAAGGGTTAAAATAACAAAATCTAATTGAATCAACAATATGCGGCTTTTATTGCTCACAAGCAAATTTTTAACTTAACTTTTAGATATGTACGTCTAAAAATGTAGGTGTACCGACAGTATTGTCGATTCAATTAGTATTGTCGCTTATTTTTATCTCACCAATAATTTCTGTGTACCCAGTTGATTACCACTTTGTACCGTAACAAAATATAGCCCTGTAGGTAAATCTTGCACATTAATCGCATAAGAATTACTATTGGCAGCTACATCTGCGCGGTGTACCAGTTGTCCAGCAGTACCATATACGCTGACTAATCGACTTTCATTATTATAAAAAGATAACCAAGTAGAACTTGCTGTGACTGTTGGTTGTAGTGCAAACCATGAAGGAGATTCTTCTGGATTCTGGATATCAACGGTACAGACTGTACAGGCATTGAAACAATAAGGCGTCAGCTCTGTGTCTTGAACACCAATTGTCACAATTCTATTGGTATAATTCCCTGTTGTAAGTGTGCAATCACTGTCTTCCATAGGGTCTAAGCCTTCTGTGCCATCCCAGCCACCATTATTGAACTTAAATTCATAAGTTCCAGCAGTGAGTGAAAGTGTGTCTCTAAAGATCATATCTCCATCATCATCTGTCATTTCAAGGCAGGTACCACACCAATTGTCGAAACTTCCACCTGTTACATAAACAGGTCCGAGTACTGTTGTTTGTGACATATCTACTTGGAAAACAACATCTACCGGAGCAGCTGGTGGTGTGCAGGATAAATCATCTGTACACTGACCAAAGCAATGCATAAGTGTCGTATCCGAATAAACAGGCATTAAAAAGCGGTCATTAAAATTGGCAGGATCGCCACAAGCCTGACCAGCTAGATTCTCTTTACAAGAATAGTCAGGGCATGCACCATTGGTAAGGGTATAAAAAGAAGAAAAACCAATAGGGCGTGTGAGAACAATTTCCCAAATAGAACCAGATGTATTGGTTAGTCCATAATCGCCCGGGCTTCCAAATTCTGCACCACCAGCAATAAATAGACCTGCTGCATCTACAGTTTCATATTCCATGTTTACCTGAACGGTGATTTCCACAGATTGTGCAAAAGACAAGCTAAAAGTCAAAGGAATAATAAATAATACGGTAAAGAATTTTCTCATGTTGATAAGTTTTGATGGACAAGCTGTCAGTGTTTTAGTCTGCACAGTGTTGTCCGGTTAGTGTAAATTGTACAATTTCCCTCACAAAGTATGATTTTACTGGTTTAAAATGAAATTTTACACAAGTATTTTGATTGTAACTAGAAATGTGATTTATCTAGGATTTATGAGATATAATGCAATCTTGTCCTCAGATAAAAAGTTTTGATTCTGATGCATGTATTTTATGTCGTATATGTATAGGGCTTTGTTTGAGCTGTTAAATAGATGTCACTATTTACCTTTTTTATGAAAATTACTTAGGCTTGTACATATTATGTTTGTATCGAATGTGAAAGGAGAAGAAACCTAGAAACATTCAATGGGAAAAAATTACTTCAAAGGAAGTAAGGAAAAAACATCATTTTTTTTACAAGCAAAAAAGTCTGCAAGATGCTTATTATTTACATTAGTTTAGCCTTTGTGGCTGCGACAGCGATAGCGTATATCGCAACATCACTCATCATCCAAATTGCAGAACAAAAACAGGTTTTTGATTTACCAGATATACGTAAGCTACACATCAAGCCTACTCCGGTAATGGGAGGGATTGCTATTTTTTCTGGATTCTGGATAGCAGGTTTATTGTTTTCTGGGGTTTCCGAGATCCATTATCTGGCTGCAGCGGCTTTAATCCTTGCGCTAGTTGGAATTACAGACGACCTTATCTCTTTATCAGCGTATAAGAAGTTTATAGCACAGTTCATTGTAGCAGGGATTCTGTTTTTTGCAGGATTTCAGTTGCAGGGTTTTTATGGCTTTCTGGGTTTCGAGGAAGTCGCGCCAGTACTCAGTTTTTTAATGACCTTGGTGTTTTTGGTGGTTCTCACAAATGCCTATAACCTGATTGATGGTATTGATGGTCTGGCAGGGAGTCAGGGTTTATTGGGAGCAGTAGCATTTGGAATCTTATTCGCCTTTATTGGCGAAGGCGGTTGGAGCATTCTGTCCTTTGCTTTGGCAGGTAGTATTGCAGGTTTTTTGAAGTTTAATTTTTATAAGGCTTCTATTTTTATGGGAGATACTGGCTCCACCTTTATTGGTTTGATGCTAGGTGTCATGAGTATTCAGTTTTTAAATGCAGCTTATTATGGCATTGGTATGGTACAGGCACCGGTCATTATAGCAGCCATTATTTTTGTGCCATTATTTGATTTGGTTCGTGTATTTGCGGTTCGCTTGTCGAGGGGAGGTTCTCCTTTTAGTGCTGATCGCATACATATCCATCACATCATGCTCGATATGGTTCGCTTTTCCACGCCTTTGATTTGTGGAATATTAGGAATGGCTAGTGTTGCTTTCATTTTATTTGCCATGTTTATCGAAATAGCTTTGCTGGCAGGCTTGATGCTTTTTAGTGCTTTTGTTTTGAGCTTCATTTTTAGTGTGAAATTGTATAGTGGAACAATCGTGGAAAAAGAAAGTGTTATTATTAAAATGCGCCCACAAATAAGACATAAAACTTCAGCATAACTCACTCCATATCCTCCTTATGCAAAAAGTCCTTTTTTGCATAGCAAATGTTTATAATAATGAAAAAGGCAAAGAAAAATTTAGGTGTTATTGGCACAGTAGGTGTGCCTGCAAAATATGGTGGTTTTGAGACACTGGTACACCATCTGGTGATTCATTTACATCAGCGATTTGATATGACGGTTTATTGTAGCGAAAAAGCATATAAACCAGAAGAGCGAGCAAAAGAATGGCATGGTGCAAAACTCGAATATATCCCTTTAAAGGCAAATGGACTACAAAGTATATTTTACGATTTATGGTCTATGTTGAGGGCATTGAGAACTTGTGATGTACTGTTGGTCTTAGGGGTGTCTGGCTGTGTTTTTATACCTATACTCAAATTATTTTCAAAGAAAAAATTTATAGTCAATATAGACGGGCTGGAGTGGCGACGGCCTAAGTGGAATAGATTTGCAAAAGCATTTCTATTATTCAGCGAAAAAATTGCCTGTCTTTATGCTGATGAAATCATTACGGATAACAGAATTTTAAAAGAATATGTCAAGATTCGCTACAACCGCGACAGCCGACTTATTGAGTATGGAGCCGATCATGTTTTTGAGGTGGCTATAAATGAAAAGGCAAAAGAACGCTTTCCTTTTTTGAATAATAGATATGCATTCAAAGTCGCCAGAATTGAGCCGGAGAATAACATTCATGTTATTCTGGAAGCTTTTGCGCGTCTGCCACGACAGCCTTTTGTCTTGGTGGGCAACTGGGACAATAGTGAATACGGCAAAGACCTGCGAAAAAGGTATGGCAAGTACGAACATCTACACTTAATTGATCCTGTTTATGAATCTGAATCCTTGAATTTGCTGCGTTCTAATGCTCACTTTTATGTGCATGGACATAGTGCAGGAGGAACAAACCCATCTTTAGTTGAAGCGATGCATTTAGGTTTGCCGGTCTTATCTTATGATGTGATTTATAATAGAGTAACAACAAATAATCAAGCTATATTTTTTGAGCATCTTGGGGATTTGCAGTATTTGATTGCCAATATAGAAGAGCAACCGCTTGCAGAAATTGCGGCTGGTCTTAAAGCAGTGGCAGAGAAGAAATATACCTGGAAAAAAATGGCACTCTTATATGGAGATGTTATGGAGAATCGCCTGCCAACCCTAGTGCCGATTCATTCTACACCAAAATTGTCTATAAAAACTTTACAACGATATTCTAAGTCAGGCTGATAAACCACTATTCATTAGAAATACTTAATTCATTACTAAATACATTAATAAAAATGAAACTCAATAAATTACTAATCTTGCTGGTCGTTATCTTGGGAATGAGCACTGTTTTTAGTTCCTGCGAACTGGATGAACTAGCGGGTATACAAGCTGACGCACTGGAATTTTCTGATGCAACTGAACTTAAAGTGTCTGCACCAGATCCAGCAACAGTAATCAAAAAAGTCATTCCAAATGCTTGCATTGGGTCAAGTATACAGCGAACATTCGATGTATATATTACGCCAGATGCTTTTGCATATTATTGTGGAAGTGGCAATAGTCTGAACTACCGTTTTACGCTGGTGTCAGGGGCTAATATTTCAACAACCATATACTCATCCAATTTGCAGATGACCTCATTTAATTTACCTGGTGGGACAAAATATACCTTAGAATTGTCTGGGCCAGGAAATATGCCTGTATCCACACCTTATGCGTTTCAGTTGGAAGATTGTTTTAGTGGATTTATGGATGGAACATCAGTTAATACAACAGAGTAAACATTTTGGACTTTGGACAAAAGGGAATTAGGGCGTTGGGAAATTACAGCAATTTCTCATTTAAACCGAAAGTCCCCAATCTTCATAGAAATAATGGCTAAAATGCTGAATTATCCCCCTTTGGAGGGGGACAAAAAACCAAATGAGAAATTGCTGGGGAAATTAGGTTTAAGATTACAAAGTATTGATTATTAGGTATTTGTTTTTGTTGAAAATTAATAATCAAAGCTTTGTCGAATATCCCAATTTCCTAATGTCCCATTGTCCAAAATTTACTTAAATACTAAAACACCAAGTTACCGTGGAAAAAATGCTGAATCTCAAACCAGGTTTACTGGTTGGCTCAATACTTTTGATTTGTAGCATACTGGTTGGACATAGTTCAGCAGGTAAGTTGCATGTTTCAAAAAATGAAAAAGTAACCAATCGTCTAGCAGACTCTCTGGAACTGTTGCGTTTTTACCAAAGCACAAATGGAGAAAGCTGGAAAGTTAAATGGGATTTGTCTCAGCCGATAGGAGAGTGGTATGGCATTAAGTTAAGCAAGTCAGAAGACAGGGTGTATTGTATGGACTTGGATGGACTTCCTGATTGTACGGCAGATAAAAAAGGAGGAAATGGACTACAGGGAAATCTGCCAGATCTTCAGTTGCCAGGGCTAGTCAAGCTGTATCTGGGAGGGAATGAACTCACAGGAGAACTGCCTGACTTTACTGGTTTGCCAAATGTCACTGTAATTGGTTTGTCGAGTAATAATTTACAAGGAGAAATTCCGCCCTTATCTAAGTTGAATAATTTAGAACGACTGGAATTGGATCATAACCAGCTAAGCGGAGAAATTCCTGACTTTAAGTCGCCAAAACTCAAACAACTATATCTGCCTTATAATCAATTGGAAGGTGGTTTGTCCAAGCTCAAGCTACCAGACTTGGAAGTTTTACTGGTAAATCATAATAAGCTGAAAGGGACAATGCCGAATTTCAGGCAGATGAAAAACCTTAAACTGATTAAAGCCAATCACAATAAGCTGTCGGGAGAAATACCTGCTTATATTAAACAGAAGCACCTAACACACATTTACTTAAATAATAACCAATTCACAGCGCTTGCCGACATGAGTGGGAAAGTCAGGTGGGGACGAGAAATATATATTGCTGAGAATCAACTTGGGTTTAGTGATTTGATGCCGAATGTACAACTATTGAATGATCCTGAAAAGTACAGAAGTCAAGCCCCAGTTTATGAAGATAAATTAATTTTTAAACGAAAAAAAGATACATGTCGTATGAGATTACCTGCGGATTTAGTGTGGACGACAAACAGATATGTCTGGTATAAAGATGGAGAATTATTGGAGACATCGGATGGCAATACTGGGAGTCTGGATTTTAAAGACTTAAGAGAAGAAGACAGTGGAGTGTATCACTGTGAAGTAAGCAATAAAGACTTAGATAAGTTGCCCTTGACTTCCAATATATTTGCATTGCATGTTGATGATATGTCAGAATCTATATCTTTTATTGACTCGATGGTTGCAGAAACTGAGAAATTTTCTTTCTCCAACTTAATTTTTCCAGGACGCTTGTTCCCCAATGGAAAGGTCTCCAATACATTCAAAATTATGTCCAATACAGGCGATCTGGATATGAGTAAGTCTGAATTGCAAATCTTCAGTGCGACAGGGCAATTGGTGTATCTCTCGAAGTCATACAAAAATGATTGGCGGGGTACTGCAATGGATACGAAGAATTTGCTGCCTGCGGGGGTTTACTTTTATGCTTTTCGACTGAATAACACTGAACATCAGATAGAAAGCGGAACATTTACATTGATATTATAACAGGGAAGAAAGTGTCAAAAATCATGCACACAACAAAAACCGCCGATGAAATTACACTACGCCACCTTCTATTCAGGACACAGGAATATCTTTATTACTTTTTAAAACACTGGTATTGGATAGGCTTAGGTGCTTTACTGGTGGCGGCTTATTTTTATGTGGGTACATTAAACATCCAGCCTACCTATAATGCAAAAGTCGTATCGCTTCTTCGAGTCGACGATTCTGCAAAAAATAATGTTGCCATTATCCTTACCTTCTCAAAAGTAGCCAACTCAAGGCTGATTATAGAAAGAACCTTATTCGATCAGGCAGAAATCGAGGGACATAAAGATTACCTGATCAACCATTACCTAAAAATTTATGAAAAGCATTATCCAGGTTTTACTAATTTGAAATTGCCTGCCGATTTTCATTTTGAAGGTTCAGACATAGCTGATTTTGATCGGCTGCATTTAGAGGCTTTTAATGAAATTGTAGAGAAAATAATTACGCCTCAAAGCAATTTTTCTGATGGTTTTGTAAGTGTATCTCTGGAAGAAAAATTAGGTTTTATTACCATTAATTTTTCTTCTCCTAATCAGGAATTGTCCGCACATTTTGTCCAGCAAATCATAAAAAATTTAGAGGAATTATACGAAGAAACAATTTTACTGCCCAAGCAGACTGGTGTGCTGGTAGTCAGCCAGGAAATTGACTCATTGAATACCAAAGTTAAAGCTGCAATAAGTCGGTTAAGTAAGTTGAAAAAAAAGAAAAAAACAAGAGAGTCAGAAGCTAGGAGTCAGTTGGAATTTGATATAACATCCATGCAAAAACAACTTGATGTCTGGTACGAGCAGCGAGCTTATGCGACCAAAGAATTGGGACAACAAACGCCAGTTATTGTTGTCACAGAACGCCCCGTTTTACCGCTAAAACCCTACCTGCCTTCTCCCATCTGGTTTATCATCAAAGGTCTTGTGATAGGTGCCACACTCTCTGTCTTTGTATTAACGGGTCTAAAAATTGTGCTAGATACTTTAAAGGAATAAAGTCTAGTAGATATTGTGATTTTTCACTACTTATTTAGAACTGTTTAATAAGTCTTTATAATTAAATGAATAGCCTTATTCCTGTCACAATCCAGTAGGTTTTTAAGTGATTTTTGTCTGTAATATGGTGATATTTACTCAAGTGAAAAACACATAGCGTAACACAATATTTTAATTGGAAAAGGGCAACAAAAGTATTGCCTCAAAAAGAAACATCATGCTTAATTTAAATGGAAAATCCGTTTTAATAACGGGCGGAACAGGCTCCTTTGGAAAAGAATTTGTACAAACCGTTTTACAAAAATATCCTAAAATAAAAAGACTAGTCATTTACTCACGAGATGAACTCAAGCAGTATGAGATGGCGCAGAGATTTTCGCCTGCCGAGCATAAGGCTATTCGTTATTTTATAGGCGATATTCGGGATGCCAAACGTTTTACCCGAGCCTGTGAAAATATAGATATTATAGTCCATGCAGCTGCACTCAAACAAGTGCCAGCAGCGGAGTATAATCCTATGGAATGTATCAAAACCAATATCCTGGGCGCGCAAAATGTTATTGAAGCGGCTTTTGCAACTAATGTAGAAGCAGTCGTTGCTTTATCTACCGACAAGGCTGCTGCACCGATTAATCTTTATGGCGCGACAAAATTATGCTCCGATAAACTTTTTGTTGCTGCCAATAATATGAAGGGGAAAAGGGATTTACGGTTTTCAGTAGTCCGATATGGAAATGTAATGGGCTCCAGAGGATCCGTAATTCCTTTCTTTTTAAAGCAGCGTGAAACAGGAAGATTGACCCTCACGCATC
The DNA here is from genome assembly GCA_937951615.1 of uncultured Saprospiraceae bacterium. Lineage (GTDB taxonomy): Bacteria > Bacteroidota > Bacteroidia > Chitinophagales > Saprospiraceae > JAHDEO01. The sequence goes on along the minus strand of CALFBH010000041.1, from coordinate 44,108 downwards.
CGCAAATGACTCGGTTTAATATTACACTGGAAGATGCAGTCAAGCTCGTTTTGTTTTCATTGGAAAATGCAATGGGAGGAGAAATTTTTATTCCTAAAATTCCTTCCTACCGAATCACAGATATTGCGCAGGCTATCGGACCAAATTGCGACCATCAGGTGGTCGGCATCCGTCCTGGAGAAAAATTACACGAAGAAATGATTACGCCAGCCGATTCATACAATACAATCGAACTGGATCAACACTTTGTGATTTGCCCAACCAATCTTACCTATCTGGATAAAACAAAAGACGATTTTCTGGCACATTATAATGCCAAACCTGTACCCGTAGATTTTTCTTATGATTCTGGAACAAATCCTGAATGGCTCAGTGTTGAGCAACTTAGAAATTTGATACTGAACCATGTCGATTCGACTTTTACGACCTTGAAAAAAGCAGCATAACTGAACCTTTTCATCCAAAGTCTAGCGCGTAAAAGAGCAAGGAATTATTAATCAATACACGCAAACGTACAAAAATGGGGAAACATCATCTAGCGCAGAGCATTTGCTCTGCGCAGATGATAAATTGTTAAATCAGGTGTAAGGTCAAGTTATAAAGCGTCTATAACCGACCTGTCAAGTAAGCAATAAGTAAAGTGGCTTTAGCCACAACAGATTAATTTAAACTTAATCTTATACTTAATCTTATTCACTCCACAATACAATTAGAATGGAAAAAATAATACCGTATGGAAGACAATGGATAGCCGAAGAAGACATTCAGGCTGTTGTAGAAACACTTCGATCCGACTGGCTGACACAAGGTCCCGTTGTTGAGGAATTTGAAGCGGCTTTCGCCGAATATGTTGGAGCAAAATATGCAATAGCTGTTTCCAATGGCACAACAGCCCTCCATCTTTGTACCGAAGTACTCTGGGTGCATGAAGGCACAAGAGTTATCACCACGCCTATTACTTTTGCGGCTTCCGCCAATTGTGTATTATACAGTGGAGGCACAGTAGATTTTGCAGACATTGACCCACAAACGGCACTGATCGACATTGAGTATATCCGCCAAATGTTGGAGACGGCTCCTGAAGGAACTTATAGTGGCATCATTCCAGTCAGTTTTGCAGGTAATCCGGTAGATATGGAAGCACTCTATAGACTCGCAAGAGAATACGGACTCTGGATCATTGAGGATGCCTGCCATGCACCAGGTGCTCATTTTACCAATAGTAAAGGGGAAGAAGTGAGAACTGGTAGTGGACAATACGCTGATTTGAGTGTATTTTCTTTCCATCCAGTCAAACATATTGCCTGTGGCGAAGGCGGAATGATTACGACAAATAACCCTTATTTATACGAGAAAATTCGTCTGCTGCGCACGCATGGCATTACCAAGTCAAAAAACCAGCTACAAGAATTTCATGGAAGCTGGTATTATGAGATGCAGGAACTGGGGTATAATTATAGAATGACAGATATGCAATGCGCACTTGGACTCTCCCAACTCAAAAGAGCTAAAAAAGGAGTGGAACGCCGGCATGAAATCGCACAAAAATACGATGATGCTTTCTATGGAATGCCCATTCGTACACTCCATACCACGCCAAATGCTCACCATGCCTATCACCTATACGTTGTGGAGACAAACAATAGAAAAGAATTGTATGACCATTTACGATCAAAAGGCATCTACGCACAAGTACACTACATCCCTGTACACACCATGCCTTATTATCGAAAACTCGGTTTTAGAAAAGGAATGTTTCCCAAAGCGGAAGCCTATTACGAGCAATGCCTCAGCCTACCTATGTTCCCAAGCCTCACAGAAGCAGAACAGGGCAAGGTCATCAATGAAGTACTGTATTGTGTAAATCAGACGACCAGCAAACGAACACTCCAAACTCGACGACTAAGAGCCTAAGAAATATCGAATATCGAACAAAGGAATATTGAATGCCGAAGTGCATAAGAAATCCAAGCCCTGAAAGGGCGAAACCTTATAGCTTGGGGTAAAACCCCAAGACCCGGGGTAAAACCCCAAAAATAAATAAGATATGAAATTAGTGATACGAGCAGACGGCAATGCCAAGATAGGATTAGGACATATTTTTCGTGGATTAGCATTTGCCGAATTATCCAAAAATAAGCTGGACGTCTGGTTTACAACAAAAAATGCTGCACCAGCAATAAAAACAGCCATAAGAGCAACTTGTCATAGGTTGATTGAAATACCCGTCCATTTGAAAGATGGCATAAAAGAGGCCGATTGGATGAACGAGCATATACTAGAACAAGGCGATGTATTCATATTGGACGGGTATCATTTTACAACAGATTATCAGCGCACGATAAAAAAATCGGGTGTGAAATTGATTTGTTTTGATGACCTGGCAGCTTGTCATTATGTAGCTGATGTGGTCATCAATCATGCAGGCGGCTGGAAAGTCGAAGATTTTTCGGCAGAAGCGTATACACAATTTTGTCTTGGACCAGAATATGCTTTATTGCGCCAGCCATTTTTAGCCGCAGCAAAACAAAAAAGAAATAAGGAAGAAAAGTCAACCATTTTGCTCTGCTTCGGTGGAGCAGACCCCAATAACGATACCCTAAGAGCATTGGGGCGTTTAATCATGCAGGGAATTGAAGATAAAATCATACTCATAACGGGAGCAGCCTATGCACACCAGGCAGCCCTACAAACTTTTATCCGGTACTATCATCCAAATATAGAACGGTTTAGCAATCTCGGAGCAGAAGAAATGGTAGCAGTGATGCAGCGCAGCACTGCTGCTATTCTTCCTCCTAGTACTATTGCTTACGAGTATTTGAGTACAGGTGGTGATTTATACCTATATCAAATTGCAGACAACCAAAAATACATCAAATCCTATTTATTGCAAGAGGGACTGGCTTTTGAGTTTAAAGAATTTTCCGAAAGGAATAAAAAGAAAACAGCAGCAGCACGTGCCAGACAACAAACCGTTTTTGATGGGAAAAGTGGAGAACGTTTGTTAAATCTAATTACAAATACGGAAGGAGGACTTAGGTATGCTGCATAAACACCTTCTAAACCATAGTTACATGAATGAAGAACAACACAGCACAGGACAAAAGTTGGCAAGAGCAACCCGAAGGGTAAATGCCCAACATGCTCTTAGTCTAATGGTCAGTGGTCATCTAGGACACGTCGTGCTTAAATATTTGCTGGAAAAAGGCTTTCCTATCCAGGCAGTCTTTACCAATAAAACATCTGAAGCTATTATAACACTGGCACAAGAAAAAGACCTGCCTTTGTTCGTCGGAAATCCGAGAAAAGGACGTGCCAGCAATTTTATATCCTCCATTCATTGCGACATTTTACTATCGGTCAATTATTTGTTCATCATAGAAAAAGACTTGATAGACTGGGCAAAAAAATATGCCATCAACATGCATGGTTCGCTGTTGCCCAAATACAGAGGCCGCACGCCACATGTATGGGCAATTATCAATGGCGAAAAAGAAACGGGCATCACTGCCCACCTCATAGATGAAAAAGTTGATAATGGTGCTATCGTTCATCAAGCTACAGTTCCCATTCTTCCAAATGAAACGGGTGCAGATTTACTGGTGAAATACGAAGCATTATATCCCGGCATCGCGGAGTCAGTTCTGCTTGCGGCGCAAAACGACCGTTTGCAACTGACTCCACAAGATGCTAATAAAGCCGTTTATTTTGGTAAACGAACACCTGCCGATGGACACATTAGGTGGAGCTGGAGTAAAGAACGTATTCAAAACTGGATTCGGGCGCAAGCCAATCCATATCCAGGCGCATTCACCTATTGGAATGGACATAAAATTATTAGCCACCAATCCACTTTCTCGGATACAGGTTTTAATTATGACCAGCCCAACGGAACGATCCTGAATATAGAAGAAGATGCCCTTACGGTAAAAACATCTAATGGCGCATTGGTTTTGCAAAACCTACAAACAGACGATTTGAATTGGACACAATTAGAAACAGGTATGCAATTGATATAAAAAAACAAGTTGCTATGCACTTTTAAATTTGGAAATTTGAATAACAATTTCCCCCTTTGGAGGCAGGAGTGATTGGTTCTAAAGCAGCGGATATAGTCAATGTTAAGGTGATCTCGTAAGAGATTACGTCCCCTCTTGAGAGGGGAACCAAAGGGGTGTGTTGGCTGGAATGCTGGCAAATAACACCTCCAAGTGGGCTTTCTGGTCTTTAACACACCCCTCTATTCCCCTCTCAAGAGGGGATGTATTTCGCAAAGCGAAATACCTTCTTTAAGAAGATTTTTATGTAAAAGTGTATAACAGTTTTTAAAAAAAAATCATGCGAAAAATGAAAATAGCCGACAGAGTAATCAGCAAAGCAGAAAAGCCTTTCATCATAGCTGAAATGTCAGGCAATCACAACCAGTCATTAGACCGTGCCTTAGCCATTGTAGAAGCTGCCGCAAAAGCAGGTGCAGATGCAATCAAGCTCCAAACCTATACAGCAGATACCATGACCATCAATGCTCGGCATGGATTATTCAATATAGACGATACAGACTCCTTGTGGAAAGGACAGAATCTATATGAATTGTATCAAAAAGCTTACACACCCTGGGACTGGCACAAACCTATCATGGATAGAGCAAAAGAGCTGGGCATGATTGCTTTCAGTTCGCCATTTGATGCAACGGCAGTCGAGTTTCTGGAAGAACTGGAAGTGCCGGTGTACAAAGTCGCTTCATTTGAAAATACAGATCACCCCTTATTGAAAAAAATAGCACAGACAGGAAAACCAGTCATCATGTCCACTGGACTTACCCGGCTGGCAGACTTGGATGAATCAGTGCGTGTATTACGCGATAATGGCTGTAAAGAACTAGCCTTGCTCAAATGCACCAGCACATACCCCGCATCAGCAGCTACAACAAACCTGATGACCATCCCGCACATGGAACAAATGTTCGATGATATTATAGTCGGCTTGTCCGATCATACGATGGGCATCGGTGCGCCTGTGGCGGCGGTCGCGCTTGGTGCGCGGATTATAGAAAAACATTTTACCCTGAGCAGAGCGGACGGGGGAGTAGACAGCACATTCAGTCTTGAACCGCATGAATTGGAATCCCTTGTTGTGGAAAGTCAACGAGCTTTTGAAGCTATAGGCAAAGTACAATATGGCATACAAAAGTCCGAGCAAAACAGCAGCCGATTCAAGCGGTCGGTATATGTGGTGAAAGATATGGCGGCAGGTGAGTCATTTAGTTTTGACAACCTGCGAATTATCCGACCTGGTGATGGCTTATCGCCGAAATACTTTGAAGGTTTACTCGGCAAAACTGCCCGTGCTGCTGTGAAAGCAGGAACACCTTTGGCTTGGGCGCATTTTTAGAACGTATAGTGAAAAAAAAGACCGACATACTAACTGTTTCTACATTGTCCGACAAAAAAAATGTGCGTCATAATTTCCTAAAAGGCGATGCTATTCGACTGCTTGGAGTAGGGCTAGTATTTGGTAGTATAAAATTAATCAGCTTCTTTTCTGTCATTTTATTGTCCAATGTGACAACAAGTGCAGCCGAATATGGGTTATTTGAGTACGCCCTGGGGATAGGCATTTTACTGGCCATAGTTTTAAATGCAGGTCTTCAGGGCGCTTATCCTTATTTCAACCTCAAATTACAATCGACTGGTTATAAGTCTTTATTTTATCTGCACGGCGTATTGGTCGGGCTCACAATCTTGCTCCTACTAGGTTTCAATTCTATATTTCAATGGCAAATTCCAGAGAAGTTTTTATTAGCTGGCATGTTGGGCGGCATTATTGCTATGCAAATGATGATGTCTTCTATTTTAAAATCGCATGACCAGATAAAAAAAGCTGTTCTGCTGGATGCTGGTGTTTTACTGGTGCTGACGGTTTATATCCTTGGATTGATGTTGATTGGACGACAATTTAGCTATGAACTATTCAATGTTGCGCTAGGTATTTACTTGGGAGGACTGGTGATTCTTTTTGCTGGCAAAGCCTGGCAGGAGCGGGCAGATTTTTCAATTGCACATTATAAAACAGCTTTAAACTATGGTTGCCATATTGTTGGATCAGCCTTTCTGGTGATTTTTCTGACCACAGGTGCACGTATTTTGATTGAATATTTTTTTGGTTTAGAAACGGTGGGCTATTATACTTTTTACCTGCGATTTGCTACACTGGCAGTCATGGCGCAACAAGTATTTTTGGTGGCTTTTTTTAGAAAAATATACCAGTCCGAACCTGCCGTTTTAGATAATTATTTTGCGGCTATTTTGAGCTTCATTTTTGTGTTTGTTCTGCTGTCTTGGTTGCTGATTCCATTGATTTTTGGCAATCATTTGGATTTGTTGCGGGAGAGTTATATTGATTATAAAAGCATTTATTACATGCTCTGTTTTCATGCGCTGTTATGGACAGGCATTGCACTCAATTCTAATGTCATTCATCGGGAGAAATTATCTTCGGGCATGAATGTTCATTTTCTTTGGATTACCCTGCTCATGCTGCTTAGTATCTATGTTTTACATCAGCTCCATCAACTGGATTTAATCAAGCTGATACTTGTGAATATCGGCGCATTATTTCTGGCTTTGGAAATGCAATTCAATATTTTAAAAAATAAAGGAAATATCCATTTTATTCATTTTAAATGGCTGGCAAGAAGCTTTATAGGTTTCTTTTTCATCACTTTATGGTGAAATTATAAAATGGCAAAAAGCAAATTCCAAAATGGAAAATCCCAAATTCCAAAATGGCAAAAAGCAAATTCCAAAATGGAAAATCCCAAATTCCAAAAAGAAAAAAACAAATTGCCGAAGGCAATACACAATCACACAATCACACAATCAACACAATCAACACAAAATGACAGTCTGTTTCATTGCTAATTTCTCCAAAACCTATTTCTTTCATGCTATCGCAAAACAATTGCAAAAGCGGGGCATCAATATTGTCTGGCTGGTGAATAATGAAAAGTTGTACGACTTTTTAAAAGAGCATTATCTATCAAAAAATATCCTGTACATCAACAGGGAGTACATGAGTGGAGAAGATGAGGCAGTCGGTGAATTTAAGATTAATGAGCTGGTCTTTGGAGATCGTGTATTGCGGCATGAAAAGAAAAATGGGCTGAGATTTTTGACGAATATTCAGCGTCCGATTTACAATTTTTTACAGGAACATCAGGTCAGGAAAGTATTTGGAGAAACCACCTGGGCGCACGAAATACTGGCACATCGGATGGTCAGCAGGCGAGCCGAATTGGATTGTATATTCCTCAATCCACATGTCATTCGTATTCCCAATGCACGTTTTGCCTTTTTTACTGATGAACATCAATCTCAACTATTTAAGCTGAATCGAGCAGAAGGCTTTGATGGAATATTTGAATTGAAAAAACCTGATTATTTAATCATTAATGATAAAAAACTCAAGAAAAATAACTCATTATCTGGTCGCCTGAATCGAGTAAAACGATTTATCAGCAATGAAAATATAGATCAAAATGATCCTACACACCTGACGAATGAAGTGGTACGTTTTAAGACAAGAGCAGGGGAGGAGTGGCGCAAAGAAACCTATAAATCCATTCAGCGAATTGATTTTGAAGAAGTCGAAAATACACCTTATGTATTTATTGGTTTGCACAAACAGCCGGAAGCATCCATTGATGTATTTGGCCGATATTACGAAGATCAACTGGTCAATATTCAGAACATCTGGCGAGCATTGCCACAAGGCTGGAAGCTACTCATTAAAGAACATACCAATGCCATCGGCGACCGCAGTAAAGCATTTTATCAGACCTTAAATGATTTGCCAAATGTCCATTTTATCCACGAGAAAACAAATTCCTGGCAGCTTATTCATCAGGCTCAACTGGTGGCGACCGTAACCGGAACAATAGCTTATGAAGCAGCATTGATGCAAGTGCCAGCACTCACTTTAGCGCCTACATTTTTTAATGCCATCAACTACTGTCAGCAAATCAACTGGAATGAATTGAATGCTTGTAAAGACCTCAGCGAGCTTTGTGCAAAAATCCGCTCAAGAAAAGACAATCGCCAGAACTTTTGCGATATGCTCTGGCGCAATTCTTTTCCTGGTACTTTCTCCGACCCCAATTCCAATCCGGCAATCTTGGAAGCAGAAAATGTCCATACAATCGCAGCAGGTTTTATGCACATCCTTCATGCTGATATGCTGGTTTTAAATTGAGCAAATAATGACGCAGGTAGCCCAACATATTCCGCTCAATAAGGAAGCAACGCTGGCTTTTGTCGCCTTGGCAATGACGGGCATTAGCGTGGCATCAATAGGCAAAGCTATGGTGACGCCCTTCCATTTGATGATGATTGTTTATATGGGATATGTCGCCTTATTTGCACCAAAAGCGAAGCTGGGGCTGATGATGTCACTCCTGGCATTGGGTGGTTTTTTTTTATTAAATAATATCATCAATTATCCTGAAATTCGCCCGACTTCGCTCATTTATTCCATGGCATTTGTATTGGAAATGCTCCTGTTGTATAATTTTATCAAGCGATGTGATGCTGAGATGATCAAGCGGATTATGGGCATTATTCTCATTTTATACACGGCGAATATTGTGCTGGCATTTGTAGCTTTACAATTGGGATTCAATCGTTCTCTGATGGGCGGTCTAATTGGCATTACGCAAACAACAGCAGATAGCCGGCCCTGCGGTTTTTCCTCCGAACCTTCTTATGCAGCTTTTATTCTGAGTATTGCTTTTTTATCTTTCAACCGACTCAATGGATATAGAACGAAATATGGTTTCAAGCGATTAGGAACAGCTTATTTTTTGTGTATTCTGGTCTTAGGCTCTGCTTATGGAATGTTGTTGATGTTGATTGTGCTGATGGATATGGGGAGGCATTATTTCGGCATTTTGCACGCTTCGCTCAAATTGACGATGCTGTTTGCTGTTGTCCTGTTTTCAATGATAACTGCCAATGTTTTAAAAAGTACAGAGAATGAATCTATTGTTCGATTATGGGAAGTCAACGAAGTGCTGTTTCACGATAAATACACCACGACGGAGAAAAAAATGATTAAACTCAAAGAAGTCGACCCTAGTGCTTTTGCTCGTATAGGCACGACCTATTTTCTATTTCGGGACGAAACAGATACACAAAGTCTGATGCTAGGTAAAGGTGCGGGAGCAGCAGGAGTTTACATTCCGAGGGTCATGGCAGGTTTTCTGATTGATGAAGACGATGAAGAATTTGATACGGGAATTGTTCCTGCCTTTATTTTTGATTACGGGTTCATCGGAATGGCTTTGCTGTTGATTTTTGCGATCAGCTGCTTTCGCGGACTGCCTTTCCCCTTTTGGCTGATGTTTATTTTTCTTTTGCCCAATGCGAATATCAATACCCAGTTATTCTGGTTTATGATGGCGTCTTTTCTGGCAGTTTCTCTACTTGGAGGAAAGGTGAGGTCGATGGTCGATAGTCCATAGTCGATGGCTGTTTTTTAGTATTCAGGTCGTTTCAGCATTTCATTTTGCTTTGCAAAATGCGTGCAAAGCTTATAAAGCAGGAATATTGTTGAATTGACAAGACAGCGATGGACTATCGACCATCGACTAAACTGTTACAAGTTAAATTTATTCTTAAACTTAAACTTAAAAAGCACGTATAATTTGGATATGAAAAAGATCAAACTACTGATAGACGCCCGCAATTTTGGCGGCGAAGGACAAGGTAGTCTCACCTACCTAAAAGGTTTGTACACTGCTTTGCTGAATAATTATGGAGCGCAATACGAGATATATTTTGCAGGCTATGATGAAGAAGCGATAATGGATTGCTTTGGTCAGTTTGATGTACGTTTTCTACCCTTGAAAAACAAATCCAGGTTACAATTATGGTTGCGGGAATTTCCAGCACTTATTCGTGCAAACGATATAGATCTTGCTCATTTTCAATACATGACACCTTGGCTGAAGCCTTGTAAATACATCGTGACGACACATGATGTATTGTTCAATGACTTCCCAGAATCATTTAGTCTGCAATACCGCTTGCAGCGGAATGTTTTATTCAAAAAAGCTTTACAGCAAAGCGATATCCGACTAACAGTTTCCGAGTATTCACGACAGGCAATTGCCAGAGATTATAAGATCCCGATAGAAAGCATCGCCGTAACGCCCAATGCGCCAATGGACAAATTTCTATTAGATTATGATAAAAAACAGGCAACTGATTTTGTGCAAAAACGCTACGGTTTGAATAAATATGTCCTGTATGTCAGTCGCTTAGAGCCTCGGAAAAATCACGCTTTATTATTAAAAGCCTGGCGCGAACTCAATCTGAGTGCAGCAGGAGTTGACTTGGTTTTTGTAGGCAATGATACGCTGAATAATCCTGCCTTATTGAGTGACATTAAGCATTTGTATCCCAATGAAAAAACGCATTTCCACTGGCTGAAAGGGCTAAGTGATGAAGCCTTACTGGACTTATATCGTGCGGCAGATTTATTTGTCTATCCATCCAAAGCGGAAGGATTTGGGATTCCGCCCTTAGAGGCTGCGGTGCTGGGCATCAATACCATTTGTGCCAAGGCAACCGCCATGCAGGACTTCAGTTTTTTTGGTGACAACCACATCCCATCTGATGATTTGCAACAGCTCAAAAAAAGAATACTCCATAATCTGGAACATCCACCAGCTACAGAGCATTTGGAAACTATTGCCAGTCATATTCGAAAGATGTATTCCTGGGAGACGAGTGCAAAGGTTTTACACAATGAGGTCATGCGTGTGATGAAAGGGGAGCAAAAAACAAGCGACAATTCTATTGAAAGAATTGCCGCTTGAAAATTTATATACTAAAGTCTTTTAGAAAGACCAGCCCAGTGCGAGTCCTGCACGAACACTAATCCCTGAAAAACTTCCAGGGTCTATATCTTCTTCTGAGCCAGTAATGACTTTACTTGTAGTACTTCCATAACAAGGACCTGCAAAGAGGTCTAGTACAAAACCACTGTCAAATAAAAACTGGTAGCCAGTATTTAATCCACCTCCAAAAACATTTAATTTTTGCTTGGCTTCGTAAGTGTCACCATTAAAATCAGTAACAGTTTGTTTTGTCGTATAAGAACGAACGACACCATAAGGTCCAACAAAGAAACCTTTAGGAGCGTCACTTTTAGTCAGATAAAATCTAACTTCAGGTACAGCACTTAGTCCAGTGTAACTGGTTTTATTATCGCCGTCACCCAGTTTAAAGCCTCCAAAGGAAGCACCTAATTGTACAGACATTTTGCTGCTTACTGCATGTTCGGCAGCAACATTTGCTGTCAAAAGAATTAAACTCAGTGGGTTTACTTTGATAACGGTGTTTTGGGCGAAAGCCATATTGCAAATTAATAATGCCAATACAGCACTTGAAAAATACTTGATCATAAGTTTTATTATAGTTATAAAGTTGAAAAATACGTAACCTCTTGTTAGGTCGTGGGATTTATTTGCGGCAGATATAGCCTTTGGTTGTTATGCTTGCGGCACAAAAGTATAAATTTTCAAAACATAAAGCAAATATTATTTTAATGTGATCGGACTTTTGAGGTTGTTGTTTTTGTGCATATCTATTTGATTTTTAGAATTTTGTTGCTTGTTTTTACGTATTTTTAAGCCTTGCATAAGGCACTAGAATTATATATTTTAATGCCTGAATATCCGTGAAATGGTTTAAAGTCAAGTGATTTTTATATTTGTTTCATCAAAAAAGATATATTTCGGAAGTCATTTCATCAAAACGAATATCAATTGATTAATTTACTAGAACAAGCCCGTCAGTGGGCTAAAAGAAAAGCCATTATTTCAGGCAGCGCATCTTATACTTACGAGCAATTATTAGCTGCCTCTGCAGCGGTAGCTTCCTGTCTGCTGGATAAAAAGGAAGATCTTAAGGAAGCCCGCATTGCCTTTATGATACCGCCCGGATTTGATTATGTGGCCACACAATGGGGGCTATGGCAGGCAGGTGGGATTGCAGTGCCACTTTGTGTACAACATCCGCTGGAAGCCTTGCAATATGTCATTGAAGATACAGAAGCAGAGGTGCTAATTGTTAGCTCAGAATATGAGGATATGCTGAAACCACTTGCAGAAAAACGAGGCATCCGATTGCTGAATATTGAACAGATAAAAACCTTTCCAAAGAAAGCTTTGCCTGGCATTAGCCTGGAAAGGTCTGCCATGATTTTATACACGAGTGGAACCACAGGGAAGCCAAAAGGTGTGGTCACGACCCACGCAAATATAGAAGCACAAATCACCACCTTAACCAAAGCATGGGCATGGCATCAGGACGATTATATTTTGAATATACTTCCTTTGCACCATGTCCACGGCATCATCAATGTGATGACTTGTGCTTTGTGGTCAGGCGCTTGTTGTGAATTTCTCAATAAATTTGAAGCCACAAAAGTCTGGGATATTTTCCAGTCGGAGCGACTGACTTTATTTATGGCTGTCCCGACGATTTATTTCAAACTCATTGCCTTTTGGGAACAAGCAAACTCAGCAGAGCAGGCAGGGATGTCGGCGGCTTTCGCCAATATGCGATTAATGGTTTCCGGCTCGGCAGCTTTACCCGTTTCAGTCTTAGAAAAATGGAAAAACATCAGCGGACATACTTTGCTGGAACGTTATGGCATGACAGAAATCGGTATGGCTTTGTCCAATTCCTATGCAGGAGAACGGCGTCCCGGGCATGTCGGTTTGCCACTGCCAGGCGTCAGTTTGCAACTGGTCGATACGGAAAATAAAGAAGTGCCTGTCGGTGAACAAGGAGAAATCCAGATCAAAGGCAACAGCGTTTTTCAAGAATACTGGAAGAGACCAGAAGCGACAAAAGAAGCTTTCGCAAAGGACTGGTTCAAGACAGGCGATATGGCAATATATAATGAAGGCAGCTACAAAATACTAGGCAGAAATTCTGTAGATATTATCAAGTCGGGCGGCTACAAAATATCAGCCCTGGAAATCGAAGAAGCCCTACGGACACATCCCGATATTAAAGAATGTGCAGTCGTCGGCATTCCAGATGAAGAATGGGGACAAGTCATCGCAGCAAGCCTAATTTGCAGCGAAGCCCAAGTTGATTTTGAAGCGTTAAAAAACTGGCTAAAAACCAAACTGCCGCATTATAAAGTTCCTCGTCGCTTTATGATTCAGGAGGAGTTGCCACGCAATACGCTGGGTAAGGTGACTAAGAAAGTGCTGGTGCAGCAGTTTCAAAACAGCTAATCTCCAGATTTATTTGTATTTTTGACATGAATAAAACACGGTGGAGTGATTGATTTTAAATAAATGACTGCCGAAATTCGATATACACGGTGGGTTGAAACCCACCGCTTTTGTGAAATATACGTTACTGTTCGCAAAAGCGTAGTCCTGCATAGCTATCGGAATCAACTCTATGTGTAAAAAACAAGCGGTTAATTGAATATTTATAAATGAAAATTGAGAAAATAATATTAGAAAATTTTCGAGGCTTTAAAGGTGAGCACACCATTGAGCTTGATCCGCAATTGAATGTGTTTGTGGGTAGAAATGGGGCAGGGAAGTCTTCTATTTTGGATGCTTTGGGAGTGTTGTTGAATCATTTTATTATTCTCGGTTACCACATTGGTGAAAATTTAACTTTCTCTAAATTTAATATTACCAATGGAATTAAAGGTAGCCGACTAAAATTTTTCTTAGATTTTAAATTAGAAAATCGGAACGAGCATCAGTTTGAATTAAAAGTATTTACTAATGGTAGTTTTAATCTTCCAGCAGACAAACCAATTTACAAGAAACTTACAGAAGTATTAATTCAAGATAGTAAATATCCAGTTCCATTAATCAGATATTTTAGGTTGAATCAGAATCAGATTGAAAATGATAAACAAGTTTTCTCATTGTTTCCTCCTCATGAAGATGAAAGGACACAAATATATAAGACCAGTTTTAGTTCAAGTAATGATTTTGAAACTTTTACCAATTGGTTCATCAACGAAGAAAATGAAGAAAATCGCATCAAAGTAAAAACCAGAAATCTCGATTATATCAATCCAAAATTACATCCGGTACGTGCTGCCATTGAACGATTCTTTGGTCATTTTCCAAACTCTGATTTTTCTGGGATTACAGGAGAGGAAGAACAAGATGATACGTATCTGAGTCCTCTGACCATCAAAAAAAATAATAAACACATCAACCTCAATCAACTCTCCGATGGAGAAAAACAAATCATCCTATACGTAGCAGATATTGCCTCTCGTCTATCTATTGCTAACCCAGGTCTTAAAGATACCAATCAAGGCTATGGAGTCGTATTGATTGATGAAATAGAAGCCCACCTACATCCATCCTGGCAGCGCAACATCATTCCAGCATTGACCGGCACATTTCCCAATATTCAGTTCTTTATGACCACACATTCCCCACAGGTCATCAGCAATGTAAAGCGGGAAAACATAAAAATCATTGAGGACTTTAAAATTGTAGAAAATACACCACATTCGTATGGTAGAGATGCCAATAATATCTTGTATAATATCTTTGGTGTAGAAGAGCGGCTGCCACAAATTCAGGAAAAACTTGATAAGTTGTACGACTTAATTGATGATGAAAAGGCAAATGGTGCAGCTAAAAAATTAATGACAGAAATCAAGGACTTATTGGGCGATGACGACCCAGAAGTACAACGTGCAAATACTTATCTGGAGTTCAATTCATAATCCATGAAACATATCGAAAAGGGCAGACCGCCCAAATCTTTAACGGAGTATAAAAGTACGCCAAGCGCAAATTATGACGGGTGTAACAAGGAAGACATTCGTAAAACTTTACTTGCAGAACAGGGCGCAATCTGCGCTTATTGTATGGGGAGAATCAGTGAGACATGGAACAAAAATCTACAGAAATATAAGATAGAAATTGAACACTTCGAAGCGCAAAATCCTGAAGATACCACTTCAGAGAAAACATTGGATTATAATAATATGCTTGGTGTTTGTAACGGGAATGCCGGACAACCTAAAAAGCTATTGCACTGCGATAAAAGCAAGGGCAATGAACCACTCTCCATGCTGCTGAATCCATCGTCTGAAAATATAGAACAGTACATTGCTTACAGTTCAAATGGAAAAATAAAATCAGACCATCAGGAAGTTAATGACCAGTTAAACAAAGTGCTGAATCTCAATATGCAGAACCTAGTCAACAGGAGAAAAGCACAATTGGATATAGCTGTTAATCGTCTGAAAGCCCTGAATCCCAAAGGTGATTGGAAGGCTAGTCAGCTTAATAAAGAACTCAAAAACTGGTCAAATCGCAATACCAAAAATGAATTTAATCCCTATTGCGGCATCGTGATTTATTTCCTAAAAAAATGGATGCAAAAAGCAACTAAACGCTAAATATCTAGTGCCTCGATTTATGGATAGACTAATTACTAATCAACCAATCACCAAATTAATTCAAAGCAATCACCCGCCTAGCCACAACAGAACCATCCACCCTCAACGTAGCATAAAATAATCCAGCTTCAAATTGATCCTTGGTCAATGCGATTTGCTGTTGACCGGTTGATTGCAAACTGCGATTTATTGGGCGGATAAGTTGCCTGCCATCCAATTGATATAAGAGCTGTCAAAGTACCACTTTTTTTCTATTTAGGTACACGAGAGGAAGCCCCATTATTATCTAGCCACATGATTTTATCTGCGCCATTTACATCGCCGTCCATATTATAATCGGCAGGGATGTATTCGCTAAATGCACCATTGACATTTTGCCATATAATTTTGTCGGAGCCATTGATGTCATAGCCAACAGCATCTGTTACTTGTGAGCCATCGCCAACAAGCATTGTCCAGATACCTGGACTTATTTCTTTTTGTCCGTAGCTGGTCGCGTCTTTATAAGAATCATCTGTTGTGAAATCATAAGTCAGTACGCGATTGAATATAACTATAGGGCTTGGGGTCATAACGCCGATATGATTTCGGTGCTCAATGACGACATATAATGATGAAGGGTCAGAAGTCGTAAGTCCGCAATCGTCTATAAATTGAACGGTTCCATCCTTTAATAATAAAGCGGCAGCTTGGGCAATTTCGGTATTCTTTTCTGGCGTAGAACGGAAAGACACCAAGACCCAGTCCACAACATCTGGTGGATATATGCTAAAGTCTATACCTTCCATTCCGGGGTAATTCCAGGGCGGGATATAGTAGGGCTGGCCTGCGGGTGTGGTATTTGGGAATTGCCCTGGCAGTATTTGGAGTGTGGTATTGAGTGCGGTTTTCATTTCGTTGAGTGTATCGATGTATGCACCTTCGAGCCAGACCTTTAGGTCAGCAGAAACACAGCCTTCTTCTATAATCATAAAGGCAGTTCCCTGCGTACAGGCAGACGGGCTTGCCATATCACATACGAGGTAAGAAAAAGAGTCGATTCCAACATAATCCTCTACAGGGAAATAATAAAATGTCCCGTCATTTTGTAGTACGACTGATCCGTTTTCTGGATAGGTTGTAGGATTGCCTCCCATGATGAGCTCATTATTTTCCGGATCCATATCATTATCCAGAAGGTTACCTTCTATAAATTCATTTTCATAAACATAGGCTGTATCGCTATAGGCGACTGGAGCATCATTGATTGGACTGATATTGATAGACACCATTGCTGAATCACAAAAAATAGGTGTGCCATCATCGCAAATAATATAGGTGAAGCTATCGATGCCATAGAAGTTTTGACGGGGTGTATAAGTGAAGCTGCCATTAGGCAAAATATTTAAACTGCCATATTGAGTAGGACTGACAGCAGTCGTATCCAGGAAAATGTTTTGATTGTCGGGGTCGCTGTCATTAATCATGACATTGCTGACCAATGGAATATCTTCAAGAGTCCCATAGGTGTCATTTTGAGCGATAGGAAGTTCATTACAAATATCGACATTGATGGTTTTGGTGATGACGTCCTGACAATGCGCATAAGTGATCGTTAGCGTGACTGTAGATGTATTGACGTCGTTCCAGACTGTTGTTGCATTAGAATTGGAAATGTAAGAGGGGAGTCCCTGCTCAAATGACCACTCATATATGGCTCCTGGAATAACGACATCTGGCAAAAAAGTACTCGGTGTGAGGTAGCAGGCATTGGTCGGCAATGCAAAATTATTGATAGGGCAGGACTGTTGTTGTACTGCAAGTGTAAACCAGTCGTCATCTTTGAAATCAACGTCGTTGAAAGTAACTATATTATTGTCAATATTTCGACCTGTATAATGTGTATAAGCATTGGAAAAATTGCCATCATCCCCATCAATTAGTAGCGCGAAATTATTGACATCACTTAGGTCAAGTCCGAGTCCTGTCAAATCAAAACTGACCGACACTGTGCCTGCGTCGCCGGTTTCGGTGATGCGCCAGCTACGGGCAAGGGCTTTGAGGCTGGTATTGGGAAGTTGAGATGTTGTCGTGCTTGGGGCTATGCCATCATGTCCCCAAACTAGGTAATCGCCCTGACTAAAATGATTGCCTGCCTGCATTCGTACAATGGCTTCCTCATGTACGCTCATAGAATTGTATTGTTCTAGGCACTGTGTAATATCTGATCCTAATCCGGCAATATTATGTGCATACTGTTCATGATCATAATATAAATGATTTTCTACCGCAATGGTAATTCCGTATTTTATAGCAAGATAAGTTTCAATTGTTTTTCTTTCATTCTCGGAAAGCATTCTGTCATAAATAAGTATTTCAGCCAAATCGCCTTTCCAGTGATTGGAGGTTTCGCTATCGCCTCCTGCACCATCAAATTCCTGTCCGATAGAGGCACGATCAGCTCCTGTGCTGACCATGTTGACAGTCCAGGGTATAGATGTTTTACCATTGATATAAGCTTCTACTCGTACATCAGGTGTGATATTACAGGCAATAATTGTTTTTTTATTTTCATAATTTTCAGATGATAAACTAGTTACGTCATCATCATAAATGAGTTCGCCTGCTGGATTATGTCCAAATTTTATTCGATTATAACCACCAGTATTGGTGGATAAATAATAGCCATTGTCTAAGGCAGCAAAAGGTTCTACAACTGTAAAAAAGGTCGCTTCTCCACTAAGAATACCAGCTATGTCATTTATTTTATACCAATCATCCACGCCATCCCAGCGAAGGACAGGGTGTCCATTAATGATGTTTTCATAATAAACAGGCATTTGTAAAGGGATTGTTTGTGAGGCATTGATATTATTCCCACTTTGGTCGTCCCAGCCATCCACAATACTGCCGTCTCCTGGTGATGAGCCTGCTGAGGTGATTCCTGCATCTGCTTTTAGCCAAAGTGCCGAACTGGATATTATATTGCCTGGACGACAGATAATTGAGTTGGGTGCGGCAGGTGTACTGGTATTCTCACTAAGCATCCAGTTGTTAGGATTATTATTATCTGAATATGGATAGATGAGTGAAATACTCGGAATTTGTCCATTGATATTAAAAGGCCAGGGTGTTGTATTAAGATAATGAACAACATCTACGAGGCAAGACTGTGCGGAGTATAACATTAGCTTTTCACCTGTATTGCTGAGGTCTAATGTCGGGATAGACAAATAATTGTTAATCCCTGCAAATTGACTATTAAAAGCAGTGCCGCTTTGTACCAAGATCAAAAAATCATTGGCAGGAATAATCGTGCCTATAGGAAAAGTATAAGAAGTGTTTCCATACTGCAACATCCAGCGAGAAAGATCAGCAGCATACTCACTTCTGTTATAGAGTTCGAGCCAGTCGCCAGAAGTATTGATGGCAGGTGCATAGCATATTTCATTAATCACAATCAAGGGATTGGGAGGTACACAGGGATCGCTGATATTATTGGCAGCACCAGGCGTTCCATAGGTAGCGTTTCCCTGATCGGAAGCCACCCAGCTGCCAGGCAGATTATTGTTTAGGTCAGGTGAAATAAGGGCGAGCGTTGCACCATTTCCATCGGGTTCAATATTCCAGGGTGGGGCGTCATTATAATAAACGGAATCTATGAGGCAACGGTGCTGATTAAACAATCCGATCAGTTCTCCATCTCCATCTAATCCATAACCCAGATTGCCAGAAAAATTGCTGACGCTAGGAAATATATTGCTAAAGCTATCTATATTGTTGACCAATACATGATAGCCTAAAGGCGGGATGATTGTTCCATTTGGAATGGTATAAAAACTGCTGAAATCATGAAATTCCCAGCCCGAAATGTCAATGGCATTGGTATTGGTATTATGCAATTCTATCCAGTCCCCCGGATTAGGATTCTCTGCGGATTTATAATTGATTTCATTGATAATGATGCCTTCTGTTGTGTTATTACATGGGAAAATATTTTCTTTGCCAGGCGTACCGCCATAATTTCCAGATGTCGACCAACTGGCAGCTTCGGTATTATTAAGTGCGGGATTAAAAAGAGATAAGGTCGAATATTTAGTTGAATCCCAGGGCGAAGAGACCCCATAAATGACTCCATCTACGGGGCAGGAGTTGGCGTCTAAAAGAGAGAGCGTTTCGCCCCGTTTACTCAATCCCATGGCAGTGGGACCTATGGCATTGATAGATGGATGTGCGCGATTAAACATGAACAGGTCTTCAGCAAATATCTGATATTGTCCGGTACCCAGAACGGTTCCTGGTGGGATAACATAGCTAATGTCTTGATCCTGTATGATCCAGTTACTCATGTCTACTGGATAAGCTCCTGCATTATAAATCTCTATCCAATCTTCAGCTTCAAGGGATTTATAAAGTGTATTATAGGTGTAATTAAATTCATTAATAATGAGATTGGAAGTCATGTTAGTACATCGAATAGTATTTTCGGCACCAGGTGTGCCAGCATCCTGTATAGAGTGTTTCCAGCTTGCCGGGAAGCTATTGTCAAAATCAGAATTGATAAATTCTAATGAAGGACCATGTCCGTCGGCTAATGTATCCCAGGGTATTTTGTCATTATATAAAACGCTGTCGATTAAATTTCCAAGTGGGTCACTCAAAGCAATGCTTTCGCCACCATTAGATAGTTTCCCTTTATATTGTCCGTCAGGGGCAAAATTATATTTTTGAAGGAAAGCAATTGAATCTTTGGCAAGAACAATAAAGTCATCTGGCTGAATATGCTGTTCTTTGAAAGTAAATTGAATGCCATCAGAAAAAGCAGTACCTGTTAAATCTATGCTGGTCGTACCTATGTTTTTAAGTTCAATAAACTCAAAATCATCACTATTTAGCGGCAAAGAGTCATTTGGATGATAGTGTATTTCATTAAAGACAAGGTTTTCGTAATCTTGCGGAAAGTAAAAAGTGGCAGGGCAGGCAGGACTCCATGTCGTACCAATTAAAACCCTTGCCCATACAGTGGCCACAGCACTAGGCAGGGAGAAAGAGCCGGTGTAAATTTGAGCAGATGGGGCAATTCCGCCGCCTGGTAGTCGAGGGTCTGTTCCATCACTTGTATAATAGATAGTTCCCAGACCATTAGGGTTGAACAAAGTAAGTTGGAAGCCAGGAAAAACAGAACCACCTGTCTGACTGAATCCAACTGGACTAATGGTGGAGTAATAGTCGGCATCAATGAGTTGTTCTAATACAATCTGAGTACGCTGCGGAAAATAACTATTTAGATACCAATCTACATTATTGAGCCAACTGGCCTGGCTAGGAATTTCAGAAGAAGGTGCATCTTCCCATCTTGCTGTTTCTGCAATAACGCCTTTTTTTATTTCATTGACACGAGACACAAAACGCTCGGTTGATTTTTCTGGTGTCAGTATACCATTACAAAAAAAATGTTTATAAATCCTATCCTGCATAAGTAGGGCAAAATCGGGATGCTGCATTAATAAAGAGATATTGAATCCTGCACTATAAGAAACATTATTGGTGCTATCCACTTGCATAGAACGATCCATATCCCAGCAAAAAAACTGGAATTTTTCACCGTTTGCCCGGCGACGAGACATGTACCAGTTGTTTTGTGGCCAATCTGTATTCCCTTGATACCAGGACAAAAGATGGTAATCAATAAAATTTTCAACATCTACATAAGTGCTGAATCCATCATAATCTCCCGCCCCCAGTAGGTCGCTTGCATAATACCAAGTGGTATCACTTCCCTCTACAACCTCTCCATTTTTGATAACATCATACTCTTCTTTATTGCCGCCTCTGTACTCTTCCTGAAAACTTTCATCAGGCAACTCGTGGACATGGTACATTCCGTTATAAAGCCCATTCAGGTACACGTGCATATAATTACCATGCGGAGCATTCCAGCCCATCTCTAGTTGGGTGTCGAATCCCCATCGATTGCGAAGAAAAACAGTAGGAGGGATTTGTGCCCAGCCTACAATATTATCCTGCGACCCATATCGTAGGTTGATTTTGTCAAATTCCTGAGTAGAAGCGATGCCATAAGGCGAAGGATTGAAAAGATTAAAGTCGAGTTTTTCCTGCCCAAATTCCTGTTTGAAATAAAGGCGCATGGTTTTTTTCTCATAAAAATTACCTGCTCCACCATTAGGATACCTGATACCTGCATTGACTTGATGATTAAGGCTAGAATTTGGGTAGATAAATTCGGCAGAAGCAGCTACCGGATCACTTGTTGTGATGGCATTATTTGTGACAATTGAAAGGCTTGGAATATCGAGTAAAGCTTCCTTTTGAAGGGTGTTGGTTGCTGCATCTAAGGTCTCATCTAGGTATAAATATGTATGTGTGACTACTTCAGAAGTATCCGTTAGGGTGTACGCAATTGCCCTTACAAAAGTTGTATTCATGATGACAATCGGCATCGTATATAGAGTGCCATTGGTAGGGGAAGGGGCAGAACCATCGAGCGTATAATAAATGGAAACGGCAGAACTTGTCGTCTGGATATTGACGAGAATAGGGGAATTGTAAAAACCACGTTCAAAGTTAAATACAGGGTTATCAACAGGTTGTGAAAATAACGCTATCGTGACATTACATAAAACGATTAAAGTGGAAAAAATGTACCTCATCGGTTCAGACAATGTTGAGTGATGTAAATACTTATGATTTCATGGTGTAAAATTGCTCAAGACTTTTATTTCTAAGTATTGGTGCAAAACTATCTTGTATCAAGAAGTTAAATTTTACTACAAAAAACAAACTCCTTGTGACTGATTTTGCGACAGGGCTTTTTTATACTAAAACTATAATTTTAAAATATAATAACAAGCGATTTTCTCTGTCACAAATGAGTGTAAAGAAGACTTGTTAGGTTTGTTTAAATAGGCATATTTACATTGTTTTCTTGTAACTTTAACATATCCATGTATGACTTACTTACCACAAATGAATTCGCAGCACAGTGAACAGACCCGATCAATATTGTATCGGATTAATGAGAGTATGGCACTGACTACAGGGGGCAATTATTTGAAAACACTGGTCAAAAATATGTCTGAAAATCTGGATGTACCACACATCCTAATAGGTTTATATGAAGAAAAAGAAAATAGCATCATTACGAAAGCTTTTTGGTCGGACAATAAATACATAGAAAATTTTAGTTATAATTTGTCTTGTACTCCATGCGAGTTAGTCATTAAAGAAGGGCGGGTTCAGCGGTTCGGGAAAGGTGTGCAGGACTTGTTTCCCAAAGATAAAGATTTGGTAGACTTGTCGGCTGAAAGTTATATCGGGCTGCCTCTTATGGGGGGAGATAATGAGGTTATCGGGCATATTGTTGTAATGGATACAAAACCGATGTGGGATATTGATTTTATGGAATCTCTGCTCCAGTTATATGCTGCAAGAATTTCTTTTGAGTTAGAGAAAATTAATCATAAAAAAACTATTCAGGAAAAGGATTTACAGTATGAGTTATTATTTGAAAATGCTTTTGATGGCATTATGATTTTTCATATTTATGAAGGAAGGATGGTGTCGTGGAATCGGAAATTTTGTGAATACTTAAAAACCACCGATGAAGAAATACGCAGGCTAGACCCCGGAGCGTATATGCCTAAATTTCAGCCCGATGGGAGGGGGTCGGTGGATGTAGCAACGGATTATCTCAGAATAGCACTGGAAAAAGGAAAAGTACAGTATGAATTTGTACATCAGGCAAGGGATGGAGAATTGTATCATACGGAAACTACAGTTTGTGTGCTACCCGAGCCTTCGAGTCATCTGGCAGTTTATATTTATAAAGAAATCAACGCAAGAAAGAAAGCGGAAGAAGAGTTGAAAACCAAAAATATACAGTTGGAAAAGTATATTGATTCCAATTTACAATTAGAAAATTTTGCCTATATCGCATCGCATGATATGAAAGAACCCTTGAGAACTATTGGGAATTTTACCCAATTACTCAAACGGCGCTACAAAGACAAATTTGACGAAGAAGGCGAAGAATTTTTAGAATTTATCATCTCGGGCGTTAAAAGTATGAATCGCCTCATCAATGATGTGCTGTCCTATTCGCGCGTTAATTCTCAAGAATATGATTTAGAGGAAGTCAACCTAGTTCATCTCTTATTTAATATCACGAATAATTTACGAGAAACAATTAGAGAAACGGAGGCGGAGCTTATTATCGGCGATATGCCAGAGACTATCAAAGTGAATAAAACCAGCTGTACACAGCTTTTTCAAAACCTTATCGTCAATGCCCTTAAATTTCACCAGCAAGACAAAAAAAACATAATTGAAGTGGGTAGTAAAAGACGAGAAAAAGATTGGTTGTTCTGGGTCAAAGATAATGGCATTGGGATTGCACCGGAGTACCATAATCGTATATTTGTCCTGTTTAAAAAACTACATAATAAATCTGAATACATCGGTACAGGAATAGGCTTGGCCTTGTGCAAAAAAATTGTAGAAAAACACAATGGAGAAATGTGGGTAGAATCTGAACTTGGAAAAGGAGCTACTTTTTATTTTATATTGCCAGATTGAGTTGATTGTCATTTATCATAGAACATTTATCATTACTTACACGCCGTGTTCCTTGCGGAGCAAAATGAACTTCTACGAATCACTCACAGAATTGCCTAATCTAGTGCCTTTATTTGTGCCATATGGCACAAATAAAGGCACTAGCCTCTCCTTCCTTCGGCGGAGAGGGACTTCGCCTGCGTGCGTCCTGCTTCGCGGACTTACTGGATTTTTTTCACCCAATTGTTCTAATCACCAGTTACTAATATCTAATCACCAATCACTCCAAACCCTTAGCCGTATCCCAAAGTTTGTCCATTTCTTCCAAGCTCATATCCGTAAGATTACGAGGCGCGTTGGCTTCTATAAATTCAAAACGTTTTTTAAACTTTCGGTTAGTCCGTTCCAGGGCTGTTTCTGGGTCAATGCCCTGAAAACGAGCATAATTAATCAATGCAAATAAGACATCGCCAAACTCATCTTCCTGCTGGGCTTTAGAACCCTGCGCCAAAGATTCCTTAAACTCCCCCATCTCTTCTTCTACTTTTTCCCAAACCTGCTCGCTATTGTCCCATTCAAAACCGACTTGTCCGGTTTTTTCCTGCATTCGGTAAGCTTTGACCATCGCAGGGAGTGATCTTGGGACACCGGATAAAACTGATTTTTTACCTTCTTGTAGCTTTAGCTGTTCCCAGTTTCGCTTGACGTCCTCTTCATCATTCACCTTGACATCGCCATAAATATGCGGATGGCGATTGATGAGCTTGTCGCAAATTGCATTTAGAGAATCTGTAATATTAAAAGCCTTCTTTTCATCAGCAATTTTAGCATAAAAAACCATGTGGAGCATAACATCGCCAATCTCCTCCTTGATTTCCTCCATGTCGTCATTCAGAATTGCATCGGCTAGTTCATAAGTCTCTTCGATAGTGAGGTTGCGCAGACTTTCCATCGTCTGTTTTCTGTCCCAGGGACATTGCTCTCGCAACTCATCCATGATGGTCAGCAAACGCTGGAAAGCGACTAATTGTGGTGTGACAGCTATGGTCTCGGTATTCATTTTAAGTCGTGTTGTCGTGTTGTCGTGTTGTCGTGTTGTCGTGTTGTCGTGTTGTCGTGTTGTCGTGTTTTGCTTCGCAAAACAAACCACATCAACACCTCAGCACGACAACACACCAACACATCAAATAAACTAAGCCTTAACTTCTGGCATCTGACATTCTTCCTCCGGCTTTTTACCGCAAACACTGCACTCGCCGATTTGATTTTTCAGCATGGGATTATTGGTGGCACAGGTTCCACGAAATTCTTTACCGACCACAATCAGACGAATATTAATCAACAAAAAAGACAGTCCGAAAACGGTGAAAATGACCAACAACATGGGGAGAAAAGTACTCATCATAATTTTTTATTAAAATTCCAAATTCCAAAAGTATAACATCAAGGCAATAATTATAATTGCGTTGCGCAAAGATACGCTAATTCTAAGAACATATTGCTTTAGTCAAGTTTCCCAAGCTCTTCTTATGTGTTCCTTCGACCATTCTTCAATCTTCTCTTCTCCCCAGTTGTTATCCTGAAATAATTAATCCATTTCACCAGTTACCTTATCTGCAAAATACCGGATTAGCATATCTTTGATTTCTTTAAGCTGTTCTTCGCTTAAAT
The DNA here is from genome assembly GCA_937951615.1 of uncultured Saprospiraceae bacterium. Classification (GTDB taxonomy): domain Bacteria; phylum Bacteroidota; class Bacteroidia; order Chitinophagales; family Saprospiraceae; genus JAHDEO01. The sequence goes on along the minus strand of CALFBH010000041.1, from coordinate 18,413 downwards.
CAACACTAAAAACTTTTAATAACTCCAATTGTATGTTACTTAATTTTCTTGCAGCACTCATTTGTTATGATTTTTATTCTTCCCTAAGTTACACATTTAAGGTCACTTTTTCAATATAGTTTGGTAATAATTTTATATCCCAATAATCAACTCAATTTATCATTCATTGTTCGCTCCAAAGCCTTAGAAGCAAAAATAAAATTCCAGACCATTGTAAACGGAATAATCAAAAAGGGCAAGACCCAGTTTTCAAAAGGCAGAACAGCGCGAAATATTTTCAGCAAGACAACGCCGAGCAGCATGGAAGTCAGATAAATCAAATAATACAAAAGCATCTTTTTTATGGTCAAACTACTTTTAAAAGTAAAATGACTGTTTAAAACATAAGAAAGCAACACCACACAAAGATAAACACTGACATAAGTTGGGATGAGTGGCGTCTGGAAAAATTTAAGCAAAATAGTTTGTGCCGACAAGCTGATTCCTGTACAAATGACTCCAATGGAAGCAAATTTCTGGAATTTTTGCAGGATAATTTGCCAGGTACTCCGGCCTTTTAAAGACTTCATACTTCAAAAATACAATGCTAAATCCTAACTTGCAGGTTAAAGCAATAAAATTTGACAGAATCACCACATATTTCCATTATCATTCCTGTTTATAATGAAGAAGCGGTCATCGACGAATTGTTTCGACAAACCATGTCGGCAATGAATCTATTGGATACCAGCTTTGAGGTGATATGCGTGGATGATGGCAGTCAGGACAAAAGCCTGGAAAAATTACTCGCTTACCACCGAACGGACAAACGCTTTAAAGTAGTATCGCTGTCGCGCAATTTTGGACATCAGGCGGCTGTATTATCAGGATTGAGTTTGGCAAAAGGCGAATATATTGGTATGATGGATGGCGACCTGCAAGACCCACCGGAGATGTTTGCTAGTTTTTACAATAAGTTGAGAGAAGGTTTTGATGTGGTGTATGGTGTTCGGAAAAACAGGAAGGAAGGCGTCGGGAAAAAGATGGCTTACTGGTTGTACTATCGCTTATTGAATCGGATGGCGGACACCAAAATACCCTTAGACAGCGGTGATTTTTGCATGGTTTCTCGCAGGGTGCTGGATCAAATGCTGGACATGCCGGAGCAAAGCCTGTACCTGCGTGGCATCCGTGCCTGGGTGGGTTTTCCGCAGCTTGGACTGGACTACGAACGGGCAGAACGATTTGCCGGCGAACCCAAATATACCTTCAAAGAACTGTTTCAACTGGCTTATAATGGCATTTTTAGTTTTAGCAATTTGCCAGTCAGACTGATGCGGCGACTAGGCTATTTGACCATTATTGGAAGTACCTTGTATGGATTGAAAATTCTGATGTCCTATTTTTTATATCAAACTGCGCCGCCAGGCTTCACTACGCTTGCGCTTGCCCTGATTTTTTTTAGTGGCGTACAATTGATTTCTATTGGAGTGCTGGGCGAATATGTTTACCGTACTTATAATGAATCCCGAAAACGTCCCTTGTTCATTATCAAAGAAAAACACCTTTGACGACGCAGGAGGAATATCAATCTATACTCGAAAAACAATTGTTTTTTATCACCGGTCGGGGACGCTCAGGGACTTGGCTATTACAGACAATACTGGATACGCATCCCGAAATTTGTGTCGCACCAGAGGCTTTGTTTGTCATTCATTTGTATCGAAAATATAGAAAAGTAAACAACTGGACAAGCGCGAAAAAACAGGCTTTTGTAAGGGATTTATTATTGGAAAAAAAAATGGCAGACTGGTGGCAAACGAAGCCTGAGTCGGCCTTGCAGTTGCTGGAAAAATATCCAATAGAAACTGATTTTTCAAGCCTTTGCAAAGCGATTTATTACGAGTACGCCAATCGCCAGAACAAAGCGACTGCCCACTTATTAGGAGATAAAAATCCGGAATATAGCCTGCATATTCCCACACTTGCCCGACTCTTCCCGGAAGCCCGATTTATACATATAGCCCGCGACCCAAGAGCGAATGTATTGTCTTATCAAAAGGTCAGTTTTGATGTCAGCAATGTAGCAGCGCTGGCTTATCGTTGGAAATTGTATAATCAGGATATTCAGGCATTACAAGAAGAATTTCCCAATAGAATTTTTGTCTTGAAATATGAAAATTTGTTGACGAATACAGAAGCAACGCTGAAGGAAGTTTGTGTCTTTTTACAAATAGAATTTACTCCAGAATTATTGAATTTTTATAAGTCGGCAAGGAATGTTTTCCCCTGGAACAAAAAAATTGCGGAACCTATCGACCCAGAAAAAGCAGCAGACTGGAAAGGAAATATCAGCCCCAAAGACGAAGCAGCTATTTTTAGTATTTGCGGGGAACTGGCGCGCGATTTTGGTTATACGACGGACTTGAAATCAAACTTGTCACCAACTTATATACCAGGTTTATGGCTGGGCAGACTGACGGGTTTTTTAGAAAAATTATTATTCCGATTACCTTTGAGTTGGCGTATGTTTGTTCTGAATATCTATCGAAGATGGGTAAAGGTTTTAGAGAAATGATGTCCATAGTTGATGGTCGATAGTCCATAGCTGCATTCTAATAGTCAGGTTATTTCAGCATTTGATTTTGCAGTATAAAATTATAATAGTAAACTTAATACCCCAATACCCCAATCACTCAACAACAATATCCATCTTTTTCACTTCTTTATTTTTATTGAACTCACTGGGTTCAGCCACGTCATCAATCAGGCGCAACATTTTTATGGTATTCTCCATTTGAAGTTCGGATAATCGGGTGAAATTTTCCAGGTTTTCCTTCACCGATTTTCCATTTGCTGCTTGTACCGTCATGCTGCTGTTATTGATCATATCTCCAAACCAAGCCAGCATAGCGACAGACAATTGTGCATAATTGGAACGACTTTCCTGTATTTGTGCAGGCGGATTGGCGACAAGATGAGCGATAATATCCAACATTCCAAAAGAGCCAAAAGCAATCGCCAATATCTGCTTACCCTGAATCCCGAAATAAATGGCAAAACCAATCAAAACCAAGCCTAGTAGGAAGGTGATGATGTACATAGTTTTGGAAATATCCTGCGCACCTCTGCTTTCTTTCAAGGTATCCTGTAAAGTCTTTTTCAAATCTTCAATGACCGCAAAAGTATCCTGCCTAGATTTATCCATCAGGGTTTTTATTTCCTTTTGGTCTTCCGTCTGGAAGTGAGCAAGGTTTTGTACATGCCCGTTGATACGCATGATTTTTTCAATTGTATCTGTAGGTATTTTCTGTTGAGTCAGGAAATCCTTGTTGATGGAAAGCTGTGGATTTTCAATGACATTACATATATCGTCAAGAATGGCAAACTGACTCATGAGTGTGTATTTACTTTATGTAAAAAATATAGGGTGTGTATTTGTTTGTTTTACAAATATAAAAAACATTTTAAATTTAATTAATATTTTAATTCATAAAAATCACTCGTCCGATTTTTTCCCATGTTCTTCGAATTTATCGAGCGGAAGTTTAAGATTAAGTCTAAGTTTAAGTTTAAAATAGGTCTTAATAAGAATTTGCACTTAGATTTAAACTTAAAAACATGATAGTTACAACAACAGAAACCATCCCAGGAAAAGAGATTATAGAAATTGTAGGTATTGCCAGAGGTAGCACGGTACGCGCCAGAAATGTTGGACGAGACATCATGGCAGGACTGAAAAATATTGTTGGAGGGGAAATCAGTGAATATACCCGCTTGCAGGCCGAGTCGCGTGAGCAAGCACTTCAGCGCATGGTAGAAGATGCCGAAAGCCTTGGCGCAGATGCAGTCGTGAATATACGTATGGGAACTTCAATGATTATGCAGGGAACTTCAGAGTTATTGGTGTATGGTACGGCTGTGAAATTGCGTTAACAAAAAAACGGAAACCGACCGTGTATCAGTTTCCGCCCCATAAACCAAGTATCAAAATAAAAAATCGTTAAATAACCATGAAAATCTAACCAAATGATTATCAGTAATTATACATGCAAGGTATTCGAATTGTGAATTAAATAAATCACTAAAATTGTGTTTTTGTGACCTTTCAATTTTTAATCCATCATGTCAAATAGCTGAATTATGCTTTATTATACGGCCGTATATATAAAAGGTTTCATGCGGATTAAAAAAAGTGATTTTTTTTTAGATTTTTTTTCAGAAATGATTTACATACCAGACACCAGAACTTTTCCAAGCTCAGGGTCAGCCAGTAAAGATCGAAGTTGTGGATGAGTAGAATTGGCAATGTCCTGAACTGCGCTAAAACGGATGTCGTTAGGAATGAAATCGAGTAATAAAAAGGCTTTGATGTTCTCTAAGTGGCTGTTATTCAGCGTGATATTGTCGATGCTTAGGTGACTGTTCAGTCGCATAGTCAGTACAGACAAGACATCTACCCGCAAATTTTCCTGCTGTACAGCCTGTTGCAGGCGAGGAAGGATTTGCTGCTCAAAGTCAGTCGTTTGCACAATTTCTTCCGGGCTGACCAGTTTATCCATTCCATGTTGAATAAAATGGATAAAAGCTGCTGTTGTGGCTTTATCTAAGCAGGCATCTGCTAATAATTGTACCAAGTCGATTTGTGCCGACAAGTCTTCTATATCAGCAATTGAAGTAAAAAATTGCACCAAAGTACGTGGTGTAGTCCGAACGCCTGTGACAATTTCTGGGTACATTAAAACAAAATTCACCCCTCTTTGATCTATATTTTCTTGTAAAGCCCACTTTGCCCACTCTTTTTCATCGAATGTCATCGTGATGTGCAGCATGCGGGTGAGCATGGCATCATCCATTGGAGTCACAGAATAATCGCCACCATCTGGATTGGCAGTCAATACAATTTGCCATTGCGCAGGCAATTTCCAACTGACCAGTTCCTGATATTGCAGCAATTGCATAATGCCGCGCAGAATACGATGGTCGGCTCTATTGACATCATCAATGAGTAGAATGCCTGGCCCAGCTTGTTGTGGCACCCATTCAGGCGGAGCAAAACGAGTTTGTCCATCATGAATCTGTGGCATACCTAGTAGGTCGCCCATTTCTTCAAACTGTGCAGGCGCGATATAAGCCCATTGGTAGCCACGAGCTTTGGCAAAAGCTTCCACCAATTCCGTCTTGCCGATACCATGTCGCCCCCAGATGCATACTGGTGTTTGTAGCCCGCCTTTTTGATGACTGGTCATGGTATGCTCCAAAAAAAGCATGACCTGTTTTGCCGTAGCCTGCGTGCCATAGTATTGGTACTTGTGCTGATTCATGTTGCTAATGTACGGAATTTAGCTTTTGGAAATCTTGAATATATACTGTAAATTTGGTAAAGATAAGTATGAAATAAATATGAAAGTAAGCATAACATTAATCGAATTAAAGTCCCCCTTGAAGTTTTTTGCTTTATCGTTGTACGCCCTAGGTATCATGAGGCAGTTGAAAAAAACAAACTATGCAGGCTTTAAGAAAACGGGCATTTGGACGACACATTATACCATGACCCTGTGGAGAAATGAAGAAGAAATGAAAACCTTTGCTAGAAGTGGTGCGCATTTAGCCTCCATGCAGCAGGGCGTCAAAATAGCCAAAGAAATTCGGACTGCGACCATCGAAGCAGATGAATTACCAGACTGGAAAACGGCGAAACAAATATTGGACGAGAAAGGCAAGTCTTTGAAATATTAGTACAATGGAAAAATATTACACCATACAACAATTCATGGATGAAGAAGGGAAAGTCATGCAATGGCCATCCCGGAAAAAGAAAAACAGCCAGCGACTGATTTTGGAATTTCTCTTAGAAAAATTCAATACCACAATAAAATACTCAGAAATAGAAGTCAACGAACTGCTCAATCAGCACCACACATTTGGAGACCCGGCACTCTTGCGCAGAGAATTATTCGAGAAAAAAATGCTCAGTCGCACCATTGATTGCCGAGCCTACTGGGTAAAACAAAACAAATAAACCAATCTCCGTGCCCCTCCGTACCTCCGTGTTTCAAAAAACGCCCCGATGCGCAACCCAGTAAAAAACACCCCAAAACTCAATTAACAAAAACCACCCGCCCAGGGAAATCCATCCATCGCTCCAAGTTTCTCGCCTCTCCCGTAGCCATCACCCAAAGCATAGGAAAACGAGAAGCCACTTCCGGCACATCCGCCTGCCCATCTGTAAAATACAACAAACCATCAGTATGATACCGCTCATTGGTAAAACGAATCGGCGCAGTAAAATCTGTACCGCCTCTACCTGTGATGGTAGGAATTTTCTCTCCTTTATATTCGTATTGCTTATGGATAGAAGTATCACATTCGAGGATATAAACGTGTACACCAGATTTCCAGAGATAATGAACCTCATCAAAAAAGACCTGGAATTTTTCTTGTTTTACAGAAGCTGAAGTATCTATGACAACTAGTAATTTTTGACGAGTTTTTATTTTTGAACCCGGCGTCGTACCATAACGCTTAGAAGGGCGATGTATCGTATTTTTTAAAGAAGAAGACAAGTTGCTTTTCGCAAATAAACGCAATTCCCTCCGCCAGTCAATTTGCGGCTGACGAGTATGTTGTAAGGTGTTTAAATGCATTTTCAAACCAGCAGGCAATTGCTCAAAAGTATGGCTTGGCAGTCGGCTGATACTGCGCATGATCGCTTCATGTATCGTATGCTCAATGCGTTCTTGTTCTAGTGTAGAAAGCCGCCCAAAAGCTGACCAACTATCATGTTGTTTAAAATACAAACTGTCTTTTTCCAGCCATTTCAGAATAGGAGAGGCCTTGTTTTTGTGGCTTATCGCCAATATATTTTGATACACTTCAGCCAGTCCTGCGCCCTGTTCAAAACCCAAATCAGCCAATAAGTTTTGAGGCGGAGCATCCACTGGAATCTGGTCAGTATTCAGGTATTGCTGCACCACCAAATCAGCAGCCAAATCAAATATCGGTCGATGCCTGTATCGTTTGAATTGTAAATGATGCCCAAAAATAAGATGCAGCAATTGATGCTTAATCGCACCTACACGAAGAGCAGGCGAAGAAATTTGTTCCCAATAAGCAGCATTGACCAACAGTTTTGTCGTTTGATGACTAGTCGGTGCAGTAGCCAATGACTCGGTTTGTGTACTAGCCACTTTCAGTAAAGCCGAAAACAAATGTCCATAAAATGGCGCTTTGATCAGCAACTGAATACCCGATTTTGTCAATTGGTCCAAGACATTTTGCATGATGCAAAGTAAAGAACAAAATTTTGAAAAGCGGAAGCGTAATTGATTTTCCTGATAAAAACAACTATCTTTAAAATATGAAACTGACAATTGATATAAAAGACGAAAAAGTACCTTTCTTTTTAGAACTACTTCAGAATTTTAAAGGTTTTGTAACGATTGAAAATGATGATAATATCGTAGCCTACACTACTGGTGGTCAGCCATTGACTAAGGAACAATTTGTAGAAGAAGTGATGTCTGCTTATCAAAGTGCTAAAAATGGCAGAACCTTAACTACAGAACAACTTCTAGAAAACATGAAAACTTGGTAAAATGGAAGTGTTTCATGTCGAATGGACAGTTGAGGCAGAGAAAGATTTACAGACTGTTTATTATTTTGTTCGCCAAAACTCTGAAGAAACTGCAACCAAAATCATAGAAGAATTAGTTCGTATTAGCCGTACTTTAACAACTTTTCCATTCCGAAACCCTGTTGAACCTCTACTCAATAAATCAAATATTGAATTTAGATTTTTAGTAAAATGGAATTACAAAATCGTTTATTTTGTTGAGCATCAAACTGTCTTTATTATAAGGGTATTTGATACTCGGCAAAATCCTGAAAAGTTGAGTGTTTGAAATAAACTCAAAAAATCAAAATCTTCAAATGAGCAATTGCCGATTTATGAACAAAGCTGAAAGAGTACTTCACGAAAGAATGGATTTGAAAAACAGAATTGATTAGTCACTAAAGCAAGTCGTAAGCCAAATATTTTCTCGCAAAGGCGCAAAGTTTGTTTTTCCTTAGCGTCTTTGCGCCTTTGCGAGAGAATATTTCCTAAGGAGAAACCTTCACCACCTTCCGACTAAAAGCCTGCTGATGCACATCAATCTCCAGATAATACACACCTTTAGGTAAACGGGAAATATCTATTTCCAGACGTTCCGTGCCTGGACTTATACGTTGCTTATCTCTCATCACCAGCTTACCCATGCTATCATAAATACGCGTTTTGACTTTAGCAGATTTGAGTGTATGCAGGTCAATGCGCAGTCGATCTTTGACCGGATTAGGATACACTTCGCCTAGCGTGATGACATCCATCGGCTTTCCAGCCGTCTTGACTGCAACAACTTCTGAATACTGTGTACGCCCATCATAATCGGCTTGTTGAAGACGATAATAATACAAAGTGCCCGGCATCACATTTTCATCCAGAAAAGAATATTCTACACGGTTTGTACTATTACCAGCACCTTCCATAAACTCAAGGGCTTCAAAATCCTCTCCACCCAGACTGCGTTCTATATAAAAACCTTCATTATCAATTTCTGTGGCGGTCGCCCAATATAGGTCAATACCAGCCTCTATAGCCTCAGCAGTAAAATCGAGCAACTCAATAGGCAAAGCACAATCAAAGGTCAATTGGAAAGTCACTTGATTGGCAGTGCAGCCATTAGAATCTGTTACGTCAAGCGTATAATCATATACACCAGCCATAAATCCTGTTCCATTTATATCGACACTCATACCATCACTTGGGCCTTCGATGCCTGGTCCTGACCAACTATAAGTATAAGTGCCCGATGAGGCAGTCAAAACAACTGCGCTTATCGTTTGCTCCGTACAACTCACAGGAAGGGGAGAAGCATCCACATCAAAAGCAGGCACAGGAAATACCGTCAAAGTATTGCTCGCAACAACCGTCTCTTCACAGCCAATACCCGAATTGCCAACGGTATAAGAAATGGTATAAATGCCAGGACCATTAAGTGCCGGACTAAATTGATTATTGGAATTGATACCACCCATTGTCCCATCATCTCTCATGACTGTCCAGGTACCAGGTGTTTCGACTGGGTTCATACTAATCGGCGCACCATCCATGCAGATGCTTGTGGGAGGATTGGTGAAAGAGGCATCAGGATTCACCACAGCAATAGTAACCACATCGCTTTGCACGACACAGCCATTCACGCCAGTGTAAGTAATATCGTGATTGCCAGTAGGAACAGATTCAGGATCAAATACGCCACTGACCGGATCGACGCCCATTCCCGACCAAGTGCCGCCAGATGTAGGAGTCGTCAGGTTGATATTGCCATCATTAGAACAATAGACGGCAGTTGGCGCACCAGAAATCGTCGGATCAAAAACAGGTAAATTGACCGTAATTCGATATTGAGCAGAATATGGTCCGCAGGCATAATTGACGACCTCACTAGCAGAACCACCATTACAAGTGCCTGCTGCAAAAAGGTTGACTAGGTTATAAGTGATATTAAAATTACATTCTGCATAGTCATCATCAGGCGCACCTGCACAGCCAAAAACACCATCATCAAAATCGCAAACATCACCAGTCAGGCAGTCATCTTCCCAGCCTCGAAAACCAGCCTGTATGGTTGTGGGCAAATCTGCATTTTGACCATATTGTGTACAACCGCTATAAGTCTGAACAAATGAAAAAGTGCTCGTACCATTATTGCCCGGTGTTACGGTGTTGGCTTGATTGTCAGGTGGCTCCCATATCCAGCAATTCGCCGAAGCATTATTGCCGAGATTGTCCCGAAGGTTAAAATAAAAAGTATATTCGTAAAAGGCTTGAAGTGTATTGTCCTGTCCCTGGTTGGGAGCAGATACAGAAATCAATTCCACAATGACAGAACCCTCAGCATTCCCTGCACAGCCAAATTGAGCCTGTAAGATGCCTGGGAAAATCATACAAAATGAAGCCAATAAAAGTGTAAATTTAGTTCTCATAAAATAGGTTTTGGATTAGCATGTAAAATAGGTCTCACAAAGTAGGCAAACGTGCTAAATAATCATAATTTGACGATTACTTATTTCACCTCTTTTTAAATTGTATTTACAATATTTTGATGCATTATAATGATTGAATTAAAAGGAAGAAGCTTGAATTAAGTGTCAAGAATAAAGTATATTTGGGGTCAGTAACCCAATAAATACTCATTCAAATAAATATTCTTATGAAAATCAAACTACTTACCTTGTTTATGCTAATGCTGCCCGCATGGTTTTTTGCACAACCCTGTACGGTTAGTGATGCTTCTGGCTGCGTCTGCAAAGACGGCAGCACAGATTGTTACCTTTTACCCAACATCAAATTGTCTTATGATCTGCTGGTTGATTCAGATGTAAACCCTGAATCACCAGGTGAATTAAGAGTGTCTGTATCCACGCCAAATGTAGGACACGGGCCATTGCGCGTCATCGCTACAGACGATTTGGTCTGCGGAGTAGATACTTTTTTTAATAGCAATATTACAGTCTGCCCCGATGGAAGCACGCCAAGCCAGTTGGTCAAACAACGTATTTACCGAAAACAGGGAAATACAATGACTTATGAAGATCGCTGGGCAGGCACGATGACTTATCATCCTACGCACAACCATTCGCATTTTGATGACTGGGGTGTATATAGCCTCCGCATTCCTGATCCTAATGAACCCAATCCGCTCAACTGGGCAATTGTCGGCGAAGGCGCGAAGCTCGGCTTTTGCCTGATGGACTATGGAAGTTGTACATATTATAATGGACATTGTAAAGATGATAATGATAATACCCTAACGACCGACGCGCCCAATTATGGACTGGGAGGCGGACAATATTCCTGTGGTGTGACGAATCAGGGAATCAGCGCAGGCTGGACAGATATTTACTATCATTATCTGGATGGCATGTTTATCACAATTCCCAATGACGTCTGCAATGGCGATTATATGATTGTAGTAGAAGTAGATCCGCATAATGTTTTGTTAGAAGAAAATGAAGATGATAATGTCATGGTCGCGCCTATTACGATTACCGAACAAAACAATCCGGGGTCTATTACTTTAAATCCTACTATTATAGCAACTGGGGGAACTGTCTTCTGTGATGGCGAAAGTGTAGAATTGTCCGTTTCTGAACCTGGTACAGCTTATATGTGGTCAAATGGAGCAACAACACGAAACATTACTGTTACAGACTCTGGGACTTACACCTGCACGGTTACTACGCCTTGTGGAACAGAAACTACACAGGCACTGACCGTCAGCGCAGAAGTGTGCAATAATGCACCTAATATTGTAAATGATGATTTTACAGTAGAAGAAAATAATGTCCTTACGGAAAATGTGTTGAGCAATGATAATGATCCTGATGGAAATAACCTGATTGTCAATTCTATCCCAGTTGCCGGACCGACTAATGGAACACTAACACTGAATACAGACGGTTCATTCACCTATACGCCTAATACGGGATTTGTTGGTTCAGACAGTTTCATTTATCAAGCTTGTGATGATGCGACATTCGTGACTCCGCCTACTACAGAGACTTACACTGGACAAATTGCATCAGGAGTGGATGATGCGGAAGAATTTGCAGATGGTTCGATGATTAATTCGAGTACAGATTTGGATATGATGGATGGCGGGAGTGAATCGTATAGCGATGTAGCGCTACGCTATACAGGGGTGACTATTCCGGCTGGAGCAGTTGTCACAAATGCCTATATTCGCTTTACAGCAGATGAAAGCGACAGCCAGGCGACTTCACTAACAATTAGCGGAGAATTGAGTCCTAATCCAGGAACAATTTCTACTAGTTCAAATAGCATTAGTTCCAAAACAAAAACAAATGCAGCAGCTGCCTGGAATAATATACCACCCTGGACGACCAGCAATGCTTATAATAGTGCTGATTTTAGTGCAGTTGTGCAGGAATTGATAGACCAGTCAGGCTGGCAAAGCGGTAATGCGATGTTATTTATTATTGAAGGTGCAGGAAGTCGTGTAGCAGAAAGTTATAACGGCAGCGCATCACTAGCACCGAGATTATTTATTACTTATGATATTCCTGGCGGTAGCAGCGATGTTTCAATGTGCGATAATGCAGTGGTCAATATTACAGTAGAACCGAGTTGTGTTGAACTCAATATTCAGGCTTGGCTCGAAGGTGCTTATGATGCCGCAACCACAAGAATGAGAACAACATTAAACACGCTAAGGGGCATCTTGCCTGGGCAAACGCCTACAAACCCTCTAGTCACTCCGACGCCTGAGGGACAACCTTACAGCATTGCGCCCTGGGATTATAATGGAACAGAAGGAGCAGCTTGGACGGATGCAGATTATACAGCGAATATGGTAGATTGGGGATTGGTCAGCTTAAGAACAAGCATTGCAAGTAATACAGAAATTGCGAAAACGGCCGCCTTATTTATGCAGGATGGTAGCATGTATTTTCCAGATCGATGTGCCTTACCCACAGACCCTACACTCAATGCAGTCTATGTAGTCGTTGAGCATCGCAATCACATGGGCGTCATGTCACCTGTGCCAGTACCGATTACAAATGGCGTACTCAACTACGACTTCGGTACTGCTGACAGTTATAAAGATGCCACCAGCTTCGGACAAAAACAATTATACGGTGGACTGTGGGCGATGTATGCTGGTGATGCTGATCAGATGGACTTCCCGAGCTACGATATTTCGAGCTTTGATAAAGCAATATGGCTACAAGATAATGGCTTTTTCGGAAGCTATTACATCCCCGACCTCAATATGGATGGCGAAGTAAATGGCGCAGACAAGGCCATCTGGGATGCCAATAATGGCGTGTCTTCCAGAGTGCCTAAATAATTTTTTCAGAACCGTAGGGGCAATTCATGAATTACCCCTACGGTTCTGAAAATTAAAAAAATCATAATCCTCCCACCAATACTTTCTGTTCTCCTATTGAAAGCCTACTTTTGCCTTTCGATATGAAATTTACCATTGAACATACTGATTCCGGATCAAATGCGCGTAGCGGGCTGCTCGAAACGGCGCATGGAGAAATCCAGACACCTATATTTATGCCGGTCGGTACAGCAGCTACTGTGAAGGGCGTGCACCAGCACGAATTAAAACAAGATATTCAAGCACAGATTATTCTGGGGAATACTTACCACTTGTATCTGCGTCCTGGTATGGACGTTTTACAAGCAGGCGGCGGCTTGCACAAATTTAATGGTTGGGACAAACCTATGCTGACAGATAGTGGTGGTTATCAGGTCTATTCACTAAGTGGACGCCGAAAAATAAAAGAAGAAGGCGTAACCTTTCAATCTCATATAGACGGTTCAAAACACGTTTTTACGCCCGAAAATGTGATGGACATTCAGCGTCAGATTGGTGCAGACATCATCATGGCATTTGATGAATGTACACCCTATCCTTGCGAATACACTTATGCCCGTGAGTCGATGGAAATGACACACCGTTGGCTCAAACGCTGTTGCGACCGTTTTGACAGTACGGAAGGATTATATGGTTATGAACAGACTTTATTTCCCATTGTACAAGGCAGTACCTATAAAGAATTGAGGAAAATATCAGCTGAAACCATTGCCTCATTTCAACGAGCAGGTAATGCGATTGGTGGTCTGTCTGTCGGTGAGCCTGCTGAGATGCTGTATGAAACGACTGAATTGGTCTGCGGTATTTTACCCAAAGACAAACCCCGCTACCTGATGGGTGTTGGCACACCCGTCAATCTGCTGGAATGTATTGCGTTGGGTGTGGATATGTTTGACTGCGTGTTACCTACCCGCAATGCCAGACATGGGACGCTCTACACGGCAAATGGCATTATGAATATTAAAAATAAAAAATGGGCGGCTGATTTTAGTCCGATTGATGCCGATGGGCCTTGTCCTACGAGCCGTTTTTATAATAAAGCCTATCTTCGTCATTTGATACACAGTAAAGAAATATTAGGGGCACAAATTGCTAGTCTGCACAACCTGAGTTTTTATCTTTGGTTAATGGGCGAAGCCCGAAAACATATTGCAGCAGGTGATTTTGCAAGCTGGAAAAATAAAATGGTACAACAATTGGCTGTTCGCCTATAGCAGTAGCAATAAATTTTTCTTTGGAATTTGGTGCTTTTATTTTTAGATTTTCAATTTAATGTTCAAAACACTCGATAAATATATCATCCGAAAGTACCTGACGACTTTCTTCTTTATGGCACTCATCTTTTCGTTGATTGCTGTGGTGATTGATTTCAGTGAGAAGATAGACGACTTTATAGAAGAAGATATTCCATCAGGAGCTATATTTTGGGATTATTACCTCAATTATATTCCATTCATCAATGGACTGCTTTGGCCGCTCTACGCGCTTATCACAACGATTTTTTTTACGTCCCGAATGGCTTATAATTCCGAGATTATTTCCATGATAGGTGGCGGAGTCAGTTTTTATCGACTGGTCGTACCTTATATGTTTTCCGCCGCAGTTGTAGCGGGTCTGCATTTTGGCGCAAACCACTACCTCATTCCAGAAGGCAATAAGGCGAGAACGAACTTTGAAAATACCTATATTTGGAAGCACAATTACGACAATAAAACCAAAGACATCCACATGTTTTTGGATGACAGCACCAAAATATACATTCGTAGATACAGTATCCGCGACAGCGTCGGACATGATTTTACCATAGAAAAAATAAAAGACAATCAACTCAAATCCAAACTCATAGCACCCCGTATTCAGTGGCGTGGCAAGGAAGGCAAATGGCGCATCAGCAACTATAGAGTTCGCTATATCAATGGTATGGATGAGTCCTTAGTGGATGGAACAAAAATGGACACCATGCTGGCATTTACCCCAGCTGATATAGAACGGCGTGACAACCTCAAAGAAGCAATGACGACCCCCGAATTGAAAGTATTCATAGATAGAGAACGCCAACGCGGTGCAGAAAATTACGAAAAATATGAAGTCGAAAGACACCGCAGAAGTGCAGAACCTTTCAGCATTTTTATCTTGACGCTTATTGGTTTGGCAGTAGCCTCACGCAAAGTACGAGGAGGGATGGGCTTACATTTGGCATTGGGGGCCGGACTCGGCGGAATGTATATTTTCCTCTCCAAATTCTCCATGACTTTTTCCACCAATGCTGGGCTACCACCTCAAATCGGCGTCTGGATTCCCAACCTGATTTTTATGACAGTAACACTCTGGCTGATTGCAAGGGCGCAAAAGTAGATATGTGTAGTCGAGTAGGCTAACTGAGTATAAATTACAAACGCTCAATTTCCGGAATAGAAAGCCCAGTCACTTCGGCAATATCTTTTACTGACATCGCTTTTTCTTTTAGTTTAATTGCCACCTGTTTTTTCTCTGTTAGCAACTTGCTTTCTGCTGCTTTCTTTTTGCTTTCAGCTTCTTTTCTCTTGCTTTCAGCTTCTTTTCTCTTGCTTTCGGCTTCTTTTCTCTTGCTTTCGGCTTCTTTTCTCTTGCTTTCGGCTTCTTTTCTCTTGCTTTCAGCTTCTTGCGTTCTACTTTCGGCTTCTTGTACTCTTTTTCTAGTTTCTTCTTCTTTTATTCTGTTTTCTTCTTCTTCCATTTCAAGAAGACTTCCTTTCTTAGCCATAGCAAACTCAAAAAACATCCGCTGTTCCGGTGTCATTTTGCTTTTGTCTACTTTTTTAAGTGCCTGTTCAATCCAATCTTCTTCCGCAAAATCGGGTAGTTGGCTGCTATTTTGTATGGTGTCTGATTGTTTCATAATATAAATCAGTTTATCTAAATCGGAATCAATTGTTGTTCTCCCTTTGTCAAATTTATCAATTTCTACGATGACATGCACGATTTGGCGGTCTAATTCTTCGCCTATCTGGTTTTTTAACGTTGCAAAGTGGTAATATTGTTCAGATTCAGGGAAAATATTTTTCGCCAGAAAACCAATACAGTAGATAGGCGTCAAGTTATCAAACTTATATTTGCCACGTTCGACCAAGGTATTGAAACGATGAAAAGCATAAAATTTAGCTCTTTGGATAAAGTGTTTATAATGACCAAGCTGCATTTCTACAATAAATGAATTCCCTTTTTCGTCCTGACAAAAGAGGTCGTAAAGTCCGCCTCGTGCGTCTTCAGTGATACCAGGAAATTCATTCCGTAAAAACTCAATCGTCTTAATCTCACAAGGACTTTGAATGAGTGCTTGTAAGGATTTTCTTAAAAACAAAGTATTCGTCTCATCAGCAAAGGTTATTTTAAAGCCATAGTCAGAGAGCAGTGAAATGAATCTATTTGAATCTTCCATACTGCAAAATTAATGATTTTATACGCGAAAACAAAAAATTTCACAAATGAATTTATTTGTTTTAACGTGAGGTTGTTAACTTTTATGACAGCAATACTCTTTGTGATTCTAGAAACGTCCCGATGCGCAACCCAGTTCAGCCTAAGTTTTTTAATGGATTATATAATCCCCAAATGGTCTTATTGAATAAATGAAAAATGACTTTTCTTCAATGTTAAATTTTATTTCTCGCTTTTCAGTAGGATATACTACTGGTTTGGTAGAATCGAGCTTTCCCAATGCCCTAGTAATCTGGGGACTGAATGAATAGTAAACGAAAGAAGGAATTACAAGAATAGTACCTTCAAATTCCATGTCAGTGTAAGCAGTAGCATACTTTGCAAGTTCAACTTTATTTGATCCGGGAAGCATCCCAACGGAAAAACCTTTTTTGAGCTTTCCTGAATCAAATATATTTTCTACATTTCTTAGATATGACGAATCTTTAACTACTACAAAAAACTCTTCTCCTGGAAGTGTACTATAGACTGTAAATCCATAGTCTTTTCTAATAATCTTATCCTTTTTAACGAAAATCACTGAATTGCAACCAACGATAAGACAAAGGGATAATAGGAGAAAACCAGATAAAAGTTGCTTACTCATTTTTTAAATTTTGAAATCGGATAAATTGAGTGCATACTAAAAGTAGTATTTTAAACTTCAACCTCCCGTCTTTTATTCTGAAAAATAACCATATTCCTATCTTTTTTGCCGTAAAAATCACTTTTATCCAATTATATTTTTATATATTTGCCTGTAGGTAGCATAGAATAGCATAGCCTTGTGCATGTAAAATGCTTTTATATAAAATGAGTGTAGTTAACAAAATACAGGAATTAGAAGATGTCGCGCTATTATCCAAGCACGAGCAGTTGGTCAAAGGAATTATTAATTCAATAGATGATAGAATACTGGTACATGGAAGCATGTTGCCTTCGGTCAATGTTATGGTCAGAGAACTGGGCTTTGCCAGAAAGACAATTGTCAAGGCATACAGCGAACTCAAAGACAGAGGCATTATAGAATCGAAAAATCGACTGGGGTATTTTGTAGCCAATGAAGCGACAGACCAAACTATGAAAGTCGCCTTACTACTCTACGCTTTCCATACCTTTCAGGAGGTTTTTTACAATACTTTTCGCGAAGCGATAGGAGACAAGGTGCAAATAGATGTTTTCTTTCACCACAATAATTATGAGGTCTATGAAAATACGCTGAATAATATTGCTGACCGTTATGGTATGTATGTCGTTGCGCCGATTCCACATCCTGCAAATAAAGAATTACTAGGAAAAATTTCCCCAAATAAATTATTGACAATAGATCGTTATCAGAAAATGGGTGGGGACTATTCTTTTGTAGCCCAACGCTTCAAAAAACCAACCTATCAGGCATTGGTCGAGTTGTTGGAACGCATACAAGACTTTGAAGAGTTTATCATTTTTTTCAAAGAGGATGTAGATTATCCAAAAGGT
Source organism: uncultured Saprospiraceae bacterium (assembly GCA_937951615.1). GTDB lineage: Bacteria > Bacteroidota > Bacteroidia > Chitinophagales > Saprospiraceae > JAHDEO01. Next base: position 543 of record CALFBH010000041.1, on the reverse strand, counting down.
TTATTGAAAGCCTTTCTACAATTTACAGAAGAATTCAAGATTCGGGGAACTGTACTTCATCGTTATATATCAGGTACAGTGCAAAAAAGGGCAGTATATTTTACGATTGGAGACATTGATCTTTGGGAACTACTGAAAGACTGCAAAAAACGAGGACTGGTGCTGGGGAAAGATGTTGGCGTACTAGCGCATAATGATTCGCCAGTCAAGGAGATTATTTTCGGAGGCATCACTACAGTCTCCACTGATTTTAGTCTGATGGGAAAAAAAGCAGCAGAATACGTCCTCCGTCGGGAAGTCATTAAAGAAATTATACCGACAACTTTGCTCAGAAGAGCATCGCTCTAAAGGGTTTGTCCATAGTCCATGGTCGATAGTCCATAGACAGGACATAAAGAGCATATAGTCGAGTGCCGAAAGGCACTCGACCATCGACCATCGACCATCGACCATCGACCATCGACCATCGACCATCGACCATCGACCATCGACCATCGACCATCGACCATCGACCATCGACCATCGACCATCGACCATCGACCA
>CALFBH010000040.1 GCA_937951615.1 uncultured Saprospiraceae bacterium | reverse complement strand
ATTGCTGCTATAACGACGACGATATTCGATATTTGATTTTTTCCTATTTAGTTCGGCTGACAACCTTGAATAATTGCCTCAAAGTCCGTACTTGCTGGTGTTTCAAAACCATTTTCCAACTTAATGATATTCCCTGCCTGAAAGCTGACATTGGACGTTCCATCAACACTGCTATTACAGTTTATTTCATCACCTGCGGTATATACGCCTGTAGGTACAGGACTCGTCAGCGAAATGATAGACGGACAAGCGTTATCATCGCACATTAGATTGCCATTGGCATCTTCGTAAATCTGAATATTACTAAAATAAGACTCTCCTATCGCATTGGCATCATCGTCAGCAGTTAATACCAGATAGGTGAAAGTGCCTGTGAAGTTGGCGCCCAATTCTAGAACAAAATGCTCGTAGTTGCCGCTTCCGCTATACACCTGATTAGTGAAATTTCCACTATAGTTCTGACTTCCATAGATGACAAAGCGATTCTCTGGTGCAAAAGCTAGGTCATTATCAAACGCCACTTCATGTATCTCGCCCTCAACAGGACTTTTAAAATCAAATTCCATGACCGTATTGGGAGTGACTGTGTAATTGATTGTTATGGCTTTCCATGCATTGCCAGTCATAAAAACTGTAGCTCCAGCATCTTGAACTGTTGCCGTGCCTTCGTCATTGCCACCATTATCATAACTAACTACAGTATTTGTAAAATCGTATAAAGAACAATTTTCTGCCGGACAAGCAGAACAATCTGGTCCACCGCAATCAACTCCAACTTCATCGCCATTTTGAATTCCGTCATTACAAGTTGGGCAGGCCTGACAATCCGGTCCTCCACAATCTACTTCTGTTTCATTGCCATTTTGAATCCCATCACTACAGGTCGGGCAACCAACACAGCCAGTGTTTATGGTAAAATTATTATTGGAAATATCATAAAAAACATTATCTGAACAGACCACTTTCACTCTAGCAGTTGTTGAGGCATTATTAGGGACGGTTATGCTTTCGCTGCCGTCATTGGGCGTATTTGTAGCTATGGTAATCGGATAGGTCTGTCCGCCATCTAAAGACAAGAATATATCAACGTTAGCGCAATTGACTGGTGCATTATTTGTTCCTGCAACATCCCAAGTTACCGCCTCATTTGTATTGCCAGTCCAGACAATTCCTCCGGTATTGGGATTTTGGACTAAGAAAGGTCCTGAATCACCGTCCACATCAATGACTGCACTTTCGTAAACAGAACAACCTCCGCCAGTTGCATTATCTCTTACGGTCACCCGAAAATTAAATACTCTATCGACTGTAGCCAATACTTCCCAGGTAGGGCTGTTGCCTGCAAGTACATCTGGCAGATTAGGAAAATAGCGAGTTGGATCGGTAACTGGTGGATTGGAACGGAAATTTGGTCCATTGGTGGAAGTTGAAACTGGAGATTGTGTAGAAATTTCTCTATCCATTTGTTCCCAGCAATAAGTCATTGGATCTCCTTCTGCATCTGTTGCATCTGCTGTCATTTCAAAAGGCGTGCCGCCCGGAATGGTCAATCCTGTTGGTACATTATTTATCGTTGGGGCAGTATTGCTAAGTGGCGTCAGCACCGGACAAGACGTACTTAAAATTTCATTGCTCATTTCCTGTAAACTAATAATATGGAAATGGTCATCGCTATTAGACTGGACATTAGGTGGACAAATTCCTGCGTAAGCCATGATGGTGCTTCCACTACCTGGTTCGTAGGCTGTGCTGGTGTTTCGATTGCCACCACAAGAATTATTGAAGGTGTGGTTACAACCAAACTGGTGTCCTATTTCATGGGCTACATAATCAATATCGAATGGGTCGCCAACAGGTGCCGAACTACCTGTCACGCCACTTGCTTTATTTCCGTTTGAGCAAATGACTCCTAGTCCTGCCAGTCCTCCGCTATTTGTACCAAAAACATGCCCGATGTCATAATTATTGCTCCCTATATTATTGTCGCAATCCGTTTGTACCTGATTAATCATGCTTCCAGGATTCCCATTCGTATAGGGATCATTATTCGCATTGGTATAAACGATGACATCATTATTGGCAACAATTTCCATAAAAATGGCCATGTCTCGCATATAAACACCATTCACCCTGTTCATTGTCGTTACCTGTGCTGCTATTGCTAAGGCTTGAGTGCCTCCATGAAAAGCAGTATATTCACCTGTTGCCGCCACTGCGAGTCTATACGTTCTTTTTGTGCAGTCGCCAAGAGGCGTTTCTGCCAGCTTGCTTTGGTCCAGTCCACTGATGTCTATCGGGTCGCCTAAGACACCACATTCAAAATTCTTAGGCAGAGCAGAGCGAAAATCTTTTCTTTTATAAACGGTGTAATATCCTTTTCTATCAAATGAATAAGGATCAATGTAAACTGTCCCAAATTCCTGAGTAAAAATCATGGCATGAAATCCCTGAGGCGTGAGGTCAAATCGAGCGGTATTTGCTGGATTCTGAATATCATAACCGGAATAGGTTTGTATTTCAGGGTATTTAGCACCCAATTCGGCTGCCATGACTGGTGAATTAACGATTTCAAAATTCCTCATCGTTCCATCGGGCATTGGCATCGAAAAATAAGCAGGTTTCAGTGTAGCCGCTTTGGTGTCTTCCAATGGGGCAATTTCTAATACCTTTTTCAAGTCATTTTCATTTAAGGCATAGGTTTTAAATTCCTTTGGCGTAATGTACCGCATGCCTTTGTCTGGTATTCTGGATGCTTCGATATCCTGCCACAATAATTGGGCATCCATGTTTTTGGCAAAAGCGCAGGTCAGTAAAATCAGCAAAGTGATTTTTAAGTGATTCATTGTCAGTAAATTTTATTAGTGAAAAATGTTTAGGTGATTTTGGCGTAAAGTATAAAAATAATTTCAGTCTTAAATCATTTTTAAGTAAATTGAGTTAAATACAATAATTAAATATATGGGTTCATTAAGCGAAAAAAATCTAAGCCCTCGTCAAATAGCTGTCTATACAGCTCTTGTCACTACGCTGACGGTTGGGCTTTCCTTATTACTACTTCGTTTAGCCTTTGATGGTCAGTTGCTTTGGTGGCATTTAGTGCTTGTTTCTTTACTTACTTTTGTCGTGGCTTATTTTATCAATGTTCGCTCCTTAGAGCGTTTTATCTACCAGAGAGTGCAATTGATTTATAAAACTATTCGGAAAACGAAAGCCTCAAAAAAGAAGGAAAGCAAGCAACTGGACATGAATAGTCATGTGATAGACGAAGTGGAAGAAGAGGTGAAAATATGGGCAAATGAGCGGGACAAAGAAATCACTTCGCTGAGAAAGATGGAGGCTTATCGGCGCGATTTTATTGGTAATATTTCCCATGAACTCAAAACGCCTATTTTTAATGTGCAGGGTTTTATTCATACCCTACTGGAAGGCGGTTTGTATGATGAGAAAATTAACATGCTTTATCTGGAACGGGCTGCCAAAAATGTAGAAAGGCTAAATACTATTGTTGCAGACCTCGACATGATTGCCCAAATAGAGTCGGAAGACTTATTGCTTGATATTCAACGATTTGATATTCACAAATTGACACAAGAAATTTTTGATGAGCTGGGTATTTCTGCTCAAGAAAAGAAGATCCGCTTTGAGTTTGATCAGGGTTCTGACAGGGCGTTTAATGTCGTAGCTGATCGAGAACGCATTCGGCAGGTGCTGGTTAATTTGATGACCAACTCCATTAAATATGGTAAGAAAGAAGGGCGGACTCGCATTGGTTTTTATGACATGGATGATAAGCATTTACTTATAGAAGTAGCGGATGATGGTTATGGTATTGATAGCAAACATCTGCCTCGTTTGTTTGAGCGTTTTTACCGGGTGGATAAAGGGCGTTCGCGTGAGGAAGGTGGTAGCGGGCTGGGCTTGTCTATTGTGAAGCATATTATTGAAGCGCATAAACAGACGGTAAATGTGCGGAGTACTTTGAATGTGGGTTCTACTTTTGGGTTTACTTTGGATAAGCCTTGAGAGAAGAGAGATTATCTATTGGGGTGTTTTTACTGGGTTGCGCATCGGGGTGTTTTTTTTGAACCACTAATAAGGGGCACTAAGTTGGGTGGCGCATCGGGATATTTTTACATTACTGAATACTGCAACTGATACTGATATTGGCATTGCTACTGAACACCTCTAGCCTCCTGATTTCTTTGCTTTATATCCTTTTGCTAAGAGTATTTCTATGACTTGGTCTCGCTTATTGCCCTGTACCATGATTTCTCCGTCTTTGGCAGAACCACCTACGCCACATTTGCTTTTGAGGAGTTTACCGAGGTCTTTCAGAGCATCTTCCGAACCTATAAATCCTGTGATGAGTGTGACTTCTTTTCCTCTGCGTTTCTTCTTGTCTAGTAATACCCGCAAGTTTTGTTTTTCTGGCGGTAATGTGTTGGTAGACCGAGGTTCATTTTTATAGGAATCACTGGTGTAGATATTTATTTTATTGCGCTTTTTTGCCATTTTTTTTGTTGTGTTGCGTGTTGCGTGTTGCGTGTTGCGTGTTGCGTGTTGCGTGTTGCGTGTTGCGTGTTGCGTGTTGCGTGTTGCGTGTTGTCGTGTTGTCGTGTTGCGTGTTGTCGTGTTGCGTGTTGTCGTGTTGCGTGTTTTTTTTTTGCAAAGCAAAAAAACGAACTATTTTAACTCGCAACTCATCAACTCGCAACTCGCAACACGTTTTCTATAAAATTCCGCTCTTGCCCGCTGTTGGCGTCAATCGATATTCCAGGTGATTATTTTCTTCTGTGTCTTCTGTCCACCACAGATTTCGTTCCTGTAAGCGAATCAGGTTCCATTCCTGAAATTGTCCGCTTGGTGGGAAAGGTTCGTCAAATTTTAGGATGACTTTCTCTTTTTTGTCTTGAAATTCCCATGAGCCATCATATTGTTTGAGGGTATCTAAATCATTAAAATATATCCAGGTGGCAAAACGGTCTTGATTGTCAAAACCAATTTTGCTTAGGCTGTAATCTATGGTTGCTTCTCCTGTGTTTGCAGTGACATTTCCAGTTGTTACATCTAATCCGTTGCGCAATACTAAGTCGTAATTCCAACTATTAACTACTCTTGCTTTCTTTGTACGCAGCGGAAAAATATAGGGATTACATTCGTATTTTCTACAGCTGGAAAATGCTAAAGTCACCACTAATAGCAAAGATAAATAAGGGTATAGTACTTTCATGTTTTGTTTTATTTTGCGCAAAAATAAGACATTTACTAATAAAGTCTATTTTACAGCAATATTATTCCACAATAATGATACCTTATTCAAAAAAGCCCCTATTTTTGATGAAAATCAATAGCATGAGAGCATTTATTTTAGGATTCGTTGTCATTTTACTGACTTCCTGCCACCCTGCCATCACTCAAATTACGGATATGAACAATACAGACTGGGCAACAGCACACGAACGTGATCATAATACAACCGCCACTTATGATGAGGCTATCGCCTATTATAAAAAGCTGGATCAGGCTTTCGCCAAAATGAAGTTGATGGAATATGGTAAAACGGATATAGGCCGACCGCTTCATGCCCTTGTTTTTTCTAATGATGGTGATTTCGATCCTGTATCTCTACGCAAAAAAGGCAGACAAATTTTGCTGATTAATAATGGCATACATCCGGGCGAACCCTGTGGAGTGGATGCGTCCATGATGTTGCTTCGCGACTATGCACAGAAAGATCAATTGCCTGAGAATCTTGTCTTGGTGGTGATTCCATTATACAATATTGGTGGCGCACTGAATCGCAATTCGCATACCCGCGCTAATCAGGATGGGCCAGAGAGTTATGGTTTTAGGGGTAATGCTCGGAATCTTGATCTGAATCGGGATTTTATCAAAGCGGATTCGCGGAATGCTGAGGCTTTTACTCGAATCTTTCAGGACTGGCAGCCCACTCTTTTTGTGGACAATCATACCTCCAATGGTGCAGATTATCAATATACGATGACCATTATTCCCAATCAGCACGATCGACTGGAAAAGGGACTGGGAACTTATCTGGACGAAGAGATGATGCCACAACTTTATGCACAGATGAAAAGCAGAAACTGGGAATCTTGTCCCTACGTGTATGCCCGCGAAACACCCGACAAAGGCATTATTGCTTTTCTGGATTTGGGTCGGTACTCGACGGGTTATACTTCTTTGTTTAATACCATTGGCTTTATGCCTGAAACACACATGCTGAAGCCCTTTAAAGATCGTGTTGCTTCGACTTATGCCTTTATGGAATCCATTATTTATATTATGGAAAAAGATGGCGGTAAAATTGCCCGCCTGAAAGCGGAAGCGAATGAAAATGTCTGCGCACAATCGACTTTCGACCTCAACTGGACGCTGGATACCGAACAGGTGAATGAGCTTGAATTTAAAGGTTATGAAGCTGGATATAAACCGAGTGAAGTCAGTGGAGAAGACCGTTTGTATTATGATCAGAATCAGCCTTTCACCAAGAACATTCCTTATTTAAAAAACTATAAACCAACGCTTTCTATCGAAAAACCTTATGCTTATATCATACCTCAGGCTTGGCGGGAAGTCATCGAACGCTTGCAATGGAATGGCGTAGAAATGACGCCACTGCAAAACAATCAGGCGATAAAAGGTGAGGTCTATTATATCAAAGATTTTGACACCCGAAATGCTTATGAAGGACATCATTTGCACAGCAATGTAGGAGTCGAAAAACGGGTAGAAACGCTTCAATTTTTCAAAGGCGATTATGTGGTAAAAGTCAATCAGCCGACCAACCGCTACATTGTAGAAACACTAGAACCACAAGCTCCTGATTCCTGGTTTGCCTGGAATTTTTTCGATGGTATTTTGATGCAAAAAGAACACTTTTCTTCTTATATTTTTGAAGATGAGGCTGCTGAGATTCTACGCAATCAACCCGAGATAAAAGCGGCTTTAGAAAAAAGAAAAAAGGAGGATGAAGAATTTGCGGCTAATGCTTATGCGCAGCTAGAGTTTGTGTATCAGCAATCGAAGCATTATGAGCCTACGCATAAGCGGTATCCGGTGATGCGGGCTTTTGAGTTTTGAGTTTAGAAGCGAGAGGCAAGATTTTATTTTGAAATAGAATCTGAACACTACCTATCTTTTTTCTTCATCAATAATTCTAAGTTCTGGGAGTAAGGTCTGTATTTCTTCTACATTTTCAATTTCATGCGCGTCAATGAGCAGGTGAGTTATATTCTCCATTTCTTCTATTTCTATTGGAATACTTTTGAAGTCATTTTTATGCATCCATAAATTGCATACACTTTCTAATCCTAATACAGGTTTTGGAAATTCTTTTAAATGATTGCCTGCAATTGAAAAGAAGGTCAAATTCTTCAAATTCGATATACTTTCCGGCAATTCTTTAATTTCATTACCTGCTAAGCTAAGCGACCATAAATTATCTAATTCACCTAATTCTTCAGGAATCCTTTTGATTTTACAATGTCCCAGATTGAGTACCCTTAAATCCTTAAGATTTTTAATGGTGGATGGAATTTCTTCTAACTGACTGGCATTGGCCAATAATACTCTAAGTTTTTTGCAGTTCCCTATTTCTGGAGGAATTGATCTTATTCGTGATCCCGACAAGTCTAATATCCTCAAATTTTTCAATTTCCCAATATCAGCGGATAAGTCACTCATTTTAGACCTTCTCAACGATAACTCATGTACTTTCTCTATATAATCCATGTAAAGTCAAATTGAATGGTAATAATGATTTTTCAGACTTAATTGTAAGCGTAAAATTCACACACGCATAAAATAAAATGATTATTATCGACAATATTAACACCTCTATTTTATTCATATCTACTTGGGTTTAAAAATTGCTGCTATTTTTTTCGTATAAACCAAGTCATCCACATTCTCATTATTACACTGAAACCCTAAAGCTGTAAATTGTTCCAGTATATACCTAAATCTTTCTTCTTCAGAACTTGAGTTTTCTAAAACGAAGCTTAACTCTAAAAATGGTCCGCCTTGTAGCCAGATGTTTTTCATTTCACTCATTATTTAATATCCTTTCTATCTCATTCGCTTTACAAATCAACTCCTCAAAAGTATCAAAATTATTCTTGATCAACAAGCTTCTAAATTGCGATAAGACACTGATATGTTCATCCAAAACATCTAATACATTATCCCGATTTTGTTTGAAAATAGGCACCCACATCTTGGGATTCGACTTGGCAAGACGTACTGTAGAACTGAATCCACCACTCGCCATATCAAATATCCGAGCTTCGTCTTTTTCTTTTTCCAAGACGGTCAGCGCCAAAGCAAAAGAAGTGATGTGTGAGATGTGCGAGACATAAGCCGCATGGACGTCGTGCGCAGCAGCTTCGAGGTGGAGTATGTTCATTTTCAGGGCTGTATATAAATCTTTAACGACCTTTACCGCATCTACATCGCTGTCCTCTTCATTGCAGATCACTGTACATTTATCGGTGAATAAATCAGGAATAGCGGCTTCTGGACCAGAGAACTCCGTTCCTGCCATTGGGTGGGTAGCGACAAATCGCTTGCGTTTCGGGTGATCCGCTATCGTATCTAAAAGGGCTTTTTTGGTAGAACCAACATCTAGTACGACTTGCTTGTCCACCCGATTCAATACCATAGGAACAATATCTATAATGGTATCTACTGGCGTAGCAATGATGACGACATCGCTCACTGCCATGGCTGCATCCAAATCCATCGCTTCGTCAATGATTTTGCGGCGCAGGGCTTTGTTGAGATGCTCTTCCCGCTTATCTACTCCGATAATTTTTTTTGCAAAACCGGATTCCAATAAGCCAATGCCCATAGAACCGCCTATGAGTCCGATGCCGACTATTGTTATTGTCATTATTGTTTGTTGAGTTGCGGGTTGTCGGGTTGCGGGTTTGTGGGTTGCGGGTTTGTGGGTTGCGGGTTCGGGTTGCGGGTTGCGGGTTTGTGGGTTGCGGGTTTGCGGGTTGCGGGTTCGGGTTGGAATAGTTTATGTTTTTTGCGAAGCAAAAACATGGTAACTCGCAACACAACAACTCGCAACTCGTATCACCTCCTTTTTCCTCCGCCACGGTTGCCGCCTGACGAACCGCCTTTATTGCGACCACCGCCACCACCATGCCTGCGACCGCCGCCGCCATGTCTTCCGCCACCGCCGCCACGATAACCACCACCGCCACTATTCTTCTTTGGATCGTACTTTGGTGACTCCCCTATTTCTGCTGGCGTGTTTATTTTCTGAATTTCCTGTTCTATTAAGTCTTCTATGCCCTTGAATTTTCGCTGATCTTTTCTGTTGATAAAAGTCAGTGCTACCCCTGTTGAATCTGCACGGGCAGTTCTTCCGACCCGGTGTACATAATCCTCAGCATCATTGGGTACATCAAAATTGACCACAAGGTTAATTTCTTTGATGTCAATCCCTCTCGCCATAATATCTGTTGCAACCAGTATTTGCGTTTGGCGATTTCTGAAAGACATTAAGACCTGCTCTCTTTCCTTCTGTTCTAGGTCTGACGAAATTCCTGCTGCCTGAAAGCCTGATTTTTTCAGGGCGCGTGCAATTTGTGCCACTAGTCTTTTGGTAGAAGAAAAAACAATGATGCTTTGATAATTTTTCTTGCCCTTAATCAAGTGCTTCAGCAGTTCAAGTTTATTTTCTTCAAAAACCAGATAAGCTGCCTGTAGTACGCCTGCTGCTGGTTTTGACATCGCAATATTGATGCTGTCAGGAGTTTGAAGAATTTGTTTCGACAATTTCCGAATTTTCGGTGGCATGGTGGCTGAAAAAAGCAAAGTTTGCCGATTTTCGGGCAGTTTTTTGACAATATTCATAATATCCTCAAAGAAGCCCATGTCCAACATTCGGTCGGCCTCATCCAGAATCAGGTGTTCCAGATTATCGAAATTCACATAACCTAGTCCGATATGCGAAATCAGTCGTCCGGGCGTAGCTATGATAATATCTGCTCCTTTAGTCAAGGCTTTTTTCTGCTGTTCCCAGGACATCCCATCACCGCCACCATAGACAGCCAGCGAACTCACACCTAGAAAATAAGCAAAGCCTTCTACTTGCTGATCTATTTGCATCGCCAGCTCTCGCGTGGGTGCAATGACAAGGGTATTGATGGTTCCCCGATTATCGGAGGTTGTTATTCTATTCAAAACAGGCAGCAAAAAAGCTGCTGTTTTTCCAGTTCCGGTTTGTGCGCAGGCAATCAAATCCTGCTTGTTCATTATTTTGGGAATGGCTTGTTCCTGTATCGGCGTTGCCGTTTCAAAGCCCATGGCATCCAGCCCGTCTAATAACTCCCCGCAAAAATTAAATTCATCGAATTTCAAATGTTATATTTTATGGCTATTAAATTTTGGCAGTTATTCTGCGTGATAATAGGCTGCAAAGGTAAGGATTTAAAAGGATAAAGTCATGTGGGTAGAAAACATAACAATTTGGGTCGATAGTCCATAGTCCATAGTCGATGGCTGTTTTTTAGGATTCAGGTCATTTCAGTACTCATTTTGCAAGGCTATTTCTACTATTTGATCCAATGCACCATGAAAAGCAACAACATTTTTCACACCTAATTATTTTCCTTATATCTTCAATAAAACCAAAAATCATTTTAAATTAGCAGCCTAAAACCTTATTTTATTTTTTAATATCAAAATATTACGGATTATGAATTATGTAGCAATTATCGCAGGAGCCATCTCAGTTATGGTTTTGGGATTTGTTTGGTTTCACCCAAAAGTACTTGGACAAGGTTGGATGAAAGGTGCGGGTCTCACAGAAGAGGATATGAAATCGACTGATCCAATTAGCATGATTGGAGCACTCTTAATGGCTGGAGTCATTGCCTATGCAATGTCGAGATACGCAAGTCATACGGAGGAAGGGATGAGTCAGTTTGTACATGGTATGTATCATGGATTCATGACAGCCATTATGTATGTAGCACCTGTATTGGTGAGCAAAGGACTTTTTGAGAAGAAAAGCATAAGCTGGATTTTATCTGGCGCTGCTTATTGGGTGTTGGCTATAACGCTTGTTGGAGGGATTGTCTATGCATTGACACCTATAGCCGAGGCTGCTGGATAAATTTGGAGCTTTAGTAAACATTTACAAAAGAATATTAATCTGGACTTTGGACATAAAATCGTCCAAAGTCCAGTTACATACTGTTTTTATTTTTTTAAATCCTTCGCAAATAGATATAAGCCAAAACCCATTGTTGATCGCCCGAACTTAAACTGAGCCCCCCGAAATGATCTTAGCTTTTCCAAATGTTCTTTTCTTTTAGTTGCTGGAAAATCCAGTGCTTTTAGCTCTTCTTCTAAGAAATAGATTCCTTCAAATTTATTCCAGTCATATTGAGAGGCAATATGCGAATATAGGTAGGTCAAGCCTAACTTTTCAGGTCCTTCAATATTCTCATAATGGTAGCCTGATTCAGATTCTTCTGCCCCTAATATATCCAAATATTCCTGTGCTGGCTTTTTTGCCCAAAACTCCTCTCCTGCAAGTATAAATCCTCCTGGTTTTAAATAAGGAATAATTGTTTTCATTAAATTCAGGTAGTCGTCAAATACATGGGATGCTCCCACGCAGACAAAACAATCTACACTTTCAGGGTCTAATTGTTGAATATAAGCTTTGGCATCTTTGGCAATCAGTGTTAATTGCCCCGTTTCAAGCATTGATTTTGAGGTCTTCCGACATTGCTCTATTAATTTCTCATCTAAGTCTATTAAGATGCCTTTTGCTCCACTGTCTTGAATCATTTTTACAAGGACACTTCCTGTGCCTCCTCCTATATCAACTATTGTATCGCTGGATTTTATGTCTAGAAGACTTATGATTTCATCTAATTTGTCTTCGCCTATTGGGTTGTTATATTTTAATTCTATTGAATTAATTTTCATCGTTGAAATTTTGATATAGCATATTACGCTTATGGCGACCATAAGCGTCTTTCGTATTAGCTATAAATTCTAAAATTTTATTTATATAGACAGATAGGACTGACCCTTAGATTTTTCAATTGTTTTCACAAGAAGAAAATTCCAGGCATTCAGATTGTCTAATCAGATCGGATGGTATATTATATATCAACTTTCATACTTTACAAAGATAAGGAACGTGTGCGAAATAATTGCACAATTTAGGCTGCTTCTTTTGCCTTCGCGCACGTTCCTAATGTTTTTCAGGGCAAACGCATCAAAATTTTAGTCGTGTTCTATCAAAGCATCGTTGAGCAAATTCCGTTGTCGTCAGACGAATTTAGTTGAAAATACAGCATATTTCCAGAGACAAACCACTAATTTTAATCAAATCCTTCGT
>CALFBH010000039.1 GCA_937951615.1 uncultured Saprospiraceae bacterium | reverse complement strand
GGCTACAAATTTAGGGTAGGATTTTTGGTTTCAGACAAGGCATGAAATGTAGATTTTATCGGGATAAATGATTCATTTCATAACGCAGTATGAAAGCAAAAAGACACCATTAAATGAAGCGTTTATTTTTGCGCAAGCCCTTAGTACCCCTTCGTCGCTCGTATGTGGTTTAAAAAACGCCGCGATGCGCAACCCAGCAATTCGTCAAAGTACCAAAAAGCTAAAACGTTATGACGACAAGATTACTCTACCTCACAATTGTCATCCTACTATTTGCACAATGCAAAATCAAGTCGCCTGCCCCTGAACCCATCACACAAAACATCCGATTATTAGACAGCACTGCTGCTGCACAGGTCATCAGTGAAGATAAAATAGAAGGTTTTTTCGATAAGATCAGAAAGCTAGATATGGAGATCCAAATGAAGCAGCAGCTTCCCGATAATCGTGCCGAACAGATAGAAACTTATAAAGATTTTTTAAGAAAAGATGTAGCCGATTTTAGCAAAGAAGAAACCGAATTTGTAAAAACAGCGATGGAAAAAGCCAAAGTGCTTTGCGATAAAATCTCACCAGATATTTTTCCAAAAGGAGTAAAACTGTTAAAGACCAAAGCGGAGCATTATGGAACATCTGTTTATTATACCCGTGAAGATGCAATTGTAATTCCATATAATGTCCTTGGCGGAAATGAAGATAGTTTTCTGGAAACCATGCTGCACGAAATATTCCATGTCTATTCACGATTAAATCCTGACAAGCGAGCAGCATTATATCAACTCATTGGCTTTGAAAAAATCAAGCCACTCAAGCTTCCTGAAAAGCTTGATCGTCAAGTCTTGCTCAATCCTGATGGCATAGACATTCGGTATGCCATTACATTGAAAGATGATGCAGGAAGCACCAAAGCCATCCCATTGATCTACTCCAAAAAGGCAGCACAAAATCCTGACACACCCGATTTTTTTAGCTACCTGGAATTTGCTTTATTTGAAATCAAAAAAACAGAAAAAAGCTGGTCGGTACTAGTCGGAAAGGAGGAGAAAAGCAGCCTCCGCGAAACGTTACAAGCCGATTTTCATCGCCAAATCGGTCCCAATACTGATTACATCATTCATCCAGATGAAATACTGGCAGATAACTTTATGATCTTAGCTATGAGCAAATCGGATGCTACGGGGCTAAGTGATTTAAAACCAACAGGACAGGAATTGCTGCGGGAAATTGAAGCGGTCTTGAAGTAAGAAGGCTTGGAAATAGATTTCCGTTCTCTTGTTTTACACAAAATATCCTGTTAACTTTACGATATGTTACATTCTATTCGCATACAAAACTTTAAAAGCCTAAAAGACGTCACACTTCGTTTGCAGGATGTGAATCTGTTGATTGGTCCGAATAATTCGGGAAAGAGTAATATTCTAAGGGCATTGGAGTTTTTGGGGCGGTATATTGATGGACATTTTCCGAACGAGGAAGAACTACAGCGGATTTCTTATCAGCACCAGAATACTAATAGTGAGGAGACGGCGGTGAAGTTTACGACTTGTTTTGAAGGGGAAGGGGAGTTTTATTATCATCATTTGATTTTGTATGGTAACTCAGATGATAAATATACTGAATTTATTGGAATTGGTACTGAGAGATTAGAACTTGATGTATTTGATAAACCACTTTCTGGAAATGAATTTACCTATTACAGATTGGTGCATCCTTATGGGGCAAATTATGCTCCTGTTGCTTATGAAACAATATCAGTTTCTGTTAATTTAAAGCAAATACATATATTAAAAGATTCTGCGGGATATACGAAATCTTTACCGCAGGTTAGTGCTGGAATCTTCTTACACTCACAGCGTAAAGAAGAAAAGGAGGCTTATCAAAATCTAAGAAATTTGAGCCACCTCCGCTACTACAACATTCAACTCTCTGCCTTCAAGGGCAAAGCAGGAAAACAAACTGGCTACATAGAAAATGATGCTTCCAATCTCGTCTCTTTCATTGATTATCTGAATAATAATAATGCGCTCCAATTGAAAAAAATTGAAGCTGAACTGCAAAAATGTGTAAAGGATTTTGAGTTAATCAGAACACCTATTTTGCAAAATGGAAAGGAAGGAGAAGTTAGGCAAATTACGCTTTTCGATCGCCATGGTAATGATTTTAGAGCAGATGAAGTATCCGAAGGGACACTATATTTTTTAGCCTTACTCTGCATCATTTACCAGCCTAATCCTCCAAAGGTGTTATTACTCGAAGAACCAGAAAAAGGCATTCATCCAAGACGGATAAAAGAAGTGATAGACTATATTTTTGACTTGGCGGAGGATAAGGGTGTTCAGGTCATTTTGACGACTCATAGTACACAGGTGGTGGATGAGTTTAAAGATTCGATGGAAAGTATTTTTATAGTCGATAAACCAGATGATGAAACGATAGTAAAAAATCTTCTTATAGATATAGTTGAGTATAGGAATAAGAAAGCCGAAGCAAAAAAATTACCTAAATTCAGTTTGCAGGGAGAGCCATTAGGACAACACTGGGCTGCTGGATTATTAGATGGAGTTCCCCAATGAGTGAAATTAAATATGGCATTCTGGCAGAAGATTCAGCGTGCAAAATCTTTATTGAACAAACTATTCCCCAATTAGAAGAATTGTTTTGTGAAAACATGTCCATTAGGTTTGAACATGAATCGGCATTGAGTAATAAATATAAACCTAATGGCAGTGGGTATATTAAGAAAAAATTTGTTCGGTTTGTTCGTGATGGAATACTTAGTTTTGGAATAGATTTGTGCTTTGTTGGTAGAGATGCAGATGACGGATTTCATAATGATATATTTTTAACTATGTTGAAAGAATTGGATGAAAGTGGACTGGATAGTAAGGCAATCTTTTTTATACCTGTTCAGGCAATTGAATATTGGCTTTGGTATCTGAAAGCGAAAAGAGATAATCCGGAGGCTGAAAAAGTTGCTCCGATAGAGGAGAAGGCAAGGGGAAAGATGAAGAAACTTGTTTATGGAAAGACATCAGGATTAAGAACAAGACATACTAATCCAATTGTAGAGCAACTTTCTAAATCTTTCGACATCAACTGGCTTCGCCAATGTTCGGAAAGTTTCAATCATTTTGTCAATGAATTTGAGCAATATATCAATAGTATGAAATAATCAGAGCCAACTAAGCGATACCACATTTATGCTTCAATATCTACGCGACCCCATCTTGCGGGAATACCATGATTTGTCAAAATATCTTGGTCTTGATATTCTGTTTGCCAAAACGGAATGGCTACAAGCACCTTCCATAGAAGGAGAGTATCGTGGTCGGCATATTCGGGTTTTTTCATTTTATGTGAGCAGGACAGTCGGACATGGAAATAAACGCCGGATAAAAACAGACCCTTATACCTCTGTTTTTGTTCATTGCGATAATTTCTATCGATATCAGCTCTCCATCGCGCCTGGCAAACCAGGACGGAAAATACTCCGCAAAATCAAAAATCTGTTTTTTGAATCCGATGAAGAAGCAGATGAACGCCTGCTCATGGATAATTATACCCTAAGCTATAACGATAGTTATTTCGCAGATTCTTTATTGAATAATGGTTTTCGGGATATGTTGCTGACCCATAAAAAAAGCCTGAAAAGTATGTTGCGACTGGAAAGCAATACCATAGTTTACACTGAACGAGTGATGATAGACCGCACAGAAAAGCGGAAGCGCATAGAAGAAATGACCGATCTGTCCATCAATCTTGCCGAATTGATTGAGCAATTTACAAAAGGACATCGGACGGAGGTGTAATAGAGTTTAGTCGATGGTCGATAGTCCATAGTTGGGATACAGCCATCGACCATGGACTATTGACCATCGACTAAACTGTTACCTCAAAGTTTTGTTAAATCTGAAGACCTAGCAGAACCCTTACCTTTTTTCTGCTATTTTTACAAAGATAAAATCCGCCACTCATCGTTCATAGTTCATCATTCATCATTAAAAAAGCCTACCATTTTTTATTCCAAAAACACCGAAACAAGACACTGATTGTTCTTGTAGGGCTACTGATATGCTACGCGCTATGCCTGCCACGCCATCTTTTTAGCGATCCGACCTGTATGATATTGGAAGACAATGATGGAAGTTTGCTAGGCGCAAGAATTGCAAATGACGGACAATGGCGATTCCCTTATCAGGAAAATGTGCCAGAAAAATTTATCAAAGCCATCACGACTTTTGAGGACAAGCGATTTTTTAAACATCCGGGTTTTGATCCGCTGGGTTTTGGACGGGCGATGCAGCAAAATATTCGCAATGGACGGATTGTGAGCGGTGGCAGCACACTGACCATGCAAGTCATCCGCATGTCGCGCAAAGGGAAGTCGAGAAATATCAGACAAAAAATTATCGAAATCATACTGGCAAGTCGCCTCGAACTGCGAGACACCAAACAGGAAATTCTGGCTTTATATGCGTCTAATGCCCCTTTCGGGGGAAATGTGGTCGGACTAGATGCCGCTTCCTGGCGGTATTATGGAAAAGCACCCGACTTGCTTTCCTGGGCAGAAGTTGCTACACTGGCTGTACTGCCCAATAGCCCTTCACTGGTACATCCTGGACGGAATCGACAAGTATTGCTGGATAAAAGAAATCGACTCTTAGATCGGATGCTGGTCAATGGCACACTGGATTCACTGACCTGCGAATTGGCAAAAATGGAAGACCTGCCCGACAAACCGCATCCTTTGCCCCGACTTGCGCCACATCTTTTAGACCGGGCATTTGCGGAGCAGTTTAAACACAAGAAAAACAGCGTTACGCGACTGCGTACCACCATTGACCGACAGTTACAGTTATTCGCTACGCGAACAGTACAAAAGCATAATAATCGCCTTTCGGCAAATGGTATTCACAATCTTGCTGCTGTCATTATTGAGGTAGAAACTGGGAATGTGCTGGCTTATATTGGAAATGTATTTAAACAAAAAAGCAATGAACACGGACACGAAGTAGACGTCATACAGGCACCAAGAAGTTCTGGAAGTATCCTAAAGCCTTTTCTATACGCCATGATGCTGGATGAAGGAGAATTATTGCCGCAAAGCCTGATTCCTGATGTGCCAACAAACATGTTTGGCTATCGTCCCGTAAATTTTCATGAAAATTATGATGGCGCAGTACCTGCACGCCGAGCAATTATCCGTTCTTTGAATGTGCCGACTGTACGGATGTTGAAGCAATACAGCACAGAAAAATTTCACTTTGGCTTGAAAAAAATGGGATTCAGTACGCTCAATAAACCGCCTGCACATTATGGTTTGACATTGGTGTTGGGCGGCGCAGAAACAACGCTTTGGGATGTAACGAATGCCTACACCTGCATGGCACGAACGGCTGGACATTTTTATGGAAATAATGGCAGATACGACCCCAAAGACTGGAGAAAACCAAATTATATTCATGGCTACCAGCCACCCAAAACACCAGAACGCAGGCTACTCAAAGACCCCACACACCTCAGCGCAGCCGCAACTTGGATAACGCTCGAAACCATGAAGGAAGTGGAACGCCCGACCTCCGAAGGTTCCTGGGAATTATACGCTTCTTCAAAACGGATTGCCTGGAAAACCGGCACTAGTTTTGGCTTTAGAGATGCCTGGGCAGTTGGCGTGACACCAGAGTATGCCGTAGGCGTATGGGTAGGCAATGCCGATGGGGAAGGTCGTCCCGGACTCGTCGGGATTAGCGCAGCAGCTCCTGTATTATTTGATCTATTTGATATTTTGCCAACTGGCGACTGGTTTGAAAAACCTTATGACGATATGGTCAGGATTGCAGTTTGTTCGAAAAGCGGCTACCGCGCACTGCCCATTTGTGAAGTTGCAGACACCATCTGGACACCCGCAAGAAGTGTAGAAGCACCTGCCTGCCCTTATCACCAAACGATTCATTTGGATCAAAATAAGCAGTTTCGTGTACATAGTGAATGTGAAACACCTGCCAACATGGTGCATGAAAATCGCTTTGTATTGCCAGCACTCGAAGAGTTTTATTATAAAAGCAAACACCCGGATTATCAGGTTTTACCGCCTTATCGAAAAGACTGCCTCGATGCTGGACACCTCGCCAAAAATAAGCCCATGCAGCTAATCTATCCCAAGCCACGGGCCAAAATATATGTCCCCAAAGACCTCGATGGAGCGCAAAGCAGCACAGTATTCAAGGTGGCTCACCGAACACCCGATACAAAAATATACTGGCACATCAATGATGAATATGCTGGTGCTACAGAAACGTTCCATCAGTTAAAACTCAATCCGGAACCAGGCGAATACAGGCTGACGCTGGTCGATGCAAATGGCTATCGTTTAGAAGAGCAATTTGAAATTTTAGGAAAATAGATGCTATTTTTCTGACCACTTTTAGTCGTTTTTACGTATCAATAAGCAAAGGCTTTTGGCATTAAATTTGCTCCAATGTTTTTAACATTTTCTTAACGACTGACTATGCAAAATACATTAAACGAACTGGAAGCAGGGAATATCAAATCTGTTTGTACTCAATTCTATTACAAAGTAGAAAAGCTTTGTTACCGGGTAATTATCAATTATCTAGGAGATGTGATGTACAAGGATTTTGAAACCTACAAAGATTACCAAAAAAATCACGATATGCTCATTCGGGCAATGCACGGAAACTCTATGATTCCAAATAATTTTGCCTTATTGAATGCAAAAGACAATCAGCTCGAAATTCACTGATCCATTGGACGAAAGTCCTCTGTATTAAAGAAAATTAGAGATCCTATGACTTTGATTGGAGCAGACTTTGGTCTGCTTTTTTTGTTTATATAGAAAGCTATTCAGCTTGGTCGATAGTCGATGGTCCATAGACGATAGCTGCTTTGGAGTATTCAGGTCATTTTGCTTTGCAAAATGTATAAGAAAACTGAGTAAAATTGTTTTTTGTTATGAAACAGCCATCGACCATCGACTGCGGACTATCGACCAAATTTTACCCACGTGTAGTTTTGAATTTGAGTTTGTTTTTTGAATTTGAATTTGTCCCGATAACTGTCGGATTGGAGAATTTAGGTTGTTTTAGTATTTCATTTTGCTTTGCAAAATGCGTAAAAAAGCTGGACAAAATTATTGTTACTTGTAAAACAGCCATCGACTATCGACTGCGGACTATCGACCAAACTGTAATGAGTTTGTCACTTGAATTTGAGTTTGTCTTTTGAGTTTGAATTTGAGAATCAAGGCTTCCAAACCACTTCCTCAGCATTCAAATCCTGCGCCAGTTTCCGCGCCAGCACAAAGAAATAATCAGAAAGCCGATTCAAATAACGAATCAGAATAGGGGAGACCTCCGCATCCTGCGACAAAGCCACCACTCGTCGCTCTGCCCGCCTGCACACACAACGTGCTACATGACAAAATGAAACCGTCGTATGTCCGCCTGGCAGGATAAAATTGCGCAAAGCAGGCAATTCACTGTCCATCGCATCCATCGCTTTTTCCAGCACTTCAATATCAGCATCCTTAATTTCGGGAACATGTGGAGAGTGACTATTCTCGGTAGCCAGGTGAGAACCAATCGTAAACAACGTATTTTGGATGGTTTTTAACAAATTTCTTACATTATCATCTGCCGTATTATCCCGTATCAAGCCGACATAAGAATTGAGTTCATCTACTGTACCATAAGCTTCTATGCGGAAATGACTTTTGGGCAGACGTTGTCCGCCAAAAAGAGAAGTTTCGCCTGTATCGCCTGATTTTGTGTATATTTTCATGTCTAAGTTTAAGCAGAAGATTAAGATTAAGTTTAAAATCGTGCAGAATTATGTTCAGTTAATTAGCAGAATTTATCTCTCATGTATTCGCTTAATGCGGGAAAATTATTGACGAAGTTATCTTCTTTTTTTGTCAAATCTGCATCCAATAATTTCCTCATTTTTTGTTTATCAACATCACCGTTTTTTCTCTTGCTCTTGCTATTCCTGTAAATGCTTATCCATTTTCGCTGTCTCAAATCTTTTAAATAATGAAGATTAAGGTTGAGAATAATATCCATTTCAAAGTGGAACTGCTTATCTGAAGAACGAATAAGTCCGGTAGATGAGTAAGAAATTTTGGAAATATGACTACTGATAAGCGGATTAATTTTTATTGGAAGTCCATTTGTTTTATTAAAGTTAGATTTAGAGGTGTCGCAATGCTCATCATTATTTTTTCCTCCCTTTCCCGAACAAACCAAGAAGAGGTTTCTATAATCTAAACGTTTATCCTGAGTGCCGTCTTTTCCATTACAAATAGTCTGTTCGCAATGATGTTCAATCTTTGTTCTTTCGAGAGATTTTAACTTTTGCTGGCAGTAAGCACAGATGCCATGTTGCTCTTTGTATAGAGCTAATCTCAGCTCATCTTTTACTTCCTTATCCATTTCACTGAATGAGGCAAATTCATCCTTGACATATTCTGCAAATAAAGAAGGTGGGGTGTTTTTTCTAATCAACTTCATGCTCCAATTCAAATTTATAAGCCTCTAATCTGATTCGCAATTCTCCTACCAGACCACTTATATCATTGCCAGTATCTTCATCTTCAAGTTGAGCAATTTTTTTGATAATGTTTTCCAAATCCTCAGTATTTCCCTGATTGTCAATGATTTCTTCAAAATTATTCAACAAGTCAATGTATGGTTTAGGTCGGTCTGTAGCATTAAACAGAAACTTTAGCAGCGTATTAGAATCCACGCCTTTAGTTTTTAAATTGACTTTTTCAATATTAAAATTATCACATAAAAATATGTTTTTGCTATTGACAGAAGAAATAACCTGAGGAGAGTGCGTGGTAATGAAAAATTGAATTTTAGGGAAAACGGAAATCAGAATTGAGATGATTTTTCGCTGCCAGTTGGGGTGTAGGTGTGCTTCAATTTCATCAATTAGTACGATACCTGGAGCGTTTAAATATTCTTCATCCTGATTAAAATCATGTGCTAATGAAAGATTATATGCTATATCGGCTACAAGGGAGATGATAGCTTTCTCGCCATCTGATTTAGAGTCAATATCTTCTTCAGGAGCAGTGTCATTTTTTAATTTTAGAGAGAGGGTTGGTATTAGATGACTGCTTCCTTCTATAGCTCTGCGATTTGATTTGATAATGTATTTTTTGTCATAAACTACATAAAGCGCTTTCTCTACAGCCTGCCGCACATATTTTAAATGAGGACTTTCTACAGAAAAAAAATCATCACTGTCTCTTTTTAACCTTAATTCTTGCGTTTCATATTCAAAAAACCAATTCAAAAAACGACTATAGGAATTGTCATCCTGATAAATGTTTTCCCAAACTTCAAATTGAGGTCTTATATAAATTTTACGACTTAGTGAAACCGTATTGTTTTCTATTTTTCCTCTATTTGTGGGATAGTATTTAATTATGGGAAATGTAGAAACACCTTTATTTAGAGAGTCCATTCGGAGCTGATCCGCAAACAATATTGCTTCACTTTGGATTCGATGATTTGATTCTTGGTTAATCTCTCCAGCGTGAATATTGATAGAACATGTGCCGATTTCGGGATAGGAAATATTTGAAATTATGTTTGAATACGTTTTTCCATAATTGATATTTTCATCATTTATTAACAATTTGCTTTTATATTCCAACTCAGGATAAATATATTTTACTAACTGATACAAACACTTCACAACAGCCTCCAAAAGCGAAGTCTTCCCAGAAGCATTAGCACCAATAAAGACATTCAGATTGTCTTCAAATGCTATCTCCTGCTTCTCAAAACCTTTGTAATTTTCTATGTCTATTTTTTTGACAATCATAAATATAGATTTAAATTTTCACCAATCACCAATCACCAATCACCAATCACCAATACACCAATACACCAATCACTTCAAATTATACCGATGCTCAGGATCAAAAGCACTAATCACCGAAGCATTCCGCTCATCGCTCTCCACTAGTCCATCCCGCAGCCGCACGATACGATGGGCATGTTCTGCAATATCCGGTTCGTGCGTGACGAGGATAATCGTATTTCCTTTTTTATGAATTTCTTCAAAAATACCCATAATTTCTATAGAGGTTTTAGTGTCGAGATTTCCGGTCGGCTCATCAGCAAGAATAATAGAAGGATTGTTCACCAAAGCCCGCGCAATAGCCACCCGCTGCCGCTGTCCGCCCGACAATTCATTCGGCTTGTGATAAATACGATCACCAAGTCCTACCGCTGCCAGTACTTCTTCCGCTTTATCCAGTCGTTTGCTCTTGCTCATCCCGGCATATACAAGTGGGAGAGCAACATTTTCCAAAGAAGAAAGGCGGGGCAACAAATTAAAAGTCTGAAAAACAAAACCAATCTCCTTATTTCGAACCGAAGCCAGTTCGCCATCATCCATAAAACTGACATCCGTCCCATTCAAGTGATAGGTGCCATCAGAAGGCGTGTCTAGGCAACCCAGTAAATTCATCAAAGTAGATTTTCCTGAACCCGAAGGTCCCATCAATGCCACGTATTCATTCTTCTGCATATCCAACGTGATAGATTGCAAGGCATCAATACGCTCCGCTCCCATAATATAGGTCTTGCGCAATTTGGATAAAGAGATAATTGGATCCATATTTTGTCGTGTTGTGGTGTTGTCGTGTTGTTGTGTTGTTGTGTTGTCGTGTTTTGCTTCGTAAAACAAACCACATCAACACATGCGCACATCAACACATCAACACGCTAGATTACTTTCGGTGTTTTAAAATAAGTCTCATCCTGGTCGGGTGCATTTTTTAGTGCCTCCGCTCTAGAAACCATGCCTTCCACTTGATCAGCGCGGAGCTTATTGACTTCCTCATTGATATAAACCAATGGCTCGACGCCTTCCGTATCGACTTCCTGCAATTTTTCGACCATCTGGAGAATGTTGTTCAAATCGTCGGCGAACTCCTCTTTTTCTGCTTCAGACAATTTGAGTTTCGCCAATACTTCTAAACGGGAAATTAACGGTTTATCTATTTTCATAAGAATTAATTAGATGTTTGGTGTAAAATCATCGTCCAAAATTACATTACTTACATCATAGGTTTTCCATTTTTTCTATTTTTCTTTGATAAAATTGTATTTTCGCGTCCATTCAAAGTGGCAAAGCCACTAGATTGTTTCATTGTTGAATGGTTTCATTGTCATTATGTTTTTTTTTGCTTTGCAAAAAACTTTTTTATAACAATGAAACCATCAAACAATTTTAGCAATTAAAATCAATCACAGTTCAATCAAAAAATATGGATCGCCCAGTTGCAAAACATATCGCCATTGCCGGAAATATCGGCGCAGGAAAAACCACTTTATGTACCAAACTTGCCCGCCAATTTGGCTGGGAAGTCAATTATGAAGATACAGAAGACAATCCATATCTGAGTGATTTTTATAATGACATGAAACGCTGGGCATTCAATCTTCAAATCTATTTTCTCAATAGCCGTTACCAGCAAATTCTGCGTATTCAGGGCGGAGAAAATACGGTGATTCAAGATCGTACCATTTACGAAGATGCGTACATCTTTGCACCCAACCTGCATCAGATGGGACTCATGTCGCAACGTGATTTTGACAACTACTTCACCTTGTTCAAAACCATGAGTACACAGGTCAATCCGCCCGATTTACTCATTTACTTACAGGCAGATATTTCTACCCTGGTTTCTCACATCCAGCGTCGCGGCCGAGATTACGAAGGCAGCATGAGCTTAGAATATCTGAAAAAATTGAATGAGCGTTACGAAGAATGGATCAGTGGATATACAGAAGGTAAACTACTGGTCATTGATGTCAATCGCCTAGATTTTGATGGCAATCCCGAACACCTCGGTGAAGTTGTGAATCAGGTTTCCCGCGAACTACACGGACTCTTCTAAGTTTAAGTTTAAGATTAAGTCAAAGTTTAATACGGATTAAATATTTGGTCTGTTTTTAAACTTAAAAAGACGCTCCATCTCTGAAGCGTCTTTTCTATGGTTGAACACTGATTATATTTTAAAATTCACCGGACTAAACTAATTTAGAATAGCTTTCTGAATTTTAGTTTGGCGTTTGAATTTGCAATCATGCCCTAAGGTTGAAGCGCTTTCTTAGCTTTCTTGATTTTTTCATGGAGAAAATGGGTCGCTGCATTAGGCGCAGTCTGCACCAGACTACTATTGTCGGAATCAATAGATATCTTATCCTGCCCGCTAAACCAGCATATACCGCCAAAAATTAATACATGGATGAAAATGGTCAATCGCATGGCTTTACGACCAGTACGCTTCTCCTTGTGAGTTCTTGTTGTCGAATACATAGAGACTTAGTTTTATGAATGAATAACGAAATTGTACACGATATTAGTATGTAAATACTAACTGTATTATCATTTGCCTAATGTCCCTCGATTTGGTAAAAAAGAAAATTCCAGGTGTGAGAAGAGACTGTATGAATTCAAATTTGAATACATTCAAAATTGATCTCAAACAGTCTCTAATGTTGGATTTAGATATGTTGGATTGTAATTGAAATTTTCAACTGTCTGTTATGAGGTTAAACGGAGTTTTTTCGTATAGGTTACATTTTCAGGTCACAAATTTTATATTTTTTTGAATGGGGGCTAAAGGCTTCTTTTTGTGACAGATTAAGTGTGTATGCTACTCGGTAGAAATTATCCAATTCTATAAAATGTAAGCTTTTAGTACTTTTGTACCTTGTATCGAATAGGTTTTGGCACTTTACTTGCCGAATAGACTTATTGCCCTTGTTTTAAAAACAGACCAGGTTAAATCATGAAGAACAATTTATCGACCTTACATTTTCTACTTATAATAGGCGGATTTCTACTATTCACCACACCTATTTTTGCTCAAACCTTCATCATGACGGATGGAGAAACCACCAATACCTGTTCAGGTACATTTTACGATAGTGGTGGAGCCGGCGGAGATTATAGCAATAGCGAAACGCTTGTCCATACTTTTTGTCCCGATGTCCCAGGCGAATGTATGCTTATAGACTTTGTATCCTTTCAGGTAGAGGAACCAGGACTTCTTGCTCAAACAGATGTGCTAAGTGTATATGATGGCAATACAACTGGTGCAACATTGCTAAGAGAACTGGAAGGTGATCTCAGTAGTATCAGCTTTCCCGTAGCCTCGTCTGGAGGATGTATTACTTTTGAATTTACTTCTAATGGCAATACCGTGAATACAGGCTGGGAAGCGACGATTAACTGCGTTCCCTGCCCATTGCCGCAGGATCCAACTCAACAAGATTGTGTAGGAGCGATACCAGTTTGTGAAGAATTTTATTTCCAACCCAATTCTTATAATGGCTTTGGAACAGTAGCGGAAATCAACGATGCATTTACTTGTCTTGATGATGGGGAAGTCAATGGCGTCTGGTATGTCTTTACTGCGCAGCAGACGGGCGATTTGAGTTTTATCATCACGCCGGTAGATCCTTGTGATGATTACGACTGGGCAATTTGGGACATCACTGGCGTATCTTGTTCAGATATTTTTCCAAATAATGGTTTAGCTCCAGTCATTAGCTGCAATTATTCCAACTCAGATGATTTTGATGTTGCGGGAGGTTGTGGGGTTTCCAATAGCACAGGTCTCATAGGCTGTACTTCATTGATAGATGGAGGACAAACTGGCGCAATCGGTGCTTTTCCTTATAATGGTTCTGGCAATTCGCAGCCCAACACAGGCTGTCCGTATAATGAAAGTATTCCAGTACAGCAAGGCAATACTTATGTCCTGAATGTTAGTAATTTTAGTGCTTCGCAAAGTGGTTATTATCTGGATTTTCGTCCATCAGGAGGTATACTTTTTGATACCACACCACCCGAAATTGTTGATATTACGCCTCCTGTTAATTGTTGGGATATTACCTTACAGGTACAATTTTCTGAGCCAGTGCTTTGTAGCTCTATCGAAACAAGTGACTTTGAAGTCATTCAGCCGAATGGCACAGCGATGACGATTGTAGATGCAACTTCAGGCTTGTGCAATGCTGGTGAATATACACCAGTCATTGATTTGGTTCTTTTTCCGCGGATTACACAAAGCGGTACTTATACCGTAAATCTACCGGGCAACATTGAGGATAATTGTGGAAATATAGGGACAGGCAGCAGCTTTCAGTTTGACGTAGAATTTGTAGATGTAGATGCAGGCCCGGATATTACGCTTTGCGAAGGAGAAGCTTCAACTGCAACAATAGGCGGAAGCCCGACCAGCACCGACCCAATGGCAACTTATAACTGGACATCCGATCCAGCTTCAGCGGCTTCATTTTTGACCGATACCGATGTGTCCAATCCAGGCTTTGTAGATGCTTCAACGATGCCACCAGGCACATATACTTTTTTTGTAGAAACTTCTGTGTTAGGCGACCCAGCCAATCCCTCAAGTGCCTGTACCAATCAAGATACGGTCATAGTCGTCGTTGGACTTTGTTGTGCTTCTGATATGACCCCACCCGAAATTATTGGCATTATCCCACCTGTGGATTGTTGGGACATTACCCTTACTGTAGAGTTTTCTGAACCGGTCTTATGTAGTTCTATTGATGCCACAGATTTTGATTTGGTACAACCAGACGGTTCGCCAATTATAGTTGCGAGCGTCAATTCTCCAGCTTGTAATCCTGGCACACTGACCAATACAATCAATCTAATACTCTTTCCCCGGATCACACAAACAGGAACACATATCGTTACGCTCGTTGGCGATATAGAAGATAATTGTGGAAACATCGGTACAGGCAGTACTTTTGAGTTTGAAACAGATTTAGTCAATGTAGATGCTGGACCAGATTTCAACTTTTGTGCAGGAATTGACCCGATGGCAACATTGGGCGGAAGCCCCACCAGTTCTACTCCAAATGTTACGTATAATTGGACATCCAATCCAGCTATTGCAGCAGCCTTTCTAAATGCGACTGATATTGCGAATCCGACTTTTGCTGCGCCAACGACGATACAGCCAGGAATCTATGAATATATTGTAGAGGCAAGTATTCTTGGCGATCCTGCCAATCCGTCGAGTATATGTAGCAATCTGGATACCATAATAGTCACAGTAGATGACTGCTGTGCAATAAGTTTAACCACTTTTGTCAATAATGTAGATTGCAATGGAGATGCAGATGGAAGTATCACACTGGTCGTGAGTGGCGGAACTGCTCCATTCGATTTTGACTGGGACAATGCACCCGATGTCCAAAATCCAACAGGACTGACTGCAGGTACCTACACAGGGACGGTGACAGATGCGCTGGGTTGTGAAGAGGAAATTTCAACGACGGTCAATGAACCAACAGCTATCACAGTATTGCAAGGTGATGCAGTGAATCCCAGTTGTGGCAATGCAGACGGTTCTATAACAGTCATCTCAGTAGCTGGTGGTGTCGCACCTTATCAATATGATTTTGGTAGTGGATTTTCTGCTTCGAACAGTGCAGGTAGCTTATCTTCAGGTGTGTATAATGTAATGATAATGGATGCCAGTGGTTGTACCATCACCAATCCGGTCAGCCTGACAGATAACGGCGGGCCAATGATTGATAATACAATAACAATAGATGCCCTTTGCGGGAATGCAGACGGCTCGGCTACTGTAGAAGTCAGTGCAGGAAATTGGCCCTATACTTTCAATTGGGAAAATGTAGCCAATCCAGGGACAAGTATTTCCACCGATAGCCTTGTAACCGGACTTCCAGCAGGTACATATAATGTAACCGTCAGTAGCAATTTTGGTGGTATGCTAACTCCAGTATATAGCGAAGATTTTGATGGAGCAAATACCTGGACACTCAATACTTCTACAGGTGCAAATGGCGCAGATAATAATTTCTGGCAAGTCAATGATACAGAAGGTGGCGTAACACCCGGTAGCTGCGGAGTAGGGGGAAATGGAGACAATACGCTCCATGTCACCAGTGTATTCAATCCCGCAGGAGGAGCAGCTTATGATGCAGGCGGGCTGTGTGGTCTGCTCTTCTGTCCAGAAACCAATATGCGCTCAGAATCCCCGAATATTTCTACTATAGGCTTTACAGCAATGACGCTGAGCTTCGATTATATTGGAAATGGAGACGGACTGACAGACAATGCCTCCTTATTATACAGTACAGATGGTGGTGCAACATTTACGATATTGGACCCTAGCTTGAAATCAAATGTATGCCCAAGTGGACAAGGTGAATGGGCGCAAAATAACTACGTGCTACCAGCAGCCTGTGAGAATATCAATAATCTTCGATTAGCTTTTAATTGGACAAATAATGATGACGGTGTAGGAACGGACCCTTCTTTTGCTGTAAATAATATTATCATATCAGTAGTGAACGGTGGTACAACTTGTTTGGCTACAGCCTCCATGACCATCAATGACATCCCAGGTGTGATGATTGACCAGATTGATGCTTTGCCTGCTACGTGTAATAATGCGACAGGTGAAACTTCTGTTATTATAAGTGGTGGCAATATGCCTTATACCTTCAATTGGGAAGATGTTACCATTCCCGGAACACCATTTTCAGTTAGCAATCCAGCAACTAATTTACCTGCAGGAACTTACGCAGTCACAGTAACAGATGCAGATGGCTGTACAGATACAGCTTCAGTTCTTGTAAATGACGAGCCTGGACCAGCACTGTCTAATCCAATGAGCACACCTTCCAGTTGTGGTGCAGCAGATGGGACAGCAACGATTACAGCAACAGGTGGCACAGCTCCTTATCAGTACAGTTGGGCAAATGTACTGACACCAGGAAATATAATTTCAACCACCAATCCGGCAACAGGACTGACACCAGGAGATTATACCGTCACGGTCACCAATGCAGACGGAACCTGCCCCATTGCGATTGCTTTGACCGTGAATGATGATATTTCATTTTGTTGCTCATTAGATAATATTGCTGTAACAGATGCAAGTTGTGGCGCAGCCAATGGAACAGCTACAGCAAATACCAGTGGTGGCACAATGCCTTATACTTATAATTGGGAAAATAATGCTAATCCTGGAACCAGTGTTTCTATTATGAATCCCGCAACAGGCTTATCAGCAGGAACTTATAATGTTACCGTAACAGATGCCGGTGGCTGTGAAGTCACAGGTACAACAAATATTAATGATATAGGCGGACCAAGTGTAACGACTTCTGTTACGGATGCGACTTGTGGTAATAATGATGGCACAGCAACCGCGACCGCACTAGGCGGCACACCTGGCTATACTTATTTGTGGGATGATGCCTTAGGACAAACGACTGCTACAGCGACTGGTTTATCAGCTGGTACATATAATGTTACGGTCACTGATATGAATGGCTGTACCGCAATTAGCGCAGCTATCATAAATGACGCAGGTGGACCAACTCTTACAACTTCTGCTACCGATGCGACTTGTGGTAATAATGATGGCACAGCAACTGCAGCAGTACTTGGCGGCACTCCTGGCTATACCTATTTGTGGGATGATGCATTAGGACAAACGACTGCTACCGCGACTGGTTTATCAGCTGGTACATACAGCGTGACTGTAAGCGATATGAATGGCTGTACGGCAATTAGCGCAGCTATAATAAATGACGCAGGCGCACCAACGGTCACGACTTCTGTTACTGATGCGACTTGTGGTAATAATGATGGCACAGCAACTGCGACCGCACTAGGCGGCACGCCTAGCTATACTTATTTATGGGACGATGCCTTAGGACAAACGACGGCTACAGCAACAGGCTTATCAGCAGGCACATATAATGTTACGGTCACTGATATGACTGGCTGTACCGCAATTAGCGCAGCTATAATAAATGACGCAGGTGCGCCAACGGTCACGACTTCTGTTACCGATGCGACTTGTGGCAATAATGATGGCACAGCAACTGCGACCGCACTTGGCGGCACGCCTGGCTATACTTATTTATGGGATGATGCCTTAGGACAAGCGACTGCTACAGCAACAGGCTTATCAGCAGGCACATATAATGTTACGGTAAGCGATATGAATGGCTGTACGGCAATTAGCGCAGCTATAATAAATGACGCAGGTGCACCAACGGTTACAACTTCCACTACTGATGCGACTTGTGGTGGCTCAGATGGAACTGCGACCGCGACCGCACTAGGCGGCACGCCTGGCTACACCTATTTATGGGACGATGTCTTAGGACAAACGACCACTACCGCGACTGGCTTATCAGCCGGTACATATAATGTTACGGTAAGCGATATGAATGGCTGTACTGCCATTAGCGCAGCTATAATAAATGACGCAGGTGCGCCAACTCTTACAACCTCAGCGACAGATGCGACTTGTGGTTTCGATGGTACAGCGACTGTAACTGCCCTAGGTGGTACACCTGCTTATACGTACTTATGGGATGATGTTTTAGGACAAACGACCGCTACAGCGACTGGCTTACCTGCTGGGACATACAACGTTACTGTAACTGATGGAAGTGCCTGTGTCGCAGTTGAAAGTATAATTATTGGTGGAATACCAGCCATTTCTATAGATCCATTTTCACCAGTAACTGATGCCACATGTGGACAAGCAAATGGTTCAATGAATTTATTACTTGGTGGTGGCACTATGCCTTTTAGCTATAATTGGGAAAATGTAGCTAACGCAGGAACAACTATTTCAACTGTAAATCCGGTAACAAATTTATCCGCAGGTACCTATAATGTAACTGTGACAGATGCAAATAATTGTATTGCCATTGGAACAGTAACCATTAACGATACAGGTGGACCTCTACTGACGAACCCAACTGCAACTGACGCAAGCTGCGGCGGTTCAGATGGTACAGCGAGTGTAACAGTCAGTGGCGGCACAATGCCTTATACTTTTAATTGGGAAAATGCAGCCACGCCCGGCATAAATGTATCTACTACTAACCCTGCAACAGGTTTGGCAGCAGGGGCATATAATGTAACCGTAACAGATGCGAGTAACTGCACTGCCATTGAAACCGTAAACATCAATGATGCAGGAAGTCCAACAGTTGTGTCTATTGTCGAATTGCCACCAGCCGATTGTTCTTCGGTACTTGGTAGTGCGACCATTACGCTGACAGGAGGCACAGCGCCTTACACAGATGGTGTAAGCGTGTTCAATGATATGATTACAATTTCTGGCACACAAGGCTCTGTGGGGAATTTTACGTTTACAGATGCAAATGCTTGTGCAGTAAGCGGACAGTTTACGATTCCAACTTTTAATTCGGATGTGAGTATTACGACAGTTGATGTGACGGATATTGATTGTAATAATAACGTAGGTGTACTTACCGTCAATGCTACAGGAACGAATCAGCCTTTATCTTATAGTATAGATAATGGAATTACTTATCAAACTGGAAATGTATTTAATAATCTAGCTGCTGGGACTTATACTGTTTTAGTACAAGATGCAGCAGGTTGTTTGACCAATGCAGTAAATGAAGCTGTACAAGATAATAGTGCAACGTTAAGCATTAATGTAAGTGGACAAAGTACAAGCTGTGCGAATACACTTGACGGACAGGCGACAGCAGCAGTAAGTGGCGGCTCGACTCCTTATGCTTATGTATGGGATAATGGCGAAGCTTCTGCAACGGCTGTTTTTCTGGGAGCAGGCAATCATATCGTCACAGTAACCGATGCAGCAGGATGTATTGGAACAGGCAGTGTAGCCATCAATGCGCCGGCTGCCCTAACGATTTTATCTGCTTCGTCTTCACCTGTCACTTGTGCGGGTGGCGATGATGGGACAGCGACTATAGTGCCTGATGGCGGCACAGCACCTTATACTTACCAGTGGAATACCGCAAACCCTTTCGGGCAAACGGCTACCGGATTGACTGCAGGCGTTTATAATGTACAAGTGACGGATGCCAATGGTTGTCAATTGAATGCCCCAGTCAATATTACAGTCATTGAACCTGCCAATCCTCTGGTCATTACTTCTATTACAGGTACAGATTCGGCTTGTTTTGGCGAAACCACAGGCTCGGCAACTGTAGAACCAAGTGGTGGCACAGCAAGTTATACCTATCAATGGAGCAATGGCGCAAATACACAAACCGCATTTGATTTGTCAGCAGGTGTATATGATGTGACGGTAACAGATGCCAATGGCTGTGCTGCAATAGAGAATGTAACCATCAGCGCACCCGATGAAGTGATTATAACGATAGATGCCAAGGATGCCACTTGTTTTGGTTTTACCGATGGAACGATTGAAATCACAGATGTCAGCGGTGGGGCAGGAGGCCCTTATCTGTATTCTCTTGATGGAGTCAATTTCATTCTGGATACTATTTTTGCAGGGCTGACGGAAGGGAGTTATGATGTAATCGTACAGGATGTCAATGGCTGCGAAGCAACAGTGAGTGCCTATATCGCAGAGCCATTTGAATTATTAGTAGATTTGGGAGCTGATGTAGATATTGCACTGGGCGGCAGTACCGATTTGTATGCGGTGACCAACTTCCAGCCAGACACCACACAAACCTGGACTTGGACACCAGAGACCAATTTAGCATTTGGAGATTTGCCTTATGAAGTGAGTGCCAGTCCGCAGGAAAATACAAACTATACGGTAACTGTCGTCAATGAAAATGGCTGTATGGCAAACGACGATATTCTGGTGCGCGTTGATAAAAATCGGGATGTCTTTATTCCCAATATATTCAGTCCAAATTTTGATGGCGATAATGATATTTTTACCATCTTCTCTGGAATGAGTGTTGCACAGGTGCGTAGTCTGACTATCTATGATCGCTGGGGCGAACAGATTTTTGAAGCCACCAATTTTCCTAGCAACGATTCAACTTACGGTTGGGATGGTTCGCATCGTGGCAAACAAGTGAATCCCGGCGTGTTTGTCTATTATGTCGAAGTGGAATTTCTGGATGGAGCAGTTATTCCGTATAAAGGTGATGTGACCATTGTGAAATAAGGGAATACGAAAACTTTCAACAGAAGAATTCGCCTTGCGACTCTTGCGCTGTATTTATCCTATCTTTAGTCGAATACTACCGAACCTTTGACTCGCCTAAAACTCACCTTGCATTTTCAAAATGCAAGGTGAGTTTTAGGCGAAGTTCAACCTAAATTTAAAAATATTTCTACTCACATGATGAAAAACAGTAGAGTAGCTGACAAACTTTAGGGCAAACGCATCAAATTAAAAAGCAACCTGAGTCGTCTGACGATTCAATTTATTCAGGATTTCATCGTCCTGGAAATCATCATACGTGTGGATAAGCAACCATCGTCAGCCGATTTTTCTTCTTTATTTTCCAAATTTAAATTTAATGCGGTGTTCAAAGTATGGAATAGTCGGCAGACGAAGGATTTGATTAAAATTAGTGGTTTGTCCCCGAAAATATGCTGTATTTTCAACTGAATTCGTCTGACGACAACGGAATTTGCTCAACGATGCTTTGATAGAACACGACTAAAATTTTGATGCGTTTGCCCTAATATAACAGTG
>CALFBH010000038.1 GCA_937951615.1 uncultured Saprospiraceae bacterium | reverse complement strand
TTGGCTTGTTGTAAAACCAAAGATAAGAGGAAAAATTTGCGCCACAAGTCCATCGTTCTTTTTTGCCTAGGCAAAAAAGAACGATGGACTTGTTTTTTCAACTAAAAAAAATGCCGTTGCATTTATTGGTTGAATCTAAGTCATTTAAACCGAAAGTTCCCAATCTTCATAGG
The DNA here is from genome assembly GCA_937951615.1 of uncultured Saprospiraceae bacterium. GTDB lineage: Bacteria > Bacteroidota > Bacteroidia > Chitinophagales > Saprospiraceae > JAHDEO01. The sequence goes on along the minus strand of CALFBH010000038.1, from coordinate 33,998 downwards.
AATAATGGCTAAAATGTTGAATTATCCCCCTCCAAAGGGGGACAAAAAGCCAAATGAGAAATTGCTGAAAAAAATTAACCAAAACTGCTTAAATACTGATTATCAACACTATATAGTCTCTCCTCCCGCTTCTTTTTGTCCAAAGTCCAGTTAATGCAGCACCACGAATTTCCGTATTATGCTTGGTCGGTCGGCTTGTATTCTATAAAAATATATGCCGGCACTCCAGTTTTTTACATTTATTTCTATAAAATCATTTTGATAGGATAATTTTTTATTTAAAATAACTTCTCCCAATTGGCTGATAATTTCCAGTTGGGAATCAGTGGATAAGCTATGTGCAGCATATTCTATTTTTACAGTCTGGTCAGCGGGAATAGGATATGCAGTAAGGCTATATTCCCCGAAAGGGGTATCAAGAACTGTTATTTCTTCTTCATAAATTTGGCAGCCACCAATAAGTGGATTCAATTCTAAAACGGCACCAGGCATTAAGTCCTGATTGACAAGTCCCGGATAATCTACACTATACCGCTTGACCGTAAAAATGCTATTGCCAAAAGGCGCATCTCCTTGAGACAAAGGGAAGTTATTAGCAATTGGGTTGACATAATCCCAATGTATATTGAAGTCATTATCGACCTCAAAAAAATTTCCGTATAGTCCATTACAAATCAGCGTATTCCCGTTTGGTTGACGCTCCGCACCGGAAATCCTGAGTGCATAAAAGGCAAAACCATCTTCATAAATCCAGCTCGGGGCAAGTGGTCCATACGCCTGCCCAGAGGCAAGCGCGTCGTAATTTCCAAGGGCATCAACAGGAGGAATAAGTTCTTCGATAGAAGAATAATCTCCTCCTGGACGGCCATTTCCATTATTGAAAACCAGGATATTACCTGTTCCTGGTTTGCCTTCTGGTATCCAGTGGCTATTGTGTTGCAAATAGAATTTCCGATCTGCTTCTGTCCCTCTTTTATAGGTTTGTGGATTTCCCCAACGGTATAAAATATCTCCACCTTTACCTGAATTTCCACCGATTGAGCTGGCAGCTTCGGTTGTTGTTGTACTATGGTCTATTACCCAAAATTCATTTGTATTCCGAAAATTAATCATCACTTGGTCGAGTTGAGGATTATAATCAATGTAATTGGCATGCAGCCAGTCCGTATAAGAACCAGGCTGGTCGATGCCTACATAATTAATATTCATCAATTCCGGATGGTCTATTACATTATCATAATTGGTTTTGGTGCTGTCATATTCCTGCACTAAATGATCCATAACATGCCATTCCCAGACAATAATTGCGGAATTATTTCCAAGCGGTTGTAATTCTACAATATGTTCCGCCCACAATACGTCATCCATCAAGTCAGGATTTCTGCCTTTATTGATGGCTTCTGTATAAGTTACTTCCTCGATAGAGAGCACAAGTATATTGCCATTTGGCATTGGTTTTATATCATGATGCTGTCCTAGGTTGCCCGCAGCAATATAGGTATAGCTCCACAACAAGTCACCTGCCCAGCTATACCGCTCGATAATACTTGGTGATCCCATCATTCCCCGACAAGGACGCAAGAGACTGCCATCTTCGAGCAAATAAGCAGAAAAAGTAGGGAAATTACTGCCTTGCCAGCTATTCACAAGTCGCCCACAATTGTCTAATAGATAGGTGCTTGTGGAACTCATCGGCGACATGAGCGTATAGCCATTATAGGCTAGGCTGTCATTTTCAAATAAACCAACTGTTTGTTGCGCAATGGCAGTTTGGAAGGTAAAACAGACCAGTAAGATGGCTAAGTATTTCATGTTTTTTTAATTATAGCTTAGGCAAAATAAATATAAATGCCGATTACAATTGCGACAATAAGCCCGCCAACAGGATAGACCAGTTTCCAAGGTGAAATGTCGACTTGCTCTGTATAGACTTGTTCGTAATCTGTTGGGCGTGGTCTTATTTTTCCAATAATAAGCATGATAAGAATATTCAGAACAAAGAGGATTGCCATGACATGCAGGAAGTGAGGATAAGCTGTTTTCTCAATGACCTCCAAAGCAGTTTCGTCCGTTATTCCAGTTGCTTTTGCTTTTGCCAATGCGCTGGAAACCATGTTGGGTTTTAGCATAAATTGACTGATAAAATACAGCAGCGCACCGAGAATAATTGCAATATTTGCAGCAATGGCAGGCACTCGTTTAGTTAAATACCCGACAATAATAATCGTAAAAATCGGGATGCTGTAACAACCATTTATCTCTTGTAAATAGCCAAACAAACCATCTGGTGCATTGGCAATAGCCGGAGCAATAAACATAGCAAGGATGGCCAAAACAATTCCAAACATTTTTCCTGCTTTTACGATTTGTCTTTCAGTAGCGTCCTTTTTTATATGTTCTTTATAAATGTCTACGCCAAATAGCGTTACAGAACTATTCAAAGCACTATTAAAAGAACTCAGGATAGCACCAAACAGAACTGCCGCAAAGAAACCGACAAGCCCGGCAGGTAGCACCTTTGCAACAAGCATTGGATAGGCTTCATCTTGATTATCAAGTTGCCCTTGAAAAATATGGAAAGCAATGATACCTGGCAAAACAACGATAAGTGGACCAAGTATTTTAATGAATGCTGCGAGCATAAGTCCTTTTTGCCCTTCCTTCAGGTTTTTTGCTGCCAGCGCACGCTGGATAATCGCCTGATTGGTGCCCCAATAAAAAAGCTGTACCAGCATCATGCCTGTAAAAATAGTTGCAAAAGGTACAGAAGCTGTATTGTCGCCAATAGAGTTAAATTTCTCTGGATTTTCATTTATTAATGTAGAAAGCCCAGTCATCATACTGCCATCACCAATAAACATCAAGCCAAAAACAGGGATCATGATGCCCGCAATGAGTAAGCCAATTGCATTAATCGTGTCGGAAACAGCAACGGCTTTTAAGCCACCAAATACGGCATAAATAGAACCCAGAATGCCGATACTCCAAATGCTGATCCAAAGTGCGGCCGTTTTTGATACCCCGAGAAGCATGGGCAGGTCAAACATTGCGCTAAATGCTATACCGCCTGAATACAGAACGATGGGTAATAAAACAACTACATAACCAGAAAGAAATAATGACGAGGCAATGGTTTTTGTAGATACCGCATAGCGTCGAGATAGAAATTGAGGGACTGTCGTCAATCCGCCCTTCAGGTAGCGTGGCAATAAAAAAACTGCTGTGACGACCATCGCAATAGCCGCAAGGGTTTCCCATGCCATCACGAGGAGACCTTCAGAATATGCTGCGCCATTCAGCCCAACGATTTGTTCGGTGGAAAGATTGGTCAGCAGTAAAGAACCTGCAATAACGGTTGCGGTCAAACTTCTGCCGCCAAGAAAATATCCATCGCTGGAGTTTTCGTCTGTATTGCGTGTCGCGTACCAGGCAATGCCGGCAACTAATAGTGTAAATCCGAAAAAAGAGATGAGTCCCATTTGTGTTTTATGTTACAAGTATTGATTAATAATATTTTCAAATAATTCCTGTTGCCCACTGCGTTGTATAGGCTGGTCATTTTTATGTGCAATGGCTGCGAGGTCTGTCATGCTTAGTTTTCCTGTTTCAAAATTTTTGCCTTCTCCTGCATCAAAAGAGCTGTATCTTATTGTTCTAAGTTCGGTATATTTAGAATGGTTTATAATTTCATTTGCGACAAGCAAAGCCCGAGCAAAAGCGTCCATTCCGCCAATGTGTGCATAAAAAATATCTTCCAAATCGGTCGAATTTCTACGTGTTTTGGCATCAAAATTAATACCGCCACCCTGCATTCCACCACATTGTAAAAAGACCAACATAGCCTCGGTCAGTTCATATAAATCATTGGGAAACTGATCGGTGTCCCAGCCATTTTGATTGTCCCCCCGATTGGCATCTATACTTCCTAATAAACCCGCATCACTAGCTACCTGCAATTCATGTTGAAAAGTATGCCCGGCAAGGGTCGCATGATTGACTTCGATGTTCAACTTGAAATCTTCCATCAAATCGTATTCCCGAAGGAACGCAATCACGGTTGCTGCATCGTAGTCGTATTGATGTTTACTTGGTTCGCAAGGCTTTGGTTCGATAAAAAATGTGCCTTTAAAACCCTGTCCTCTGGCATAGTCTTTTGCCATCTGCAGAAAACGTGCGAGGTGGTCGAGTTCGCGTTTCATATTGGTATTGAGTAGCGATAAATAACCTTCTCGGCCGCCCCAAAATACGTAATTTTCGCCACCTAGTTTTATCGTGACGTCTAAAGCGTTTTTTACCTGAGCACCAGCATAGGCAACCACTGCAAAATCAGGATTGGTTGCCGCGCCATTCATGTAGCGTGGATGGGAGAATAGATTGGCTGTTCCCCAAAGGACTTTTACGCCGGTTTCTTTTTGTTTTGCTAAGGCATAATCGGAAATAATGTCCAATCGTTTTTCAAATTCTAACAAGGAGTCGCCTTCATCTATCAAATCTACATCATGGAAGCAATAATGGGGAATGCCTATTTTGGTGATGAACTCAAATGCTGCGTCCATTTTGTCTTTGGCGCGTTGTATGGGGTCTTGGGCTGCGAGCCAGGGAAAGGCTTTGGTCGGTAAACCGAATGGGTCGCCGCCTGTGTTGCACAAGGTATGCCAGTATGCTACTGCAAATCTGAAATGTTGGGTCATGGTTTTGTTGCCTACCATTTTGTCGGCATCGTACCATTTGAAGGCTAATGGATTGTCGGATTTTCTGCCTTCATGAGGGATTTTGTTTATGTTTTTGAAATATGTCATGGTTTCATGGTTTTGTGGTTTTGTGGTTTCGTGGTTTCACGGTTTCGTGGTTTCACGGTTTCACAGGGCGTTACCCTGTGCTGTAAGGTTTCGCCCTTTCAGGGCTTAGTTGCCCAAAGCCCTGAAAGGGCGAAACTTACTAGCTTAGGGTGAAGCCCTAAGCTAGTCCCAAACGTATCGTTCGTCGTAATCCATCTTGTTTTTGTGTAATAATGCGCGATATTCGTCTTTGAATGTTTGTTTTTTGTGGTGTTCTTCTTGGTTTTCGATGTATCGGATCACCTTGTTTATTGCTGTTGGACTGACGGAAAATGAACCGTAGCCGTTTTGCCAATAAAAATTTCGGTGTGCTTCGCCTTGTGTTTTTACCCATTTGGAGGAATGGGATTTTAATTCTTCTAATAATTTCATGAGGGCTATTTTTTTTGAATGTAAACACAAGATGTGTATGTGATCTTCTACGCCGCCTATGGCTTGTACGTAACATTCTAATTTGCTGCATATACCAACCATGTAGGCGTATAGGTCTTGCTGTAGGTCTTTTGTGATGAATGGTTGTCTGTATTTGGTGCTAAATACCAAATGGACGTAATTTTTAACTAATGATTGTGCCATTTTTTTTGTTTTTGTTTGTAATTATGGTTTTCGTTTTATCATTTCGTGGTTTCGTGGTTTCATGGTTTCACAGGGCGTTGCCCTGTGCTGTAAGGTTTCGCCCTTTCAGGGCTTTTTTGGCTTTGCCCTGTGCTGTGATGTTTCGCCCTTTCAGGGCTTTTTTGGGAATTTGTGAGGTTTTTTAAATCTTCTTGCCATAAATTATAAGCCTTTTTATAAGTTGTTGCTTCTTTATTGGGATGATAATTTAAAATGACTGGTATGTTTTTCATGGCTGTTGCCAAAGAATCATATATGCTGGTGGCTACGCCTGCTGCTTTTGCTGCGCCTATTGCGCCGGTTGTTTCCACGACTTCTATTTGGCTGTTGGTTAGGGTGGCAATGGTTTTGGCGAAAGCTGGAGATTGAAAGAGGTTGTCGTTGCCGACTCGGATGAGGCCAATATCGAGTCCCATTTGTTGTAGGACATTCATCCCATAGACAAATGAAAATGCAATGCCTTCGAGGGAGGCTCTGTAAAAATGAGCTTTGGTGTGGGTATTGAAATGGAAATTGTTGATTTGTGTGCCGGGGTTTTTGTTTTGTAGCATTCGTTCTGCTCCATTGCCGAAAGGCAGAATGCGGAGTCCATCTGAGCCAATTGGAATCTTATCTGCGACTTGGCTCATTTGTGCATAAGTCAAGTCTTTTTCAGCGATATTTTGTTTTATCCAACGGTATAAAATACCTGCGCCATTGATGCAGAGTAAAACGCCAATGCGAGGATGCGTCCTGCTATGATTAACATGGGCAAAACTATTGACTCGCATTTCTTTGTCGTAGGCCAGCTGATCGACAATCCCATATACAACGCCGGAGGTGCCTCCTGTTGCTGCGACTTCGCCGGGTTGAAGCACGTTGAGGGAGAGGGCATTATTGGCTTGGTCGCCAGCGCGATAGCTGATGGGTGTGCCTGCTTGTAGACCTGTTGCCTGTGCTGCTTTTGTTGTGAGTTTGCCTTGTATGGATAAAGTGGGGCTTATATTTGGAATGAGTTTTTTATCAATTCCATAATTGTTGAGAATGAGGTCGGCAATTTTTTCCTGTTTAAAATCCCATAAAACGCCTTCGGATAAGCCGGAAACGGTGGTGCAGATTTCTCCTGTAAGTCGCATGGCAATATAGTCGCCGGGCAGCATTATTTTATGGATTTTATTATAAATATTGGGTTCATTGTCCTTGACCCATTTCAGTTTTGAAGCGGTAAAATTGCCAGGCGAATTGAGGCAGTGTGTAGCGCAGACCTGATGACCAATTTTGGCGAAAGCCGCCTGACCAATCTCCACTGCCCGACTGTCACACCAAATGATGGACGGGCGTAAAACCTTCTGGTTTTCATCCACTAAAACCAGTCCATGCATTTGATAAGAAATGCCAATAGCTTTGATGTCGTTTTTGTCAATACCCGTCTTTTGTAGGATTTTATGAGTGGCTTTACACAGATTGTCCCACCAGGTTTCTGGGTCTTGTTCTGCCCAGCCGGGCTGGTGAGCGATGATGCGCATCTCGGTTTCTGGATGATGAACGACAGCAATTGCCTGACCTGTTGAAGCATCAACAAGTGCTGCTTTTATGGAAGAACTGCCAATGTCGTAGCCGAGTAGATACATAAATTTCAAAAGAAACTACAGAAGCGAAAAGAGAAGAATTCCAAGCTCGTGTGACAGAGATTGTTGCGAATGTTTTGGAAAAATTGAACTTGCAGCCAAAATAAGGGCTGCGCTTGTTTGCTTTGGTCTAAGCAATAACAAACTCCTGCCCCAGCTCCGGGATCTCAACATGTTTATGCCCAAACTGACCAAGATATGTCTTAAACTCCTGCTGCGTATCGTATTCGCCATGTACCAGGAAGAGTTGTTTTAGTTTGGTTTGGTTTTTAAGAAAGCCTGCCATTTCTACCCGGTCTGCATGGGCAGAGAAGGAATGCATTTGATGGACTTTCATGTTGACTTTTCTGGTTTGCCCAAACAAACGCAATTCTTTTGCGCCGTTTTTCAGTCTACCGCCCGGCGTATGCGGTGCGCAATATCCGACCAAAAGTAAACCATTTTTCGGGTCTTCCATGGAGTTGAACAAATGGTGTTTTATTCGTCCGGCATTCATCATACCTGATGCGCTGATGACGATACAAGATTCATTTGTCTGGTTGATTTTTTTGGAAAGTCCTCGGTCGCGGACGTATTTTAGGTGGTTAAAACCAAAAGGATTATCATCTACCAACAAGTATTCGTTGATGTTTTCATCATAACATTCTGGGTGCGAACCATAAATCGTTGTCGCATTGACTGCAAGCGGACTGTCCACATAAACCGGAATTTTGGGCAGTCGACCAGCTGTTTCCAGTCGGTCGAGCATATACACAATTTCCTGTGTCCGACCGATACTGAATGCAGGAATGAGTAGCTTACCTTTGTTTTCTACACAAGTTTCTTTTATCACATTCAAAAAATGCTCAAGTTCATCGGGATGCGACTCATGTTCGCGATTGCCATAAGTGGATTCACAAATCATATAATCTACTTCCGGCATTGGTATAGGATCACTCAAAATCGGACGCATCGGGCGACCAATATCGCCTGTAAAACCAATCAGCACAGGCTCTTTTCCCGGTTCTTCAATCATTAAAGTTACATTCGCACTGCCCAGCAGGTGTCCGGCATCCCGAAATTGTATCTTTACTTCATCAGAGATATGATGCCAGCGATTATAGCTGAGTCCAGTGACCAATTCTAGTGTCTTTTTGACATGATGGGTGCTGTATAATGGTTTCTTTTTCTTTTTTCCAAATTTCTTTTTGTTGTGGTATTGTGCGTCGCGTTCCTGTATTTTGGCACTGTCCATGAGCATAATGCTACATAGACTCCGAGTTGCATGTGTACAAAAAATATCTCCTGCAAAACCATCTTTCACCAACTTGGGAACTCGGCCAGTATGGTCGATATGTGCATGGGAAACGATCAGACAATCCACCTCTTTCGGATCATAAATCCAAGTTTCATTGAAGTTTTCCATCTCATCATCGTGTCCCTGATAAAGCCCGCAATCCAGCAAGATTTTATAGCCATTATCCAATGTAATGAGGTGAGAACTGCCGGTTACCTGACGGGCGGCGCCGCAAAATGTTAATTTCATCTTTGTGGTAGATTCGTTTCTAAAGTGGCTAAAGGTAAGGAATTTAGGAGCTAAGTCTTTAACTTTTAGGCGTTGTGTGTATAACAAATTGCACTTTCTCCCGATTCCGCCCATGGTTGAAACCATTGGCTACCAAATTATTTGTCGCTATGCGACTTGAGTAGCCCTTCAACTTGACAACTTTGCAAAGTGTCATAGACACGACTATCTGGTAGCCTACGGTTTCAACCGTGGGCGAATCGAGCAGCAAAAATGTGCATGTTCCTTAGTGCGCTTAATGGTTAGAAAATGGACACATTCTAAAATAAATCTAATGTTCAACCTTAATCTTCCGCACCCGGCGCGAATGCCGCCCACCTTCAAATTCAGTCTCCAGAAAAACTTTGACCATTTCCTGTGCTGTCTTTATATCCACAAAACGAGCAGGAATGGAAATGACATTAGCGTCATTATGCTGACGGGCCAATTCAGCTAATTCCGGTGTCCAACAAACTGCCGCACGGATATTTTGATGCTTATTGGCAGTCATAGCCACGCCGTTTCCGCTTCCGCAAATAATCACACCAAACTCTGCTTCGCCAGCCTCGATGCTATTCGCTACTGGATGGATAAAGTCGGGATAATCTACTGATTCCGTAGAGTCTGTTCCGTGGTTGATAACCGCTATTTTTTGCTTTTTTAATAGTTTTATAACTGCTTTTTTGTGTTCTACGCCAGCGTGATCGCAAGCTATTGTTATGACTTTATTTTCCATCTATTTTGTAATAAGTTTAAGTACAAGATTAAGTTTTAGAGAAGGTTCAGCCGATAATTTCAATTCATATTATCAAAAATATTTTTTCTCATGTAGAGTATTCCAATGCTTTAAAATTGGAAATTGGAATTTTAAAAAATGAGATTTTATCTGCCTAGTACTTCACTCGGCAAAGCACTGGCAGCCATTTCTTCTACCTGCCCTTTTATATCGGCGTACTTTGGATTTTTACTGACCATATTATATAATTCCATCATGATACCAACCCAATTTTCCGACTCACTTTTGAAGTGTGTCGAACGGTCTTTATCATCTAGAGAATCGTAAAAGGCCATGCGATCCTGCGCTTCTTTTGCCAGTATTAAAATATGCGGTTTTGCACTTTCTTCTGCACCAATATCACCATACAAACGAAGCATGTACATGGCATTATAATCGTAAGGGAAGTTCATCTGTGGAAAAACTTCAAACTGTTTGTCTATCAGATTTTTCGCACGCTCTCGGTCGCCACGCTGCACTAGTTTATTCGCCAGGCGCAACATCGCAAATCGAATGCTGGACACGCTTGGCATATAACTTTGGTCAATAAATGCATCATGTTTGTCAAAGCCGCCCCAACGGAATTTGTTCATAATATTATCATACATCACATCGACTTCCACACGTCCCTGTCCTATTGGCATATTTCCATATTCGCCATCTCCTTTTGTTTTGATAGGCACAATGCGGGAAGCCAGTCCTTCCAGTTGTAGATAGTCACTCAGTCCTAGTAGTTTTTCAGGACGACAGGTGACTGCAAAATAAATTGGACGTTCCCAGTTGTTGCTCGCAATGATGTCGAGTATGGCCAGCTCATCTTTTATGATACGGTCTTTATTAATTTTAATCGGCAATTCAGTCAGTACTTGTCCGGTATCTGGTTCTGTAACGGTTCCATTGGACATCACTTTCACCTTATCTACCGGAATCACGATATTGGACGTTGGTACGTAACTCAGCACTTCTGCTGGCATACCAGGTTGGTCTTTAGAAAGAAAGTTGACCGCCTGTTGAATGGTCATTTTCTGGTTATTCTTTCTTGGATTATTATAAACAACGTTTCGCTTATTACCACGATAACTTTCTGGCGGCATCGTCATCTTGATAGGTGGCGAATCATTGACCTTGCGGCGAAGCTGATTGATGTACCAATCGACTGCAATAAGACTAAGATTCACAACACGTACATCGGTGCGAATATTTTCTACTTCCTGTGCATACCAAAGCGGATAAGTATCATTATCACCATGTGTAAACACAATCGCATTTGGTTTGCAGGATTCTAGGAAATTTGTTGCATAATCTCTGGCTCCTGTATGTCCGGCTCGACTGTGGTCGTCCCAGTTTTGTACACCCATGATAAGCGGCGCAGTGAGCGCGAGCGCGGTTGCCAAAATAGCCGACATATTCCCCGCCATTTTATTTTTCAACATATCATAAACAGCGGTCACACCCATGCCTACCCAAATACAGAAGGTAAACATAGAACCTGCCAGTACATAATCCCGTTCTCGTGGCTCATTTGGAGGCTGATTGGAATAGATAATAATGGCTATTCCCGTCATAAAAAACAGGACAAATATGGCGAAGGCATCCAGTTTTCGGGTGCTCGCATGATAAAACAGCCCCAGCAAACCAAAGATCAAAGGCAGGAAGAAGTAAGTATTTCGGGACTTGTGATTTTTCATGGTGTCGGTGAGTCGGCTTTGATTGTATAGCCTAAAACTATCAATCGGTTTGATTCCGCTCAGCCAGTTTCCGTTTTTCGGATCCCAATTATAATAGCCCTGACTATTATTTTGCCGCCCCACAAAATTCCACATAAAATAACGCCCATACATCCAGCCGATCTGATAGCGGAGCATAAAGCCGAGGTTATAACCCATACCAGGTTTCTTTTTCGATCCCGCTCTATCGCCCATCCATCTTCGGTGTTCTGCTTCGCGGTCGTAATGCCCGATGCGTGGAAGAACCATCATGTCGCGAGAGTTATAGACATAAGACAATTTTTTATCTACAACAGCATATTCATCACCAGCTCTTCCTATTCTGTCTTCTGTATCGGTATCTTGTGGTTTAGCAGCGAAATGTGGCCCGTATAATAAAGGACGATCACCGTATTGCTCCCGATTCAGGTAAGACAATAAAGAGTAAGCATCCGAAGGATTGTTCATGTTAATAGGCGTATTCGCATTGGCACGAATGAGAATAATCGCATAAGTAGAAAAACCCAAAACCAACATTCCAAAACCAATCAATATTTTTTGTAACTGACTATTGTCAATCTTTTTATCCAATACAAAAAAGCTAGCTACTGCGGCGACCACTAGGAAACCTCCTAGTCCCCAGCCCAACACAGGAGCAGCAAATACGGCAGCGATCAAAGCCGGAATACTCCAGGAGGTTTGACCCGGACGGGACAAATACCACATACCTAAAGCGATAAGAGCCAGCACCAAGAAAGCAAAAAACATCAAGCCTGTATTGAAGGGCATGCCCAGACTATTCACAAAGAAATAATCAAATTTACTACCCAGAATCGGGAAGCCTTTGATAATAATTGTTTGTACCAATAAACCGAAAATAACGACTCCGGCAGCCATTGCACCAACAATTCCGAAAACACTTGGCTCTTCTGTTTTTTTATAATAATACAATAATGCCATTGCCGGTAAGGTCAGCAAACTCAGCAAGTGAACGCCCAGCGATAAAGCCACCATAAATATGGCAAAAATCAGCCAGCGGTCAGCATCTTTTGTGTCTTCCATGTGGTACCAGCGCACGACTGCCCAAACCACGATTGCGGTAAAGAAACTCGCCATAGCATAAACCTCACCTTCAACCGCAGAAAACCAGACCGAAGTCGCAAATGTCGTTGCCAGACCTGCTACAAGACCACTACCTACTGCTGCGATCAATTGCCCTTGTGTCATTTCATCAGCACGGCCAACCATTGTCATTTTGGATAAAATACTCGTTACCCAGCAAATAAACATGGCAACAAATGCCGTACAAATACCCGACATCACATTGACCGAATAGGCAATCATTGCCGGATCCTCAGAAAAAATCTGCGCAACTCTCGTGAACATGTGCCCGACGATCATGAAAAATGGCGCACCAGGCGGGTGTACCACTTCCATCTTATACGCTCCGGTGATAAATTCCCCGCAATCCCAAAGACTGCCCGTAGGTTCGGCGGAAAGGATATAAACGATGGCTGCAATTGCAAAAACAACCCAACCGACGATAGTATTTAGCTTTTTGAAATCCATTATATAAAAGATGATTAAGAGAAAATTCAAATACAAACGTCAAATATAAATTCAAAAACTATTAACAATAATATAGTTAGCCAAACCGAAAGTGGCATTTATTTATACTCAACTGCTGATTTCCCATAAAAAATTGAGAACAAAAGTACTAAAATGAATTCATATTTAAGGAGGAGTAATGAGTTTAACGCAGGTTTAACCGGAGTATCTCTTTTTTTGAGATGATTTAACAGCATTTTAAAAGTCCAACTCAAAAAAATAAAAATGAAAAATGAAAAATTCCAAAAAAAACTAGACTCCAATCACTAATCACCAATTACTAAATTACCCATAAACCGTAGGATCATCCAAGCCAGCCAAAGCAAAAGCCTCTTTCCGCTCTATACAAGTCCCACACAAACCACAATGCAGGTCATGCCCCTTATAACAAGACCAAGTCTGCGCAAAATCAAGCCCCAAGGAATTTCCAATTCGCGCAATTTCCGTTTTATCTATTTTTACAAATGGCGCAAGCAATTCAATACCTTCATAAGTCCCCAGCCGCATCGCCTCACCCATCGCCTGCATAAAATCGTTTCGACAATCGGGATAAATCGCATGATCGCCAGAATGAGCTGCAATCAACACCCCCGACGCGCCAATGCTTTCCGCATAGCCACAGGCAATCGACAACATAATGCCATTCCTAAACGGCACAACCGTCTTTTTCATCACCTCGTCTTCATAATGTCCTTCCGGGATTTTTTCATCACCAATCAGCAAAGAAGATGTGAACAGCTCACCAATAAATTTAGCCTCCACGACCTGGTGAGGAATGTTGAATCGCTCGCAATGCCATTTGGCAAAAGGAATCTCCTTATGATTGTGTTTTGAACCATAATCAAAAGACAAACCACTTAAAACTTCGTAGTTTTCGACAGCATGATAAAGTGCTGTGACTGAATCCATACCACCACTGAGCAATACAATGACTTTTTGTTTCATTTTCCTGAATGAGTGAATGTTGAAATGAGTAAATGAACTTCCTGGGAGTGTTCGAGTAAAGTATGGAACAGTCGCAAGGCGAATATTTTTATAAAAATCCGGTGTTTGGCTACTCAGTTCCTCGCTTTTAACAGAAGAATTTCGCCTTGCAACTCTTTAGTTGAACTTACCCTAGATTAGCCGAACACTACCAACCTCCCAGTTTCCCAATATCCCAATTACCTAGCCCCCAGATCGGGATATTCGGCAACAGTCGTCAGCTTAATACCGCCTCTTGCTGCAAATTCACCCTTTATCTGCATCCACTGCGGGCTACAAGCCTCCGAGAGATTATCGAGCATTGTATTGATAATCTTTTCGTTGAAACCCTGAAAATTTCTGAACGAATGGAGGTAATATTTTAGCGACTTGGTTTCGATACACAGGTCGGCAGGAATGTATTGAATACTGATTTTTGCAAAATCTGGCTGCCCCGTCACCGGACACAAAGACGTAAAATCTGCACAATCAAACTGAATCAGGTATTTTCTTTCCCTAAATTCATTATTAAAAGTTTCAATAACCGCATCTTTAGGGTCAGTTGGCGGCTTGAAATTGGATTTGCCGAGTAATTTAAATTCCATTGATCGTGATTTATTTATTTTTAAAGGGCAAAGATAATGGAAAATAAACCTTGAAAAATTATTATAATTTAAAAATGCAATAAATCTAAATAGTTTATCGAAATGATAAACTTTTGTTTTATCTTCGCGTTATAATAATACCAAATGCCGTTAAAAAATAGGAAAACAGGAGAAACTTTAGCATCTGTTATTGAATTTGTAATTGAGCCTGATTATCGACGAATTAAATCTTCAAAAGAGTTCGATTTTGATTGGAAATTAGAGCAACAAAATGACGTTTATAAGATTTGTCAATTGGATAATAAGGAAGACATTTTAGGTTTGATGTCATTGATCGATTATCCTGAAGAATTACGTATTCATTTGAATTTGATAGAGTTGAGTAATAAAAACAAAGGAAACTCAAAAGAAATTGATAATATAGCTGGTTGTTTATTGGCTTTTGCTTGTGATGTTGCTTTTGTGAATGGTTATTATGGCTTTGTATCTCTACAACCCAAAACTGAACTAATTAATCTTTATCAAAATAAATATGGCTTTCGTCAATATGGACGTTTACTTGCAGTAGAGCAAGAGTCTGCCCGACAATTGATAAAAAAATATTTGAGTGATGAAAAATAAGGCTGAAAAAATATACAATAAACTCCGTGAGAAATACACGGATGAAGAAATAGTAGAAAGTGTATTTTTTAATGAAACACTAAGTGCACAGGAACAAAAGAAAGTAGATGAAGAATTTATAAGAATCAGATTGGATCGACTAAATAGTATGACGCCCAAAGAAATACTAATTGGTAATATGATGCAAATGAAATTGCTAATTAAAAGATATTTTCAACAGGATACTTATGACGAGTTATATGGCTTTTCTAATCAACTGAAAAAATATATTAAACTAACCAATCGAAATAATAAAGAAATAGCCGAAAACTTAGATATTCACCCAACCAAATTAAGCAGAATACTCAACGGAAGAGAGAACCCCAATATAGAATTGATGTATCGATTAGAAAAGCATAGTGATGGTGAATTACCAGCCCACTATTGGTGGCGGTTGTATTCAAGGGAATTGGAAAATCAAATTCGGACTGATTTAGAGAAAAAAATGAAAGAGGGAGACAAAGTTTCAGATTATCTGGAAATAAGAGCATAGAATTAGGAAATTCTATTCCAAAATAAATAACGAAGCCCTAACTAGACTTTATTCTGAAATATTTCGTATGGAGTAAATAATCTTTTTCCGCTACTCTGCGTTGGCTGAAAATTCACTATGCTAAGGCATAGCTCAATTTCAGCCGCCTTGATTAGCAAAAAAATCTTTATTTCCTCCTTCATCCAAACTATTTCAGAATAAAGTCTAATAAAAACACAGTAAAAATCTATCAGAAACACTATGACACTCAAAACCATTTCCATAATAATAAGCTGCCTGTTCGCATTCAGCGCAATAGCACAAAACAACATCAGCGGAACGGTGACTGACGAGACTGGCACACCCGTCATTGCTGCAACTGTATCCATAGAAGGCACCACAAAAGGCACAAGCACAGATGCCGTGGGAAAATATACCCTGACGAATGTTCCTGCTGGTGAAGTCGTGGTCGTCGTCACTTATATTGGCTATGAAGAGCAGCGGCAGGCAGTGACGGTTGGCAGAACTCCTATAACTTTAGATTTCCGAATTGGCGAAAATGCGGAATTGCTGAATGAAGTTGTGGTCGTGGGTTACGGCACACAGCGCAAGCGCGACCTTGTTGGCTCCGTTGTGCAGATTGAGTCGGATGAATTGCTGGATGTTGTAGGCGGTAGTTTTGAAAATGTTTTGCAGGGCAAAGCTTCTGGCGTGCAGATTACGCAGAGTAGCGGTATTGCGGGGGCGGGGTCGGTTGTGCGGGTGCGGGGCGTGAAGTCGATTAGTTCGGGCGGCGATCCTTTGTATGTGGTGGATGGTATTCCGATTACGCAAGACAATTTTATACAAGGCAGTGATAATGGGCAAAACAATAATCCATTATCTTCTTTGAATCCCAATGATATTGAATCACTTCAAATTTTGAAAGACGCCGCGGCTTCGGCTATTTATGGTTCGCGTGGTGCGAATGGTGTTGTCATTATCACCACAAAACGAGGTAAAACGGGCAAACCTGTTTTTGAATACAGCACCAGAATCGGGACCTCCAATCCAACCCGAATTATAGAAATGATGAATGCAGAAGAGTGGCTGCAAATCCGTCAGGAAGCCTGGAATAATGACGGCAATACTGGACGATCTCCCTTACCTAATGTCCTTACGGAAAATGGTTACGGCTACGAAGATATTCAGAACCTTGATACCGACTGGTTGGATGAAGTCATAAAAACAGGGATCAAATACGAGCATAATCTCTCCATGAAACAGGGCAATGAAAAGCTGAGTTCCTATGTCGGCTTGTCTTATTCCGATGCCGAAAGTTATCTGGTGGGCAATAGTTTTCAGCGCACAAGTGGGCGGGCAAATCTGGATTATCGCTTTGCTGATTTTGCTTCTCTTACCTTGTCTACTTCACTGTCGCAAGGCGTGAACAATCGTGTGCAGCAGGCTTGGGCAGGCGGGCTGGGCATGGCGCAGTCCAGCGCATTGCCGATTTATCCGATTTATGGTGCCAATGGCGATTACTTCAATTTATATGGCAATCCGGTGGCGCAGCAAAAACTGACCGACCTCAAAACCCGCGAATTGCGCAGCATCAACAGCATCGGCTTGAATATTGATCCTTTGGAGAATTTGCGACTGAATTTTACTGGAAATTATGACTATATGAGGCTGGGCGATTATTTATTGGAAGATTCTATTTGGACCAATAAATTCAGCATTGCGGATGCAGATATAAAACAGATCAACAACTGGTCGCTGTATAATACGGCAACCTATGATGTCAAATTGCCCAATGAAAAACACAGCCTGCGGGTGATGGGCGGACAGGAATATCAAAAATCCGGCACAGACCAAACTTACACGAAAGTGGAAGATGTTTCCGGTCATTTATACACCAATTATTCTAGTTTTGAAAACTTTGATACGCTGGATAATAATTTTAATGAACAAAATAAAGAGAAATTTTTCAGCCTGTTTAGTCGTGTCAATTATGCTTATGATGATAAATATCTGGTTCAACTGGTTTATCGTAGCGACTGGTCGTCTAAGTTTGGACCTAAGCGGCGTAGAGGCGATTTCCCATCCGTCGGAGTGGGTTATATTTTGAGTGAAGAAGCTTTTTTGAAAGACCATTCGGTCATCAATTTTTTGAAAATAAAAGCAGGTTGGGGACTGACTGGCAATGCTGATATTGCCTGGGATGAGCAATTCGCAGAACGCCTCCCGCCAGAGCAATTAAACCTCGCCGATTATTATAATGGCGAGCCGATACGCTATGTGACGAAGCTCGAAAACCCATATTTGAAATGGGAAAAAACCAGCAGTTTTGATGTGGGCGCAGAAATTGGTTTGTGGAACGACCGCGTGACTGCCGGGCTGACCTATTATTATGCCCGCACAGCCGATGCGATTATCAAAAATTCGCTTCAAGCCTCCTTTGGTATTGATAATCTGGAATATTGGGAAAATGCTGCAATCATTGAAAATAAGGGGGTCGAGTTTGAACTGAGCACTCGCAACCTGACAGGCAAACTGAAATGGAGAACCGATTTCAATATTGCCCAAAATAATAATGTAGTGCTCGATGTATCTAGTGCCGCACCCGACGCGCTAGATGGCGGTTTTGGCGATACTCGTGTGTTGGAAGGTTATCCGGTTGGCTCCAATTATATCGTTCCTTTCTCGCATATTGATGGGGAGACTGGACGCCCAGTTTATCTCGACGCAGATGGCAATGAAACCTTTGTATATGATGTAGCCAATAATCGTCAGGTCGTCGGCAATATCCTGCCTGATGTTGTTGGTGGAATTACGAATACCTTTAAATATAATGATTTTGACCTGAGTTTTCTCTGGACTTTTTCTATTGGAAATGACATTTACGATGATGCAGCCAAGCGGCAGTTGGGCGTGGTGACCGACTGGAATATGCGCCGAGAAGTGTTTGATCGTTGGCGGAGTCCGGGCGATACGGATGTCACCTTCCCACAGCTCACCATGACGATGCTCAACTGGGGCGGCAATGATAATTTCTGGCAAAATAATTCTTCGCTCTGGCTCTACGATGGTTCTTATGCTCGATTGAAAAACCTGACTTTGGGCTATAATTATAAAGTCAGCAAAGAAAAATCTCCGATTGATAAGATCCGCATTTACCTAAGCGGCACAAATCTGATGACGCTGACCAAATATCCCGGCTGGGATCCTGAAGTGGCGCGTGACCGAGATTCTGCACAGCAGCGTAATGCGGGTGGTTTTGGGGTGTCTTATCTTACGCCACCGCAGGAACGGACTTTTAATCTTGGGGTGAATGTTAGTTTTCGGTGATGGCTTCACAGGTGGGTTTACAGGTCGGAAATTCTTTGGACGTTATTTAGAGATAGACGAGATATGTCCTTGTTAAATAAGTTATACTCAATCAGGAAATAAAAAAAAGGTCAACCACATTGATTGACCTTAGCTCTTAGGGGTGAAATCAACTTGTAAACAGAGGTTGATTTCAAACCCCATTCATTATCTTTGAGATGATACTCATTATCAAAGATACAAAAAAATGATTAATGCAGCAAATTAATTATAGTTACGCCCCTAACGAAATAGAAAGATTATTCATAGAGAAGGGGTTAGAATCACTTTACAAAGGCACACTTGATAGCTACAGGGTGAGGCTTAATAACACCAAAACCATAATTGAGGAACTTGTTCAAGTGACTCAACAAGTAAAAGACGGGATACTCCAGAGAGGAGAATATGTTATTGAAGTATGCAATGAAGCAAAAGAACTGATAACCGGTGAATCGGAGTCTTTAGAGTGGATAAGTATCTCTAAGGAATTTTATACAAAAACGATCCTGTCTGGAGCAAAAAACAAAACTAACTACTATAAAATAATCCAAGCGAGTAAACTTGTTCTGTCTGATAATCAAGATTTTGGCGAGCAAATAATAAGTAAAGTAGAACAAAAAATAAATGCTTTTGTAGTTGGTGATAGTCTAGAAGGCACACGTGGACTTTTATCTTTGTGCGACTTCTACAACATTGAATTATTGAACATTGGTTATTCGAAACAGTATCTTTACCAATACTTTAGAACAATATTTGTTCATACTGGTGATGCCGAAATGAACTTCATAAATAGATTTGAATTATGGAAGAATCTATTTCGTCAGGAGGAACGCGAATATGAAGTAATATACAAAATACTAAGCAGGAAATTTCAATTTAGAGAGCTTAAAATTATTAATTCATGCTATGAACAAGTAAATAAAAACTATAGGGCGAGAAATCGTTCAAGCCTTTCAGCTGAATTGAATGATTTTCTTGAAACTAATAAACAGGAGAAACTTATAGCAATTAAAGTGGATGCAGCAGACCATTATAAAGCCATTCAAATTTCAAGGCAAATTTTATCAAAAGATTTGGATTTGTATCATAGTGGTTTCAACGGTATTACCAATATTATTGATAATCAAGCCGCAGTTATAAGTACATCAAACCCGGAGAAAGCTTCAACTGAACCAAGTAATTATCAATTGGATGGTTTTATAAGAGGTAATCAGTCAATTTTAACAAATCTTGTCACAAAGATTAGATCACTACGAACAAACAATGTTTCCGAAGAGTCAATAAATAAGCTATTATCAGGATTCAGATATTTAAGAATGGGTACAGAAGCATCTGCGCTTGAAACTAAATTATTGAACTATTGGATTGGTCTCGAGTACCTATTTACTTCTCATATTGATCAAAAGAAAACAATTGATCGGATTGGGGAGTTTTTACCAATTTGTCATTCCGTAATTTACGTAAAGAGAAAGTTGTTTGCCTTTCATAAGGCAATATCAAGGCTACGCATTCATACGAATATTGAAGAATACGACGATAATCTTGAATATTTAAATTTATTCGCTACATACGATATTGTAAAAAACAATTCTTCAAATTTGCTGATGCGAATACGGTCTGCACAATATCAAAAGTGGGCAGAAGATCCTTCGTCAATCGCAAGATCGATCCGGCAACACCAACATAATTTAAAATGGAATATTTCTAGACTGTATAGGTTAAGGAATGAAATTGTACATAATGCGGCTATTAAAAACAACATACAATCAAACGTGTCGCATGTGAAATACTATCTAACATTTTCATTGTATTCGATTCTCAATTTTTTAGCAGATACTCCTGTTGATATCAATAACGATGGACAAATTGCTATAGAAGATTATTTCATTACTCAGGAAATTAAATTGGCAAATATGAAGGGTAAAACGATCCGAGATTATAACAATATAACCAATCCAATGGAAATGTTCTATTGACAGGCTGAACATAACTTTATGTATGACATCATCTAATCTGTCGCAGGCGCGAGACAGAGGAGACGCTGCATACAATCGATGTTAACCATCATAAAAATGAAAGAAATACTAATAGCAGGAATTTAGATACTAATTATGTCGTCCAATGCTTCTGCTCAAGACACACCGAAGCTTCCCGTTGAAACGATTGACACTATAATTATCAATCTAAGAGGCCTTCAGGAACAGGTCAAAATGTTGACTGAAGAATACAATTAGTCAGAAAGGGTTGGAGAAAAGATTGGCGTTTTCTGGCTTCAAACTATAAGTGAGCTAATTTCGTTAAAGAAGGAACAGACAGTTTTAAAAATGTACAATGAGGAGTTTTCAAGACTTTTCATTACTGAGCGAAATCAACTTGTAAACTTGGTAATTAGAACAAGATTTAATAAATTACGGGAGTTAACATTACAAAATGATTGAAAAATTCATCAATTGGTTCCGAAAAGAGGAAAACGACGAAGTTAAACTTCATCTCCCTAGCGATGGTAAGGAGAAGTTTGTCCTAAAGCTAGATACAATTGAAATTGGATATTTAGAATGTCGAGAGGGTACATGGTACTTTTATTATGTTGAGCGTTTCAAAAAAATGGAGGGCTTGTACTCTATTGCTGGATTTCCTGATTTAAATAAGGAATATTCTAGTAAATCGCTATGGACTTTCTTCCAAACTCGAATTCCTGGGCTAGGACAGCCCTTAGTTAAAGAGATTTTAGCAAAAGAAAATATTGATAAGAGAAATGAGTTAGCATTACTTAAGCGATTTGGCAAAAAAACAATATCCAATCCTTATACATTAACGCTAACTTAAAAAATAAAGAATCAACTTTTACAGACTTCTAGTAGTGTGTTGAAAAATACTGAGGAATCAATTCTCGCAATTTCTCTAAGGTGCCCGCTACCGTTAAATCACTCATACCGCCAGCAGCATTTGCGTGTCCACCTCCGTTAAAGTGTTCTTTTGCTAAAACATTCACCGGGTTTTCTTCGCCTTTAGAGCGGAAAGAAATTTTCATTATTCCATCTTTCTCTTTAAATACAATGGCTGCCTTCATTCCTTTTATAGACAAGAGCAAATTAGCCAAACTATCTGTATCCCCTTTTTGGTAATTATACTTGGCAAGTTCTTCTTTAGATAAAGAGATCATAGCAACATTTTGCTCGTATAAAATCTCTAATTTTTCACACATTGCATAGCCTTGCAAGCGCAAACGACTTTCTGTATTCGTATCATTTAACTGTTCATGAATTAAGTGATGTTCTACGCCTGCTGCCAAAAGTTTAGCTAAAACCTCATGCGTATGTGCTTGTACGGAGTTGAATCTAAAACTACCAGTATCTGTTAAAATTCCTACATATAAGGGCGTCCCAATTTTTTCATCTAATACCTCCAAATGTCCAGACTGCTCTATTAAATCTACGATCAATTGAGCCGTAGAGGAAGCAGTGGTTTCAGAAACGCTTAGCGTAGGAAAATCTTCAGGATTCAAATGATGATCGATCATGATTTTCTTAGCAGTCGCTTCTTCCAACAAGACTTGCATATCTGGTCCTACACGGTTGGTCGCATTATAATCTAAACAGAAAATTAAATCTGCTTTTTTCATTTGCGCGCTTATTTCTTCCGGATTTTCGTCCATCAAAATAATAGCCGTCGTATCTAACCAGTATAAAAAATCAGGCGCTTTGTCGGGGTGACAAACAACTGCTTTTTTACCCAATTTTTCAATAAAATGTAATAAACCTAAAGAAGAACCAACGGAGTCTCCATCTGCAGATTTGTGTGCTGTAATAACGATATGAGCAGCCGCTTGAATTTCTGCTTCAATTTCTTTGTAAATATTCATGGATTGTATTTTGTGCCATTGTTAAGGGTATCTTTTTTTTAAAGCCCGCAAAGTTAAGTTTATTAGCGTCTATGAATTGAATTATTAACCTTACTTTTGAAAAACGAAATATTTTCTTCATCAATCTTTAGTGTATGCCTTATTTAGATGTGTTTGACCTTTTTTGGAAAGAGGTCATAAAAAGTGTAGAAGAAGGCAGCTTTGCGAAGTTGACTATGGCAAAGACCATTGGTAAGCCTAATTTGAGAAACATATTTGTTAGACCAGTCTATTCTGAAGGTGACTTTAAGGTTTTACTTAAATTGCGCTACAGATCTGTAGAGACCCAGGATCAAGAAGATGAGCTTAGCTTAGAAGAGGCATTTGTGGTTTTGAAATCACATCTCAGGAAGTCTTTTTCAACTGTGCTGTTATTTACGACAACAAAAGATGTTACGTTCAAAATTAATAAAAAAGGGGCTGGTAGCATTAGCGAGTCCTTGCCTACATTTAGTAAGGTTTAGACCTCTAAGATTGTGATATTTTATTTTTTCAATTCCTTCTCAAGCCCCAAAATCCAGTTTTTCTGCTCCTCCGTATCTGGGACTTTTAATTTTCGATATTTTCCAATGACTTCAAAAACACCTGCCCCTTCATATCCCAGTTTTATCATTATCGCTGCTGCCAAGGTGGACGATCTGCCAATCCCCATTCTACAATGAATGACCACCCTTTTTCCTGCTTCAACTTTACTTGCCAATTCTTCTGCTAAAGCTAAAAATTCGCGTTCATTTTTGGGTGTATTAAAATCTAAAATTGGAAAATTGATGAATTGAATATCCCATTTTTCGCACAATTTTTCTTCATTATTCAGCTCCAATTCCTCTATTTCCGATTGCTCTAAAAGGGAAACCAAACAATCTACATTCCTAACTTTCAAGCCTTTTATTTCATCCCCCAACCAGTCATTTCCTCTTGGACGTGCCATTATACCTATTCTTTTTTCTCCAATTTGGGCTTCATTTATCCAGTATATTTCTGAAGTCATAAGTTTATTTTTGTTTCAACGTATCGGCTGCTTTAGTATTGGTTTTATGGCAAAAAATATTTTCCCTGAATCTGAACAATATTACCACTTTGCAACGTTAAAAAACCAAATCGGTGAAGAATTAGACCGCCAAATCGTGCATGTTATTGTAGAAATTAGTAAATTTAAGAAAACATCAAAAACGATTCAGACTGATTTAGATAAATTAATTTATATCATGAAACAATCAGAGACCATAAAAGATAAAAATCAATTGCCTGATTTTGCAGAAGAGGACTGGATAGAGCAGGCACTCAAGAAGGTAGACAGAAGTAAGATGACACCGGAACAACGGATGTGGTTTGCTATATCTATGGCCAAGAAAGGAAGCATTATTGAAATGGAAGAGATGGAGAAAAAAAGAAGGGAAGAGGAAATGGAGAAAAAATTTCAGGCGAAATACGAAAAAGCAGCCAGAGAAACAGAAAAAACCATCAAAGCAGCTCAGAAAAAAACCATCAAAGCAGCAGAAGAAAAAATCAAAAAAGCCGAAAAAGAACGACTAATAGCAGTTGCTACCGCAATGAAAAAAGACAATCTACCAATAGATAAAATTGCTGTTTACACTGGACTTTCTACACAGGAAATCGATGCTTTGTAATCCCTCTATTCTTCATTAGTAATTTTGGCTTTGTTCGGAGCAAGGTAAATATTACGTCTACGGCAAGCTTTGCCGCGAATAACTCCTTCATTGAGCTTGCCCTAATTATTGAGTCAAATCAAACTGGTATTTTTCGTTAGATCCCCTCCAACTTTCCATCCTTATAATTCCCTTAACATTTCAAAAAATCCTTATCTTTGAAACATTGAGAAAAAATAAATAATAAAAATGATGATTAAACTAAGAGCAACTTTATCTGTACTCATGGTAGGGCTTTTCGGCATACTATGCGCCCAACCTACAGCCTCCGAAAGCGAATTTATCAAAGTCGACCAATTCGGTTATCTGCCCAACAGTGCGAAAGTCGGCGTCATCAGCAATCCACAAATAGGCTATAATGCGGGGCAGTCTTTCTCTCCCGGCTCTACTTATCAGCTAAGAGAATGGCAGAGTGGCAATGTCGTATTCAGCGGCAGCCCGCAGGCATGGAATGGTGGTGCTACACATGCTCAATCTGGCGATCAGGGCTGGTGGTTTGATTTTTCCAGTATAAACACGCCCGGCACTTATTACATATACGATGCTGGAAACAACGTGCGTTCGCCCGGATTTGACATTGGAGAAACAGTATATAATGAGGTGCTAAAAGCCTCGATGCGTATGTTTTATTACAACCGTTGCAACACACCCAAAGTTGCTCCTTATGCAGAAAGCAACTGGACAGACGGAACTTCTTTTTTAAATAATCTTCAGGATGCAAATTCTCGCTACATTTTCGACCAGAATAATGCTGCTACGGAAAAAGACCTCAGTGGCGGCTGGTACGATGCTGGAGATTTCAATAAATACGTGACCTTTGCCGACCGCGTAATGCACGACTTATTGTGGGCATATCAGGAAAACCCCGATGTTTTTACGGACAACTGGAATATTCCAGAATCTGGCAATGGTATTCCCGACCTTATTGATGAAATAAAATGGGAACTGGAATGGCTACTGAAAATGAATAATTCAGATGGTAGCACACACTTGAAAATGGGTAGCCAGAATTATTCAGACAATACCCAGGTACCTCCAAGTTCAAATACAGACCCTAGATATTACGGACCGACCTGTACCTCAGCTTCTATTTCGGTAGCGGGTGTATTTGCTCATGCAGCAAAAGTTTTTAGCGACTTTCCATCCATGAATTCATTTGTACAGGAATTGCAAAACAGTGCAGAAACATCCTGGACTTATGTATTGCCATTGATCAATAATAACCAGTTTGAAACCAGTTGTGATAATGGCGAAATCATATCCGGCGATGCCGACTGGAATGTCGGAACACAACGGGAAAAAGCACTTAAAGCAGCGATTCACCTGTTTGACCTTACGGGAAATAATGCCTATAATCAATATATTATAACCAACCTGAACAGTGATGCAGCCGAGCAGGTAGTTAATGCGTATTGGGCACCTTATAAAATGCCTTTAAATGATGCCCTCTTGTTATATGCTACGCTCAATGGTGCAGACGCTTCCTCTGCCAGTACCATCCTCAATGCAGCGACAAATGATGCGAATGGAAACGGTGCTAATTTTTACGGCTTTGACAATAGCGACCTTTATCGTGCGCAGATGCCCGACGGGTCTTATCACTGGGGAAGCAACCTGCCCAAAGCAGGAACTGGCGTCATAAATCAAAACTTAATAAAATACAATATCAATCCAGGCAGTAATGCCTCTTATGAACAAAAAGCCAAAGAAGTTCTTCATTATTTTCATGGTGTAAATCCACTCGGCATTACTTACCTGACGAACATGTATAGCTACGGTGCAGAACGTTGTGCGAATGAAATGTATCACCAGTGGTTTAGCGACGGTACAGCATGGGACAATGCGCTGACCTCTCAATACGGACCTGCGCCCGGCTATATCGTTGGCGGAGCCAATAAAGATTTCACCCTATCCGCTTCGCCACCTGCCGGACAACCGCCACAAAAAAGTTATCTGGATTTCAATACTGGCTACCCCGAAAACTCATGGGAAATTTCTGAACCAGCAATTTATTATCAGGCGATTTATGTGCGACTCTTAGCCTCTGTTATGCCTGCAAATGCCTGCCCGCCTGCTGGCACAGCTTGCAATGATAATGACCCAACAACCGAAAATGACCAATACGATGGAAATTGCAACTGCTCAGGAACGCCCTGTCCTGCTGCCGGGCAAACCTGTAACGACAACGATTCCAATACAATCAATGATATGACAGACGGTTTTTGTGCTTGTGTAGGGACTTACTGCCCACCTACAGGAACAGCCTGTGATGATAACGACCCCGCAACATATAATGACGAGTATGATGCCAATTGCAACTGCGCAGGTCTTGCCTGCCCCGCCTTGGGTACGCCCTGCAATGATGGCGATCCTAATACAGACAATGATGTAGAAAATGGTTTTTGTGAATGTAGTGGAACCCCACCAACCAGTGCTTGCGAACTACTGACGAATAGTGGTTTTGATAATGATGCAGAGAGTTGGGTGTACTGGAATTGTGCGGTAGAATCTATTGGCGGCATTGTCAATATTACTGCCATCAATCCAGGTGCAAATCCCTGGGATGTTGGTTTTTCACAGAATCAAACTGGGATCATTATTGAACAGGGAGAAACGTATGAAATTGTCTTTCGAGCCAGAGCTGATGCCAATCGGACTCTGGATATAAAAGTTGGAGCGATTACAAGCCCTTTTACAACTTATCATTACGAAACCATCAACCTGACGACTAGCATGCAGGTTTATACCCTGACTTTCCCGATGACTAATCCAACGGATAATAATGCAAGTTTTGATTTTTATATGGGTGGAAATTCGACTAGTGTGTATATTGATTATGCCAGTGTCCAGAAAGAAGACTGCGTGCCATGCCCGCCTGCGGGAACAGCTTGTAATGATAATGACCCTGCCACTTATAACGACCAATATGATGGGAATTGTACTTGTATTGGCACGGCTTGTCCTGCATTGGGAACAAGCTGCGATGATGGTGACCCCAATACGATTAATGACGTAGAAAATGGTTTTTGCGAATGTAGCGGAACACCACCAGTCAGTGCCTGTGAGTTGCTGACCAATAGTGGTTTTGATAATGATGCAGAGAGTTGGGTGTACTGGAATTGTGCGGTAGAATCTATTGGTGGGATTGTCAATATTACTGCCATCAATCCAGGTGCAAATCCCTGGGATGTCGGTTTTTCACAGAATCAAACCGGGATCATTATTGAACAGGGAGAAACGTATGAAATTGTCTTTCGCGCCAGAGCTGACGCCAATCGGACACTGGATATCAAAGTTGGAGCGATTACAAGTCCTTTTACGACTTATCATTACGAAACCATCAACCTGACGACTACCATGCAGGTTTATACCCTGACTTTTCCGATGACTAATCCAACGGATAATAATGCAAGTTTTGATTTTTATATGGGTGGAAATTCTACTAATGTGTATATTGATTATGCTAGTGTCCAGCAATCAGGCTGCGGAGGTCTAGCCGAAGTGGAGCTGGATATCTGTGCATGGCTGGAAGGTTGTTATGATAGCAATACGGGCAACATGCGCAATACGCTGGAATCTTTATCGCTCCTGTCCAGTGGACAACCTTACGCTCAGCCTCCTTGGAACTACAGTGGTTCAGAAACCCTAACAGGGACAGGTATTGCAGATTGGGTGATGGTGTCTTTCAGAACAGGGACAGGCGAAGAAAGTGAAGTCGGAAGACTCGCGGGTCTGCTTCAGCAGGATGGCTGTATCAATTTTCAAAATGAAAGTGGACTGCCCAGCGGATTTAATACGCCTGTGTATATTGTCTTGGAACAGCGAAACCACCTCCCCGCTATGACGACTCAACCTGTTAGCATTGTAAATAATATCTTGACCTACGATTTCAGAACAGCCAATAGTTATGTCACAGGCAGCAGTTATGGACAAAAACAACTCCCTGGAGGAGACTGGTGTTTGCATGCAGGCGATATCAATCCAACCGATGTTGGGGGCTATGATATTAATGGTTCAGACAAAACTATATGGCAATCTACCAATGGACTGTTCAGCGATTATTTCCCTGCCGACCTGAATATGGATGGCGATGTGAATGGCGCAGATAAATCTTTGTGGAATAGTAATAATGGTGTCTTTTCGGGTGTCCCCAAATGATTTTAGAAATTTAAGCATCCAATAAATTAGCCACGAATACTAAACATTCGTGGCTAAACACGTTCTAAGACTTCTTCACAAACTTCGTCAAAATCACAATATGCTGACCATTCACCCGCCCTTCTATATGTTCCGCATTATCGTGGACGAGGGAGATGCGGCGGACGGCTGTACCGCGTTTCGCTGTAAAACTCGCGCCTTTTACATTCAGGTCTTTGATCAGCACAACGGTATCTCCAGCCTGTAAGACATTGCCATTGCTATCGACATGTTGAATGGCTTCTTCTGCATCCGGACCTTCGCCTGTTGCTTTTGCCCAGTCGAGCGTTTCGTCATCGAGTATAAGCATGTCCAGCAAATCGACGGGCCAACTTTCGGCGCGTAGGCGATTGAGCATTCGCCAGGCGATGACTTGCACCGCAGGGACTTGACTCCAGATGCTGTCATTCAGACAACGCCAGTGATTGCCTTCTGTTTGGTCTTTATTTTCAATTTGTGTGATACAGGTCGCGCAGCCTTGTAGGTGGTCGTCGGGATTGGCATTGCGTGTGGGTTGTACCTGATATAGGGTTAATTCTTCAGTTGCTCCGCAAAGTTCGCAGGCGGAATTACTGCGGGTTTGTACTTGTTTTTCTATGCTCATGTTTTGATGACTGGTGATTTGTGACGGGTAATTGGTTCTAATAATGCTTTTCAAAAGTTTATGAATGATAGCCAGGCTTTACTGCCGCATAAATCTGTATTGATATCCAACTGCTCCCTTTAGTCCGTCTTCTAATACCGTACAATTTCCAATTGGGCGAATGTATTTGATAACTAATTCATCTTCTCCGCTCTCTCTGCGAATCGGTGCTTGTAATTTACATTCAAACTGCGCTCCGCTATTTTCTAAGGTAATGACAGCTGGAAAATCATTATCATCAAAAAACCAGGTGCCGTTGGTGGGGAAAAAATTGCGCATCGTACCTGGGGTGAGTGTGTAGGTGAAGTCGGAGGAATTGAAAGTCATTATTGCGGCTTGTGTTCCCATCATAATGTTGGATACATCAAGCGGTGCGTTGTCGCCTTTGTCGAGTTCGTCAATCTGTTCTATGCTGGTGAGTTGCCAGGTATCATTGATGCCTTCCAACTGGCTGAATGGCTCGCCTATGGGTTTGAGTTCTTCTTTGCATTGGGTAAATAATAATGCTAGTAGAATTGGGTATAGGTATTTCATGTTTTGTTGTTTTGTTGTGTTGATGTGTTGTCGTTCAACACATGCGTACACCAATATGTTCATTATAATGTTCGATATCAATGTCATTCAAGAGGCTGTCTTTTCTTTTATATAATGGATGTCTCGGATGTCCTTTTTTAGTTGGCTGTCCGACAGAAAGCCAGGTCAGTTTTTTACCGCTAAGGTCTTTATAAACATCCTGCCAGCAAGCCTGAAAATAAGTTCTGCTGTCGATCAAATCGCCCCAGGCTAACCAAATGGCGGTGATATTTAACTGATCCACCAAGTCCTGAATCACCTGTCGATTTTGCTGAATGGCTGCATTGTTTTTCCGTCGATGAATATTCTCCGGCTTAGTGGCTCGCTGGGGATAAATGTTGAGCATCAGCCAGCCGTCATAGCCATTATGTGCTGCTATACGCTGTACGGATTGTGTCGTGCCATCCAGTTTGCCAGGTGCAGCGGTACTTGGATTGATGCCAAAACAAGCCAGCGTTTTTTGACCTTTTTGTCCTAATGCAAAACGATATTTGTTATTAACATCAGTATGGTAAATCCACTTTGGATCGGATAATTGGTCGATAGTCGATGGTCCATAGTCCATGGTTGTTTTTTAGTATTTAGGTCATTTCAGTATTTCATTTTGCTTTGTAAAATGCGTGTAAAACTTGGAAAACAGGAATATTGTTAAATCCCAGCCATGGACTATCGACAACTCAATTACATCCGCCCTGCGGATTCAACTCCATATCCGGATTGCCTTGCAACTCATTATCGGGTAACTGGCACACCATGCCTGCGCAATCCCAATTTGCACCCCGAATTTTCAAATTTGGACTATCGTGTACCGCCTGGCGTTTCAATTCGTGTAAACGATTGCCTTCCCCAATAAGCTCAATGCGCCGGTCTGCTCTTGCAAATTCGACAATAGCCTGTGCAGATGAACTGCCTGCCACCAATGGCACAGCTGCCCGACTTCTCAAATCATTCAAATCATCAATCGCCTGCGCGAGATTGCTTTCCTGCTCTGCGGCTGACTCCGCTCTAATCAGTTTCAACTCCGTCAAATGTACCAAAGGCACTTGCATCCAGCTTTGATTATTGGTGACAAATTTGTGAAAAACAATAGAACCTGTTGCCAGCTCTTCAAACCATTGTGCGCGGGCATCATTCGGAGCATTTGTTGCTGCATCGAAGGCATCGGAGGACATATATAAAGTGGCTACGCCAGTCGGACTGACGCGGTAATCATTGGCAAGCTTATTCCCTGCATTATCATTATCGTCTACGCTGATGAGCTGGAAAATGGCTTCGCTGGTCCCATTTTGCGAAAAGCGGGCCATCAAATCTGCATCTAAAACTGCCCCACTGTTTTCAATCACTTCATCCGCCATTGCGTAAGCATTTTGGAAGTCATTCATTTGAAAATAGACTTTTGCCAACATGCCTTTTGCTGCCCAGCTTGTGGCGTAGCCATTATTTTGTTCGGGCAAATTATTGGCAGCATCCATCAAGTCGGCAATGATTTGTGTATAGACTTCGCCGACGGTATTTCGTGGCTTGGGACTTTGATCAAAATCGGTGTGAATCGAAATGCCAGGATGCGAATTGTCACTTGTATAACCGTAAGGCTGTGCAAAAAAGCGCACCAGTTCAAAATGGGAAATAGCTCTTAAAAATTTGCCTTCGGACAGGATTTGGATTTTATCGGCTTCCGCCAAATTGGGAACAAGATCAATATTATCCGACAGGTAATTGACCCGCGCATGTACTTTACCAGCATCGTGCATCAGCGTTCTCGTCGTGCCGAGAAAGATGTCGGTCGTTCTGGTATAATGCGCTCTGTAGTCCCCATTGGTCAGCAGTTCGCCATCAAGATTATCTGCCATCAGTTCTGAAAGTATCCAGGCATTTCCACCTAGAAAACCATCGTAGGTCAGCGCAGCATAAGCACTGTTCAGTAATTCCTGTGCGGATTCCGGCGAAGCGAGAAATTCTTCAAAACTGATTAGGTTATCCGGCGTGGTAGCGAGAAAGTCTTCGCTACAACTTGTGCTGCACAAAGCAAAAATGCTGAGGAGCATTATGATGCGTTGGATGTGTTTTGTCATTATTTTCTTTTTGAAATGCTTTTGCAAGATAGGAAACGTGTGTGAAATAAGTTTGTATTTTAGGATAATTTGAGTGTATGGTGTATATTTAAGTTGGGCTTAGTAATTAGTTGATTAGTGATTGGTTATTAGTTGCTTAACCAATCACTAATAAGGCCAGTTTAAGTATATTGAAGAACACAAGCAAATACTCCCATGAAAGATTGCATATTTTGTCAAATAGCAGCAGGAAATGCTACATCTTGGAAAATAATGGAGAATGATTATGTCTATGCATTTTTAGACATCAATCCTGCAAGTAGATACCATACCTTAGTCATTCCAAAGACCCACTATGAGAATATATTTGATATCCCTGAAAAAGATTTAAAAGAAGTCATCGCTGTAGTGAGCAAAATTTCTAAACTGTATGAGAATAAATTAGGTATAAAGAATCTCCAGGTCGTCAATAGCAATGGAAGAGAAGGGCAACAAGATGTGTTCCATATACATTTTCATATTGTGCCAAGGGAAAAAGGAGATGGTCAAAATATAAACTGGACAACCCATCCTGAATGGAGAGGAGACTTTGATGAGATGATTAAAAAAGTCCAAAATTGATGGTGTGAAAGGAGTTTTCTTAACCCAAGTTGAATATATAGCCCCCAAATCTTATCAAGGCTGGTCAAAGAAGTTTATAGTGTTTATACAATATTGATTACCTGTGTATTACAAATTGCACTTTCTCTCTCGCCCATGGTTAAAACCATTGGCTACCAAATAGACCGTGTCTACGACACTTTGTAAAGCTATCCAAGTTGAAAGGCTATTGAAGTCGCATCGCGACGAATGGTATGGTAGCCTATGGTTTTAACCGTGGGCGAATCGAACGGCAAAATTGTGCAATTTGCTATACACACTATCAAACTTCATAAACCTTATAAACTACAGACTGTGAAAATGTAAAATTGGGGACTACTCACTACTCACAATCTCCAGGCAAACTACTGATCCAATCCCGCAATAATTGCACACCTTCTTCGTCCACAACAGAGCGAAGCAATTCGGGCATAGCGACATCCAACTCAACAGAATTCATGCGGAAAGGCATGATGGACAGCTCAGGTGCACCAGGCACAATGGCATATTCCAAGCCACCCGAACCTTGTCCAGCAGCGATGGGCGGTTTGCAGATGCCAAGTTTGGTTTCATCCATTTCATAAAAGTCGAGAAACATGCCGGTGTTATTGGCTGGTCCATCGGCATTATGGCAATGGGCGCAGTTGATGTCCATGTAGGCGCGGGCGCGAGCTGCGACAGAGCCACTTGTCGGGTCATTCCAGACAGGGACGGAAGGGGCAAAATTTGGAAAATCATCTAAGTAGCCCATGTCTTTCCATTTCTGCAATTGATTCATCGTGCCATCGGCATAAGGATAATCTTTATTGATATTTCTGACCTTCGGTCCAATAGGGAGGAGTTCGTTGTTTACATTATGGCAGCCTTTACATTCGTTTTTATTGGGAATGATATATAAGGTATTGCGGGTAGAGCCGTCGTAGTGTTTCCATTCTACTTCCACCTGTTTGCCGACTACACTAAACTCCGCTTCTGTCTGCGCTTCATTCCAGAGATAAGAAGCAGGTTGCCAGGCGGTATCCTGACGAATCAATAAGCGGGTTTCCATGATTTGCCGCCCCTGACTTTCGTCATTAAAATCATTATTATAATAAAAGGTCTTGATGATAACTGAGCCAATTGGAAAATCCAATACGCCAGGTTCTGTATAGTTGGCTGTTTTGCCTTCGGGCATCCAGATAAAACGGGATTTTGAAGAATAATTTGAAAATAGAGGGCTGTTCAAGTCATAAGGCAACACACCATCATTGGGACTCAAATCCGCCAGATTGCCCTTGAAAAAATTATAGTCAGAGAGGTTTTCGTAAGGCAAATTTGCCAAGTCTACTATAGGCGCATTGGGATCAATCGGCTCGTCTTTTTTGCAGGCTATTTGCGTAAGCAATAGATAAATAAAGAGGGCAGATAAGATGGTGGTGTACTTCATGGTTCACTGTTGGATTGTTTCACTGTTATATTAGGGCAAACGCATCAAAATTTTAGTCGTGTTCTATCAAAGCATCGTTGAGCAAATTCCGTTGTCGTCAGACGAATTCAGTTGAAAATACAGCATATTTTCGGGGACAAACCACTAATTTTAATCAAATC
>CALFBH010000037.1 GCA_937951615.1 uncultured Saprospiraceae bacterium | reverse complement strand
ATCGACCATCGACCATCGACCATCGACCATCGACCATCGACCATCGACCATCGACCATCGACCATCGACCATCGACCATCGACCATCGACCATCGACCATCGACCAGTTTTGAAATTTTTTAGCAGATACTGGTGTTTAAATAAAAAGCAATGCATGCATTGTAATCTATTTTATGTAATTTTGTAGTCAATTCTAAATGGCAGAAAAATTTACAATATGACATTTGAACTAAACGAAGAACAACTTGCAGTGAAAGAAGCTGCTAGAGATTTTGCACAAAATGTATTGAAGCCTGGCGTCATAGAGCGCGATAAAACGATGACTTATCCGAAAGAAGAAGTGCGTCAAATGGGCGAAC
Source organism: uncultured Saprospiraceae bacterium (assembly GCA_937951615.1). Taxonomy (GTDB): domain Bacteria; phylum Bacteroidota; class Bacteroidia; order Chitinophagales; family Saprospiraceae; genus JAHDEO01. The sequence goes on along the minus strand of CALFBH010000037.1, from coordinate 52,359 downwards.
TTGGTTTTCTGGGTATGATGGTGGATCCGCGTTATGGCGGAGGTGGAATGGATACCGTATCCTATGTACTGGCGATGGAAGAATTGTCAAAAGTGGATAATTCTTGCTCAGTGATTGTTTCTGTAAACAATTCACTGGTTTGCTGGGGTTTGGAGACTTTTGGTACAGAAGCGCAAAAGGAAAAATACCTGACAAAAATAGCAACTGGAGAATGGATTGGTGCATTTTGTCTCTCAGAACCAGAAGCAGGTAGCGATGCAACAAGTCAGCAGACGACAGCAGTAGATATGGGTGACCATTACCTGCTCAATGGAACAAAAAACTGGATCACGAGCGGTGGTACATCTAAGGTGCATCTTGTTATTGCGCAGACAGATAGAGAAAAAGGACATCGAGGCATCAATGCTTTTATTGTAGAAACAGACTGGGACGGTGTAGCGATTGGCGCGAAAGAAGACAAACTTGGTATTCGCTCTTCTGATACACACACGATCATGTATTCTGATGTAAAAGTGCCAAAAGAAAATCGGATTGGTGAGGATGGTTTTGGGTTCAAATTCGCCATGAAAACGCTGGGTGGCGGACGTATTGGTATTGCAGCGCAGGCTTTGGGTATTGCATCTGGGGCTTACGAACTGGCAGTCGCTTATTCGCAGGAACGCAAAGCATTTGGTAAACCTATTTCACAACATCAGGCAATTGCTTTCAAACTGGCCGACATGGCTACTGATATAGAAGCAGCTCGTTTGCTCGTCTATCGTGCGGCATGGATGAAAGACCAGGGCATGGATTATACTTCAGCGGGTTCTATGGCAAAAGTCTTTGCTTCTGAAGTGGCGATGAAGCATAGTGTGGAAGCCGTGCAGGTGCATGGTGGTTATGGTTTTGTAAAAGAATACCATGTAGAACGCCTGATGCGCGATGCTAAAATTACACAAATTTACGAAGGTACTTCAGAGATACAACGTATGGTGATTTCCCGACAAATTTTGAAAAAGGGAGAATTATACGTGCCTGTCACGCCTACTTTGGCGCATGGGTAAAATCTACTTCGCATCGGATTTTCATTTGGGTGTACCCAATGCAGCCAAAAGCCTCGAACGCGAGCGACGTATCGTGCGCTGGCTCGAATATATTCGAGTTGATGCAGAAGCCATTTATCTCGTCGGCGATGTCTTTGATTTTTGGTTTGAATATGCGACTGTTGTCCCAAAAGGTTATGTCCGATTATTGGGCAAACTGGCAGAACTGCGCGATGCAGGCATTCCGATTTACTTCTTTACAGGCAATCACGATATGTGGATGTTCCAGTATTTTGAAGACGAACTGGACATCCCGACTTACCGCCAAGCCATCCAAATCGAACTAAAAGGCAAGCAATTTTTCATTGCACATGGAGATGGCTTAGGACCAGGCGATCATGGGTATAAATTTATAAAAAAAGTATTTTCCAATCGTTTGTGTCAATGGCTATTTGCCCGTCTGCATCCAAATTTCGCCATTCGGCTGGCCAACTTTTGGTCGGGAAAAAGCCGTTCGCAAAACGAAAAAGAACCAGAAAAATTTATCAGCAAAGAAAAAGAGTGGTTGTATCAATATGCCAATAGAAAACTGGAAACCCAGCATTACGACTTTTTCATTTTTGGACATCGACACCTGCCCTTAGATCTTACTCTCGAAAATGGTAAAAGCCGTTACATCAATCTCGGTGAATGGATGAATTTCAATACTTATGCTGTTTTTGATGGAGATACTTTGGAGCTGGAAACTTTTGAAGAGCAATCATTAAAACATTAAGGATTTGTGGGCTTAATGTCTTAATGATTCTACTCAGGCTTTGCTAAATATATTCATCTACATCCTGCCAGTCTTTATCGTCAATAACAATAGTCTTAGACCAGTCATCGTGCCAGCCACCTGGCTTATCTCTGAAAAAGGAAAAAGCCTCGAAAGGAACCAGTCTGCAAAGAGTTCTGATGAAAGTCGTTTTGAGGCTCATTTTTTGATTGTCCTCCGTGACTGCACGAGTTTTAGTGATAAATTTACCCAGCGTTTTTCCCTTGAATAAGTACTCAAATCCGGTATAATAGACCAGAATCAATACAATACCAAGCAATGACTCCCAAAGACTAGCCGAGACTGAAGGATCACTGTCGTCAAAAAAAGAACTTTCAGGATTGGTCGCTACCAAGATTCCACCCAGCACTAATCCGAAGATAAGAGCCAAAGTATAATACCCGATCATATCAAGAATATAATTGGCAAATCGTTTTCCATTGCTTGCCGGTTGATAAGTGCGGTCGGCGATTACTGCTCCGCTGTCAATAATGTCAAGTCTGTCTTCCATGGTTTTATTTTAAAAAATTAATAATTCATTTATAGCTTGGTCAATACCCCAATCTCCAGTTACCAGCCCTTGGTTTCGACTCTGCTCAACCAACTTAATTTCCAGTTACCAATCACCGATCACCAATATCCCAGTTACCAATCACCAACACATCAATCATTCCGCAAAGCAGTAATCGGGTCGAGCTGGGCAGCGCGGCGGGCAGGCACAATACCAAATATCAGCCCGATAGCTGCGGCTACGCCAAAAGACAAAGCCACTGACCACCAGGACACAATTGTCTGAATTTCTGCAAGTTCGGCAATCATAACTGCTGCCAACAAGCCCAAAGCCACTCCTACAATTCCACCAATCAAACTAATAAAAACAGCTTCAAAAACAAACTGCTGAACAATATCTTTGCGGGTAGCCCCCAAGGAACGACGTAGCCCAATTTCTTTGATGCGCTCCAATACAGAAGCCAACATAATGTTCATGATACCAATGCCACCGACCAGCAGCGAAATACCTGCAATTGCGCCCAAAACAATATTAAAAATGTCTTGCGTTCTTTGTTGTTGTTTTAATAATAATTCAGGAATTGTCACCTGATAGTCTTTGATTTTCCAATGCCTGCGCTTCAACATCCGCGCGACGATATCTGCCGTAGGTTCTAAGTAAGCCGTCTCATTCACTCGAATCACCAGTCGATCCAACTGATGATAATTCATAATATCCTCAGCTACTTTTTTCTGATCTTCGCCATCTCTAATAATAATGCCTCTGCCGCCTTTTGCTGCTGTCAGCACAGCGCGATTGCGAAAGCGGGAAAGCGCCGTTTGTATCGGAATATAGATGTCCGTATTATAATCACGAATACCCAGATTCTCCAGACTTTCTTTGCTGGCAAATCGTTTGCCGAGCAAGCCGACGACTGTCAGCCAGGTATTGCCGCATTTTATTTTTTTGCCGATGGGGTTTCCGCCGCCAAAAAACTTAGCCTGTGTACTTTTGCCAATAATACAAACTGGCGAACCACTTTCCAGGTGTTTGTTGTGGAAAAAACTGCCCCGTTCCAGCGACAAATTATTCAATTCAAAAAAAGCATTATTCACCCCCACACAACGTCCTTTTGTCAGCCTTCCCTTGCGCACAATGGTAGAGGGCAATAATAATTCGGGACTCACTTTATCCACCGTGGGAATGTTGACGATTGCTTTGGCATCTTCCACCGATAAGCCGGGCGAGTAAGGGCGTTTGTCATTGGCTTCTTCGCCTTCTTCCTGCCCTTCATCGCCATCCAACAAAGATTCCACAATGATATTATTAGAGCCAATCAGTTTCATCTGCTCCAGCAATTCCTGCCGCGCTCCCGTTCCGATAGCCAGCATCGCAATCACTGCCGCTACCCCAAACATGATGCCCAGTGCCGTCAACAAAGCACGCAGCCGATTGGTGAATACAGCGTCTAAAGCAATGGAAAAATTGGAGGATAGGCGTTTCATTTGAGCTTATTTCTTATTGTACGGACACGTTCAATTTCTACGGACAGCGTATTTGCAATATCTTCATTAGAAAGGTCGGTATTAATTATCATTGCTTCAATGGCTTTATCTACCTTTGCTTTTGCTATATCCTTTGCCATGTCTTTTGCCATTCCTTCAGCCATGTCTTTTGCCATTTCGTCAGCCATTTCCTTTGCTATGTTTTCAGCCATTCCTTTTGCCATTTCTTTCGCCATCTTTTCTGCCATTTTAGGTGCTATCTTTTCCGCCCTTAAAGTTGACTCAAAGTCAATCGTCATGGCAATACTTGCACGGTCTGACAATACTTCCACAAACCGCTGATAATCCCTGCGCTCTTCATCCGACATATTCCCATGTTTCAGGACTTCATCAGCTTCTTTGATTCCTTTGGCAGAAAATTCCTGTTTGATTTCGCTGTTTTTCAAAAAGTAAATCCACTCGTCCAGCGTATTTTTGGCATTATCATCAAATCTATTGACTTTGAGCAGATAAATTTCAGGATAGACTTCTTCTATCTTTTCTTTTTTAAATAGTCTTTTTTGGGCTGGTGTCAGTTCCAGCGGCTTATTGTCGTGAATGCCTTTAAAACTTGTTGTTCCTTTGTAAATATAATCATCACCATGCCCCAGTTCAAAATAAACGATATTGACGGAAATAATTTTTTTGACTTTGGCATAAGTGTCCCCCTGCTTTATATGCTCAATCATCGCTTTTGAAATGCCGTAAAGTATCCTCAAAAAGTAATCGAGTGCATAGGAGTTTTGGATTTCAATAATAATCAAGTCCCCTTTTGTATCCTTTACTAAAATATCAACACGGTTATACTTGTCTTCTTCGGTTTCCTTATTGCTTTCGCTTTCGATAATTTCCAGAATTTCAATATCCTCTTTCAGCAATTCACTTAAAAAACCTTCTAAGATGCCAAAATTGGCTTTTTGTCTTAGTAGTCGTTTTATTGCCCAGTCGAAGCGGATATGTTTTCTATATTGCATCTGTTATTTTTTTCTTGTTCTCTAAACTTAAACTTAAACTTCCTCACCCCCGCTTCCCTTTCTTAACCATCTCCCGAACCTCCGCAGGCAAGTCCTGCAATTTTTTTACGTCATCAGTTTTTTGCTCTTCAGGTTTTGCGGTAGCTTCTTTTTGCTCCCTGCGATACTTCACTTTATCTGTTATACTCAACTCTAGCAATCTTAATTCTTCCGGTTTTTCAGGAATAGACAACAAAACATCTTCGCCTTCATTCAAGCCCAGTTGTATAATCACAAATTCCTCATTAAAAGCACCTGAAAGGACTTCTTTGCGGACAAGGCGTCCTTCTTTATAGGTGAAAACATAATTGATGCTGTCATTACTATGCAGCGCTTCGAGGGGAATGTAGGAGACGTCTTCATGCGTTTGTGTCAGGATGGTATTAGCGGTGGTCATCGCAGGGCGCAGGATAGAATCACTTTCAGTGAGTTCTATATTGACTTCAAAAACTTTTGCATCGAAATTGGGGCGTTTTTCGCCAATATTGGCCACTTTGACTACTTTGCCGGGATATTTTTTGTCCGGAAAAGCATCTACCTGAATATCGACAGACTGACCGATTCTGACTCGGCTGATATCGACTTCATTGACGTAGGTTTTGGAGACCATATTGCTCAAGTCGGGAAGGCGAGCTACGACAGGATTCCAGGCATTGATGCGAGAGCCGGGGCCAATTTTTCCACCCCAGCCTTTTTCATAAATCACCATACCGGCTTTGGGGGCTTTCACTTCAAATTGCTCACCCAGCGTTTTCATCTGGCGCATATTGTTTTTGTGTTGGCGGCGATTGGCAGCAATTTCCTGTACTTTGGCGGCAGCCTGTTCTTGTTTCAACAAATAATTTTTTTCTGACTGTCGGTAATCGCGTTCCAGCTTTTCCAGGTCGCTTTGGATTTGTTTTTGTACAGCTTTAGGTTCATAAACATTGAGCTCGATTTCCGATTTCTTTTCTTCGATGGAAAATTGAATATTGATGAGTTGGTCGCGGAGTCCGCTCATTTCGAGGGTGGTGTCGAGCTTGGTTTGCATCAACTGGGATTCTGCTTTTTCTATGTCGTTGCCAATCCCTTCTATCTTATTGCTCAACTCTGTGCGATCGAGGGTAGCGACATAATCGCCTTCTTTTACAATCGTGCCTTCGGGAACAATATTGGAAATGGTCGTCTGGTAAATACCTTTCGATGACATGCCCTGCGGTCCATATATTTTCTCTGATTTTTTGGCTTGCAATTCTCCTGTCGCGGTGACTTCTATATTTAAATCTCCTTTTTTGACCGGAATTTTAATTTCTTTAACCTGTTGTCCAGTTCCTTTTTGTTGATACATATACCAGCCTCCAGCCCCTAGTAGCAATAGGAAGAGCAACAGAAAAAATATTTTACCGTTCATAGCGTTTTTGAATTGAGTATTAAAATATCTGGCAAATTTTAAAGAATTAGTCAGATTAGCAAATATTCCAGAATAAAATTTAGCTATAATAATTGATATTTGTGAGAATACAATCCCTTTTTAAGGGTTTAACGACATTATAACGTCAAATTATGACCAATCGGGTATTAAAATAGACTTTTGCATAATATTTGCTGACTTTTAGCAATGAAAAAAATCATACTTGGTTTTCTGGTTTTGACGCTTGGTCTATTTGCTGCTTGCGAGCAGGAAGAAGGTTGTCTGGATGCGAATGCGACTAATTTTTCGCCTGGTGCAGATAAAGATTGTGCTAGTGACTGCTGCGAATATCCTAAATTGAAATTGCGCCTCTTTCCCCGAAACAATGGGGAAGGGTATAGTGTTAATGATACCTTGTCGGATGATGCGGGCAATTTATATGTCTTGTCAGATGCTCGCTTTTATATGTCGGATGTGCGGCTGGTGCGGGACAATGGTGAGGAAGTCGGCATTCAGGATTCTGTCAAGTTGATGTTGACCAATGGAACAAGTGAGACCCTTGCGGACAATTATATCCTAGTTGCCGTGAATACATTTTCCTACGAAGTTGGTGAAATTGCGGGAACAGGTGATTTTGAGTCGATCAAATTTAATATCGGACTCGATGAAACTGCTCATCAGGTCTTTGCAGATACAATGGCAACAAGCCATCCATTAAGCGAGGAAAACGGCATGTATTTAGATCCGACAAACGGTTATTATTTTCAACAGACCGAACTGACCATTGTGCCGGATAGCCTTACCCGTTCTTATGGAGTCATTGGAATAAATAATTTGCAAGCCATTTCCTTGGATTTCGATTCGACAATAGTCGTAACAAAAGGCTTTGATATAGAAATTCAATTAGATGTCGATTATCCTAGTTTGTTTGAAACCATTGATTTTTTGAATGATGATGATAACATGATACAACAAAAAATCGTTACTAATACGTCGAATATTTTTACTGTTCACTAATCGGTTTGGTAAATTTGCGGGCGGCTTTAAGGATGGGAAGTTTACTAAACCTATCAATTAGGAAACAGTGGAAGGTTTAGCAAACTCGCCCTTCAAAAGCATACGCACAAGTTTACGAAACCGACGAAAGTTGCCTGAGCAGAGTCGAAGGCAACACTAAAAAACAACGGAATTATCCATTTATTGATTCTGACATTAAATCATCCAGAAGGGATGACATGTTTATAGATAATCCTAAGCGCGAGACGGGTTCGACTCCTACAGAGTCGCATGTAACGGGCAAATTGCAAGGCTATAAACATTTTACACCCTTCGGGGTAATCGGCAAACCAATTAATGGTCAATTCCGAAAAAACAATAAAAAGCAAAAATTACATATCATGAAAAAAATACTGCTACTTCCACTCCTTCTATTACTCGCGATAGCCTGTCGGGATGATGATGATGGCGGCTGCTGCCTCCCACCTCCTGTTGAAGAATTTGAACTGACCTTCAAAACAAAAACGGAGTCGGGCAATTTGATTTTATTGGAAAATTTTAGTTTAGAAGATGGCACACTTGTTAATCTGAATCGACTACAATTTTACATTTCCAATATTCGCTTATTGGAGGGCAGCAATGAAGTTGCCATCAAAGATGTGGATTTGATTTCCTTTGAAAGACATACGGATACTGAGCAGGCAGAAGCTGGCGAAACACTCAGTATTTCAGGTGTTCCAGCAGGAGAATTTAGCGGCATTCGTTTTGGTATTGGTGTGGCACCAGAGTTGAATGGCAACTCGCCAAGTTATTATGCCAATGAACAACCAGAGAGTGTGTTGAGCGCAGGGATTCACCATTGGAACAGTTGGAATAGCTATGTTTTTGCAAAAATAGAAGGTTATTTTGATGCCAATGGCAATGGAGTTTGTGGTGGTGGAGATAGTGATGAAACGATTACCTATCATACAGGAATAGATGAATTGTATCGGGAAAAAACAATTCTCGCACCTATTAGTGTAAATGAAAGAGGCGGCGCAGAATTTTCAATTATACTGGACGTAGATAAGATTTTTAATGGCGTAGAAACGCTAACTATCGCTGACACTCCAGTCGCACACAGCAATCCAATGATACTAGAAAATATGGTCGTCACGACTAAGATTGCGGATAATTTTGTGGAAGCTTTAAGTGCGGAGTGAGCCAAACTGATTAACAAGAATAAAAGACGATTATGATGTTGGATATGAAAAAATATTTATTGCCACTTTTATGTGTTGCTGCCCTGCTGATTTTTTCATGCTGTAAAGACGATGAAGCACCCGACGATGATGATCCAACAGGCTGTTCGCCTGCAACGGGTAGCCTCACCGATATTGTCTACGAACCTGTTGCTTATAATTTTATCACACCAGCACTTTTTCCACCTGCCAATCTGCCGCCAGGCAATCCCCTGACCAATGAAGGGGTAGAGTTGGGCAGACGCTTGTTTTACGATCCACTGCTTTCTGCCGACAGCACCATGTCCTGCGCTTCCTGTCATAATCCAGCATCCAGTTTTAATGATAATGTGGCTTTTCCAATAGGCATCGACGGGAATGCCGGACCGCGTAGTACCATGACTTTGTTGAATATGGCTTTTGTACCCAATAATGAATTCAACTGGGATGGAAAATCGGCTAGCCTGACCGAACAAGCGATTGAACCTGTTATTAATGAATTGGAACTTCATGAAGACTGGGAGAATGTAGAATGTAAACTGCGCAACCATACTATGTATCCCGAATTGTTTCGAAAAGCATTCGGCATTAGCGATAAGCGAGACATTACGAGAGAACTGGCAGCGAAGGCACTTGCTCAGTTTGAGCTAACACTGGTTAGTTCAAATTCAAAATTTGACCGTGTTATCCGGGCTGAGCCGGGACAGTTTTTTGAAGAGAATGAACAGCGGGGCTGGAAATTGTTTCAGGCGGAAGGTACAGAACCAGGTATTGATGATGCGCAATGCTGGCATTGCCACAGTGCAGGACAGTATAAAAATATTTTCACCAATGGCGGTTTTTTCAATAACGGGCTAGACTCTGTTCCCAATCTTTCTGATTTTACAGATCTCGGAAGAGGTGGCGTGACCGGAAATATTGCAGATAATGGAAAATTCAAATCACCGAGCTTACGAAATGTTGCCTTGACTGCGCCTTATATGCACGATGGAAGATTTAATACCCTGGAAGAAGTGATGAATGCTTATGGAAGTGGTGGACATCCCGCTCCGAATGTAGATGCTTTTGTGCCTTTGATTCAATTGGATTCAGCTGAAAAAGCAGATATTATTGCCTTGCTGCATACGCTGACGGATACGACATTTACCAAAAATCCAGCGTATCAAAATCCCTTTTAAAATACTTGGACAAAATTTATTTTGAAAGGAGTTCTTGATTGGAGACTTCCATGTTTTTAGGGATTAATATATCATATTTAACATCAAATGTAATCTCAACTCCTTCTTTATAGAAGGTTCGGTTGGTGCCGGTAATTTCAAGAATCATTGTCTTTTTTTGTTCCTGGGTTTTTATATCAAAAGGTTTTTTTTGCATAATATAATTGCGACTTTCTACATTTCCTGCACTTACTTCACATTCAATTATAATATAATCGCCTTCCCAAAATTTGATCGTACAGGGAATGTTTTTGCCCTGTTTGCTCACATGTTGTACTTCTATTTTCTCAATTTTTTCAGGAAGCGTAATCGTCTGCAAAGCTTTTTTATCATCTTGCGCAAATAGACCGACGTTCCATAAAAAAAGCAAAAAAAATGAGAAGGAGTGGATTCCAGATAATTTCATTTTTGCTATATTTGTGACAAAGATAAGCGCATATTACCTGCTTGTCAAGTCCTTATAAGCTATATTTTTTAAAAAATGTAGTTATAAAATATTTCCATATATCTAAGTAGTTCAAATAACTTGACGATAACAGCCAAAATCATGACAATCAAAAGGCGGCGTATCCAGATTTTTGCCTGTGGATGTTCGAGGGCAAAACGCGCCGCCAGCCAGCCGCCAAATGCCTGTCCAACAGCTAATAACAAACCCGGTACCCAAGCGACATCGCCCGACCAAACGAAAATAAGGAGGACAGGTAAGGCATATAGAAAAACGACGACAAGTTTGATGATGTTTGAATCAATTAAGCTATAACGAGCCACTAATACGCCAGCCGCCAAAAAGAAAATACCAAAGCCCATTTGTATAAAACCACCATAAAATCCAACGGCAAAAAAGATAAGTCCCATAATCCAGGGAGAACCTGAATGGGCTGTAGCCGTTTCCTGTAGCCAACGTTTGGGCTTCGCAAGTACTACAAATAACATCACAACCATAATCGCCCCGATGACTTTTTCCAAGACCTCTTTATTGACTTCGACAGCGACCAAAGCACCTATAATAGCACCAATAACAGCAGGGATAAGTATAAAACGACTTTTGGACAATAAGCCGGATAAGCCTCGATTTCGAAAAGTAGAAATCGCAGAAATGCTTTGCGCTAATATACCGACCCGATTGGTACCATTCGCTACATCAGCAGGCAAGCCCAAAAACAATAATAATGATAGGGTAATCGCCGAACCATTGCCCGCAAGGGTATTGATAACACCTGCTGTTGCGCCAGCAAAAATAATAAGGGGATACATGTACCAGTCGAAAGTCATCATTAGAATATGTTGGAAATTTGCTTTTATCTAACTAAGGTCACATCACCCTGATAGTTTTGGCGAAAGCCATCCAAAAATTCGACTTCTACCATCCAGACATAGACACTGGAAGGCATAGCTTTATTTTTGAACGTGCCATCCCAGCCGTACTGTATATCATTGGCGGGAAAATTTTCTTGCTGAAAAAGCAATTCGCCCCAGCGTGAAAAAATCTGAAAAGACCGAATATTGCTGACTGCCAGACCTGCATGAATCGTGAAATAGTCATTTGCACCATCATAATTCGGACTAAAAATATTAGGAATATAAACGTCTCTTTTGGGATCAACAAAAACTGTAATCGAATCGCTTGCAGCACAATCATCTTCAGAAATAAGCGTCAGCGTATAAGTCGTGGTCACATAAGGCATCGCCGTTGGCATAAAACAAGTATAGCAGGACAGTCCCGCCTCACCCGACCAGAAAAAAGTATCTAGCGGTACACTATTATAAGAAACCGTCAGGACATCGCTTGTACCCAAGTCAATGGTCATATCATCGCCTAGTTCCAGTTCGGGAATTTGAGGCGCTGACAAAGTTCCGGTTTCAGTAATCATACAGCCATTAGAATCGAGAACCATTAACTCATACATTCCTTGTCCTAAACTATCAAATACAGTCTCATTGCCATACACTCCACCCGACAGCGCGTATTGGTAAGGCGCAGTACCACCAGTCACGGCATTGACCGTAACAGAGCCTGAAAATGGCCCATCGCAATCAGGATTCTCGAAGTCGGCAGAAAGTATGATCTCATTAGGTTCGTTTAAATTAAAAACGTCTGTTCGGGCGCAGCCAGCATTATCGGTCAAAGTCATTTCATAATTGCCTGCACTTAATCCGCTTATATTTGGACCAGTATCTCCATTGCTCCAGGCGTAGGTGTAGCTGGGTGTCCCACCTGTGGCAGTGACTTCAATTGTTCCATTGGATCCGCCATTGCAGGATATATTATAGCCACCAAAATCGGAGAATACTGCTGACCATATTATGGGAGTTGGTTCAGTGACTATAGCCAGTAGAACTACATCATTTCCAAAATTATCCAAAATCGTAATGATGTACTCGCCCTGCGGAAGTTGCGTCAGTGTTTCCATAACATTCAGCGCGTTGATGCTGCCAGAACCTGATGGTGTGGGCTGTCCAATGCGTTCCCAATTATACGTAAAAGGTGCTGTACCATTCTCTACAGAAAACGCTAAAGTTCCAGAAGATTCGCCAGCACACACGGTTGGTGTCATGGAATAAGTTGCTTCTATTTCACAAATAATCAAATTGAGATCAAGCGTCACAGTACTATCACAACCCAAGTAAGTGCTAAGTAATTCCTGGTAAACGCCCGTTTCAAAATAAGGCGTATTACCAACAAATAAGGTGTCACCATCACAAATATTCAAATCCAAACCCACCTCACTGTCGGGGAATATCTCAAGAGCAATGTCAAAAATACTATCGCAACCCAGAAAAGAAGGTAGGATAATTTGATAATTACCCGGATCACAAAGGCTGGTATCTGCAATTTCCAGGCATCCATCATCGCAGACAATCGTGTTGATAATTGTAGTCGGAATTGGCGTGACTGTAACGGTTTGGCAGGTGGGTGTAGCTACATCGCAGGCATTGGAAGCAGTCACACACAACTGATAAGTACCTGGAGTCTCCCATTCGATATTGACATTCAGTCCTTCGGCAACGCTTGTGTTATTGACCGTCCAGTCGTAAATCGTCGCGCCTGGTATTTCCTCAGTGGAGTAGGGCATGGTCAGTCCGGGACAGAGATCGAGTTTTCCAAAAATAGCTCCTGTAGCATCTAGTGGATCAACTTCTGTATTGCCTTCTATAACAGAAACGGTATAGTCGCAAATATCGCCTCCACTACCATCCATAACGAAGTAATAATATTGCCCGACAGTCAGCGGAACAGTGTTAGAAAATGTGCCACTACTGTTATTCGAAACATTCGTATCGCAATTGGAAACGAGGAGCGTATTTTCACAATCCAAACTTTCATAAATACCAATTTCCAGTCCCCATCCTGTCAGGGTGCAATTAAAGACGTCGACTTGCAATGTGATGTCTGTGCTGCCTGCCATAAAAGCAATCCATTGGATATTATGCCAGACTGTTGTACAAAAACCATCGGGTGCAACACCTTGTTCTGTACCGCCATTCACGCCAGTAAATCCATCAATATCACAAATAATACAGGCTTCCTGACAGGTAGGCGTCATCTCTGCGGAAGGGCCGCAAGGTTCGGGCTGGGCATAAAGTACAAAGGTTATTGCGATGAATAGCCCGCTTAGTATAATTGTTTTCACGTTTAGTCTTTTGATTTAGACACCAGTTTTAAACGAAGGTTTAAAGCTACAAATTGTATGTAAACAAGTCTGTAGCTATGCGTATTTTTATTTTTATAATGAAAAATTGGATAATTCGTGTATATACATTAAATTAGCATTTATAAATATTTGACATGAAGATAGAAGAAGTGATTCAACAGAAAAAGTTTGTAAATGAGTGGATAAAAGCAGACGTCAATATCATGTTTACAGCTTCCTGGCTGGGGCGAATAAAAATGGAGGTACTGAAACCTGCTGGCATCAGTTTTCAGCAATTCAATATTTTAAGGATACTCAAAGGCATGAATTCTAAACCCGCCACTGTAAAACTACTGACGGAGCGTATGGTAGATAAAATGTCAAATGCTTCTCGACTTATAGACAAACTGACAAAGAAGGAATTGGTGGAGCGAAGATCTTGTCAGAAAGACCTGCGAAAAGTAGATGTGTTTATCACAAAAGAGGGAGAAGAAGTCTTGGCAAAAGTCTCCATAGAAATAGAAAATAGTGTCAAAAAGCATCTCAATTTAACGGAAGAAGAAGCCCGCCTGCTGAATGGACTTTTAGATAAATTGAGAACAAATTAACTGAATCGAAGTTGAAGTTCTAAATTTTTAAACTTCAACTTCGACTTACGTCGCTAATTCCCAAAACTCCCTGCATTACTCTGTTGACTTACTTCCACTGTAAAAACGCAAGTCACAGAAACTGACATACAGGCATCGACACTTAGCGTATAAGTCAGCGTGAGTGGGACACCAATAGGCATATTTTGAGGATCAAAAAATGCATTGCCGCCAGGACTCGTATCTCCCTGCAAATAAGGAACGGCTGTGCCGCTGACCGTTGCCTCTGAAAAATTGACCGTGAAAGGATTATCATCATCTAGTTCACAGAAAAACGGGCCATCACAGGTTTTCAGGGTCACATTACCTGACGGGCAATTAAGTGTTGGAATAGGAGTAGCTGGTATAGTGACCGCAGCCGTACAGGAGGAAGTGTTTCCTGCATCATCGACCACCATCAACATCACTGTATTCGCGCCAGTATTATTACAATCAAAATCACTCATATCCAGACCAATACTTGCAATACCACAATTATCTGTTGAGCCACCATCTACATCGGCTGCTACAATCATTAGCTCGCCATTTGCGTCAAGCCCTACAGTAATGTCTTGGCAAATCGCCTGTGGAGGTTCGTTATCTATAACTTCTATGTCAAATGTACATTGAACTGGCCCGTTGCCGCCAAGATCTGTGTATTCATAAGTAACTGTTGTGATGCCGACTGGAAATAAACTGCCCGGTGCGAGTCCAGACACAAGTGTTCCTACATTCATACTGCCACAGTTATCTCCAAATTCTGGTAAATCGTAGTTTATAATAGCGCCACATTCTCCCACATCATTATTGACACTAATGTTTGAGGGGCAATTCGCCACACTTGGTCCTGAATCATCATTAACGGTAACATCTGCGGTACAATTTGCACTATTACCACATTCATCTGTAACCGTTAATACAACTGAAACAGTTTGTCCTGCATCAGTGCAATCAAAAGTCGTCTGATCCAGTGAAAGCGTGAGATTCCCTTGCGCTGTACAATTATCCGAACTACCGTTATCAATATCTGTAGTGGTAATACTCGCCTGCCCATTCGCGTCGAGAAAGACTGAAACATTTTGGCAAACAGGCGTAGGCGTGGTATCATCATCCAGTGTAACGGTTTGAACATAGTTTGTGGCATTTCCAGCACAATCAATTACCGCCCAGGTATTTGTTAGTGTACCAATTCCTGGGCAACTTGGAATAGCGGATTGTGTAAAGGTCACGGTCAGTGTTTCTCCACAATTATCTGTTGCTGTAAGGCCTGGATCACCAGGAATATCACCAGAACATTGTACAGTAACATCAGCAGGTGTTGCACTTAGTACTGGTGGTGTATTATCATCAATGGTAATGGTTTGTACATGACTGGCAATATTTCCTGCACAGTCTGTTGCCGTCCATGTATTGGTGACTGTTCCATCGCCTGGGCAGGTAGGTACTGCCGATTGCACGAAAGTGACTGTGAGCGTTTCTCCACAATTATCCGTTGCTGTAAGTCCTGGGTCATTAGGTATATTAGCTGCGCAATCAACGGTAATATCAGCAGGTGTTGCACTTAGCACTGGTGGTGTATTATCGTCAATGGTAATGGTTTGTACATAACTGGCAATATTTCCTGCACAGTCTGTTGCTGTCCATGTATTGGTGACTGTTCCATCGCCTGAACAGCTTGGTGCAGCGGATTGAGTGAAGGTAACCGTTAGTATTTCTCCACAATTATCCGTTGCTGTGATGCCTGGGTCATTAGGTATATTAGCTGCGCAATCAACAGTAACATCAGCAGGTGTTGCACTTAGTACTGGTGGTGTATTATCATCAATGGTAATGGTTTGTACATGACTGGCAATATTTCCTGCACAGTCTGTTGCCGTCCATGTATTGGTGACTGTTCCATCGCCTGGGCAGGCAGGTACAGCCGATTGTACGAAAGTGACTGTGAGCGTTTCTCCACAATTATCCGTTGCTGTGATGCCTGGGTCATTAGGTATATTAGCTGCGCAATCAACGGTAATATCAGCAGGTGTTGCACTTAGTACAGGAAGTGTATTATCATCAATGGTAATGGTTTGTACATAACTGGCAATATTTCCTGCACAGTCTGTTGCCGTCCATGTATTGGTGACTGTTCCATCTCCTGGGCAGGCAGGTACAGCCGATTGTACGAAAGTGACTGTTAGTGTTTCTCCACAATTATCCGTTGCTGTGATGCCGGGGTCATTAGGTATATTAGCTGCGCAATCAACGGTAATATCAGCAGGTGTTGCACTTAGTACAGGAAGTGTATTATCATCAATAGTTACGGTTTGGACGTGGGTTGTTGTATTTCCTGCACAATCTGTTGCCATCCATGTGTTGGTAACTGTTCCATCACCTGGGCAGGCAGGTACAGCCGATTGTACGAAAGTGACTGTTAGTGTTTCACCACAATTATCTGTTGCGGTAATGCCAGAATCGCTGGGTATATTTGCTACACAATCAACGGTGACATCTACTGGCGTTGCACTAAGAATTGGAAGTGTATTATCATCAATAGTTACGGTTTGGACGTGGGTTGTTGTATTTCCTGCACAATCTGTTGCTAGCCATGTGTTGGTAACTGTTCCATCACCTGGGCAGGCAGGTACAGCCGATTGTACGAAAGTGACTGTGAGCGTTTCACCACAATTATCTGTTGCTGTGATGCCCGAATCGCCTGGTACATCTGCTGCGCAATCAACCGTAACATTGGCTGGCGTTGTGCTAAGTGCTGGTGGTGTATTATCATCAATAGTTACGGTTTGGACGTGGGTTGTTGTATTTCCTGCACAGTCTGTTGCTAGCCATGTATTGGTGATTATTCCATTGCCAGGACAAGCTGGTGCAGTGGATTGAGTGAAAGTTACATTGACCATATCATCACAGCTGTCCGTTGCTGTGATACCTAGATCACTTGGTGCATTTGCTGCGCAATCGACTGTGACATCTGCTGGCATTGCGCTAAGTACTGGTGGTGTATTGTCGTCAATCGTTACGGTTTGTACATGGCTGACGGAGTTCCCTGCACAATCTGTTGCTAGCCATGTATTGGTGATTATTCCATTGCCAGGACAAGCTGGTGCAGTGGATTGGGTAAAGGTGACGGTAGGCATGTCATCGCAAGTGTCGGTAGCGGTGATGCCTGGATCGCCTGGTATATCTCCTATACAGGCGACCGTAATGTCAGCTGGCGTTGCGCTAAGTGCAGGTGGTGTTGTGTCTTCAATGGTGATGTTTTGGGGATTTGAAACTGTATTTCCACATTCATCAGATACTGTCCATGTTCTCACAAATGTTCCTGTTCCGCAAGCTGTTAAGGTGGATAGATCATCTGTATAAGTGGGGGTAACCGCAGAACAATTATCAGTAGCTGTAGCATTGCCTGTAATAGATGGACTTACATTGGCAGCCGGAGTAGTTGCCTCGCCACTTAGTGTAAGACCTGATACAAAATAATCTTCATTAGAATCATTTACGGTAACGGTAATACAAATAACAAGACTGGCATTATTATCTGCGGTGGCTGGTAAAACCAATACAGGAGAAGCTGTATTTTGTGTATTCCCATCATTCACGCCTGTCTGTCCATCTACTCCTTGCCATACTTCGGGGTCGGATAATAATGTGGTGGCTCCTCCTCCTGTATCATAGGTAATGGTCAGGTTGTCTGTTCCTTCAAATCCTGCATTACTTTGGAAAGCTGCTATTTGTAAGGTAATATTTGTAAAATTAGTGGTATTGAAGGTTCGGCATATTTCAGCTACTGCTGCGCCTGGTCCATTAGGAGTAGCTTCTCCCATAAAAGCCTGTCCACCATTAAAAAGAACTTCTCCATTAGCATTTCCACCTGCGGTATTGACTGTCCAGTCATTACCCGTACTAAAATTATCATTTATAATAATGGCATTCTCTGTTCCTGCAAAACTGTTATTACATTCTACTATTGCATCGACAGGAACGGTTAGCACTGGAGGTGTATCATCATTTATTGTAATGGTTTGGGTAACATTAATAGAATTTCCTGTCTCATCAGTGACACTATAGGTGCGTGTAATGATTTGGGGGCAGACTGTCCCACTTAAAGCATCGTTAACAAAGGCAACTGTAGGTGTACAATTATCCTCGGCGTCTGTCACGACCGTAATATCTGGAGAAGGTGGTCCTATAACAGAACATTGAACAAGTATAGGTGCAGGATTACTGGCTGTTGGCGGTGTATCATCTCGGACAGTTATGGTAGCCGTGCACTGGTCTGTATCTCCATTGATGTCGGTAATGGTGAAGGTGACTGTATTGTCTCCCAGATTAGCACAGGAGAATGTGTCATTATCAAGTGTTAAGGATTGAACGCCACAGGTTGCTACACTTCCATTGTCTATATCACTTGCTGGGACGGTCACATTGCCATTGGCATCCAATTGAACGGCAATATCCTGACAAGCGGCTGTTGGAGGCGTGCAACAATTATTTGCAGGGTCGCTGACGGTGACCATTGCATCGCAGGTTGCGGTATTACCACATTCATCTTCTACCGTGAGTGTGACGGTAACTGGCGTTCCAATATTTGTACAATTAAAAGTAGTCTGACTAAGCGAAAGTATAAGGTTGCCCGCAGCCGTACAATTATCAGAACTACCATTATCAATATCAGCAGTTGTGATGCTTGCTTGCCCACCAGGAGCTATAGTAACCGCAATGTTTTGACAAACGGGCATTGGTGGTGTATCATCATCAATGGTGATGGTTTGGGTAACATCGCTTGTATTACCACAATCATCTGTTACTTGATATGTTCTGGTAATCGTTTCGGCGCAAGCCCCATTATCAGAAACATCGCCTATAAAACTAACCATTGAGAGTGCCGTACAATTATCCATTGTATTTATAATAGAAATATCAGGTGTTGGTATGTCTGCTGTACATTGTACAGAAAGAGGGGCGGGACTACTTCCGATAGGATTTGTTGTGTCGTTAATTTGGATGGACTGCGCACAGGCATTGCTATTACCGGAATCATCTGTAAAAACAAAAGATCGGGTAACTGTAATCGGGCATGTTCCGTTTGAGACATCTATGTAAGTAATCGTAGCTAATCCGCAAGCCTCTGCAATACTTCCTCCTTCGGCGGTATAAGCTGCTTCGGTAATGATGACAGCTGTTTCGCTGTAAGCCAATCCTGTCATGCCACCATTCATTATGTCATCTGTATCACAGCCTTCTACTGTAATATCGCTTGGGCAACCTGGATTGGGACTTGTACTATCTACAAAATTGACGGTGAAATCGCAGGCATCACTGTTTCCTGCTTCATCAGTTGCCATAAGCGTTACAGTTATCGTATATGGGGGTACAAATATAAGACCGATAGGCGACTGAGTAACTGCAATATTCCCTGACGAAGAGCAATTGTCTGTCAAATTGGACAAGGGATAGCCAGGTAATAAGCCAATACAGGTTGTCGGGTTCAATGCGAGGGTTTGCGTAGCTGGGCAGATAAATGTTGGGGGCATATTATCGACAAGTTCCACGTCGAAAGTGCAAGTGTTGGTGTTGTTGCTCCCATCAGTTGCGGTGAGTGTAACGGTCGTTGTGTTGCTAATGGTCGTTCCTGGTGATGGGGACTGTGTAACGTTTACCATACTACAGCCGTCGTTAGCCGTGGCAAGACCTGCATAATTCAATAAATTGGCTTCGCAATTGATGCCGGGATTTAGCGTCTGATTTCCTGGGCAAGTGATGGTCGGTGGTGTTGTATCTGTAACATTTACCGTAAAGGTACAAGTAGCGGAATTTCCTGCTGCATCTGTAGCTGTTAGTGTAACTGTTCCTGAGTTGGAGATTGTTGTTCCAGGGGCAGGAGATTGGCTGACATTTATAGTGCCGGGACAGGCATCGCTGGTCATTGCAAGTCCTACATAATTTCCGAGGCTTCCTTGACAACTGGCATTTCCTGCTATCGTTTGTGTGCCTGGGCAGATGATGCTTGGGTTTGTAACATCAACGACATTAAAATTGACGACACAGTTGGATATGGAATTACCACAATCATCTGTTGCTGTGAGTGTCACGCTTTGTGCGCCGATTCCGACTATTGTTCCAGCTGCGGGCGATTGGGTGATGGTGACCGAGTTGTCGCAGTTGTCGGTTGCGGTGGCTGCGGCTGCAAGGTTGGGAATCGTTGCTTGGCAGCTGGCATTGGCATTGATGTTGCCCTGTGTGGGGCAGTTGGTGAAGGTGGGGGCGGCAGTTTCTGGTGTTGCTGTAATGTTTAATACACCAGGTCCATCTGCGCCATTATACCCGGAAACCCGGATGTAATAAGTCGTACCTGGCTGAATACAGCCTGTCTGTGTGATACTAGATTGTAGTCCACCAGAATCGTCATTACAGCCTAATTGAGTTCCACCACATGCACTCCAAAGACTCAGTGCAGTATCAAAGCCTGTACCAAAGGTATTGACATTCCAGCTACTTAGCGGACAGGTTCCATTATAAGTATAGCTGTACCAGATATCATTATAATCATTAAATGCACAGTTAGTGATGTCCGGCCCGCTACATTCTTCTATCAGGTTAAAATTGGTTGTACCTGTACCTACTGCTATGGCATTGCTACAGACGTCATTGGGCTGGACTGCTTCGGTGTAACAGATTTGTACTAAAAAACGATGATTTCCCGTATTACATCCATAGTAGCCATAAGTAGTACAGCCTGGACCAGCATTTCTAAAATTGATACTGGCAACGGTGGAAGGTCCGCAATGACAATCATCGTTATTGCAAAATGTACCAGTATCGTAAGTACATCTTCCACCACAGGTATCATCTTCCCAGCCCTCAAATATCATGTTAATAGTAGTTGCACAGGTATTATTTCTTCCTCCTAACTGGGTATTTGGACTGATGGTGCAATTGCCGTTATTATTACACGTAAAGCAATTCCCTCCAACGTTAGTGCCATTTAGGTTGTCATCGAACCAGACTAAAGCGGTATATTCTTCATCCCCGGCTTCCTGGCAGGCACCACCAATCCCATTTTCAAACCACTGTATCTGCGTAACAGTAACGGTATAATTGACCTGTTGGTTATAGGCTAATGTGGAAATACAGGAGAGTAGCAGTAAGGTATATAGTCTTTTCATGACATTTGATTTTCATAAAGGCAATGGGGTGTTTTAAAAAACAAGTTCGATTCATTCCCTCATTATGGAAGTGGCTTTGCCACGTTTCTTAGCGGACTGGGGCAAAGATGAGTTGATAGACAAGTGAGCTGCCTTCATCTTCATCTGGCATATTGATAATGATTTGCTCCTCATTCCATTTTTCGAATGGAAAAAACTTGGCGCCATTGCTACAGGCGGTTTCTTCGTAAGGTAGCAGGGTGAGTTGTTTGTTATTTTTTTCAAATTGAAAATGCCCGGTATATTCATCATTATAAAAAATGTACAACATGCCTTCTGCCGACATTTTCCAGTAAATGGTTTCACTTAAAAATTCTTCTCTGATTTCTGCTTTGAGGGTATTGAGTTCGGCGGATTTGAGTTGTTGTTCCTGATCAATAACATCTGTTTCTACAAGTTGCCAGACTTTACAGTTTTTTGGGACTACTGGAATATCTTTTTTATCTGTTATGCAGTTTTCGTCTTCGATAATGATATTATCTACGGGATCATTATTGATTTTAGAATTGGGTGTGTTCACTTGTCCACCCATTTTTTTATAGGCTTCAGGGTTGCTTTCTATCCATGCTTTTTTGGCATTATCATAGTTTGCATTATCCGATTTTTTATTGCCAGTGTTCTGATATTCAGGAAAGTCGGCGGGCAGGTTGCTTTGTGTATGTGCGTAATTAATACAACATAGTAGCAATGCAAGTAGCATTGAAATCTTGGTATTCATCATGGTAAATGGTTTTGGGTCAGTAAAATTTTACCTAAAAATAGGAAAATCAAAACTTTTATGGAGTAATTCGTGTGTTAATTTTTTGGATACTTTGGCGTAAATTTGGCTTTATGCTCTGCGACGGCTAAAGTCGTCGATACGGTATTCGTGGTCAGCTTATTTAGTTGCCGACAAAATATAGACAAATTCTAAATTGGAACGGGTCTTGTTATGCATTCATAAGTTGCTTAACTTGCAATTCACATTTTAATAAACTAATCAATACAAACAATGGTAGATATAGCTTCCGCAAAAGCCGATTTGGATTTAAATGGCTATTTAAATATTGACGTAGATCCAACGATGGATCTGGTTGAGGAAATTGAGAAACTGAAGAAAGAAAAAAATGCGATTATTCTGGCGCATTATTATCAGGAGTCAGAGATACAGGACATTGCAGATTATACAGGCGATAGTCTTGGGCTTTCGCAGAAAGCTGCTGAAACCGATGCCGATATTATTGTTTTTGCAGGCGTACACTTCATGGCAGAAACAGCTAAAATGCTGAGTCCTAGTAAAAAAGTTTTGTTGCCGGATTTGAAAGCTGGCTGCTCGCTGGCGGATTCCTGCCCTGCGGATGTGTTTCGCAAATTCAAAGAAAAACATCCTGACCACGTGGTCGTGAGTTATATCAATTGTACCGCAGAACTCAAGACGCTGACGGATATTGTATGTACTTCTACCAATGCGGTTCACATCATAGACAGTATTCCTAAGGATAAGAAAATCATTTTTGCACCAGACAAAAATCTAGGGGCTTATCTGGTGAAGAAGACTGGACGGGATATGATTTTGTGGAATGGTGCCTGTATGGTACACGAGATTTTTGCGATGGAAAAAATCGTCAAATTGATGAATCGCAACCCTGAAGCGAAATTTATTGCGCATCCTGAATGTGAGCCACAATTATTGGAAATTGCCGATTATATTGGTTCTACCAGTTCGCTGATTCGTTATACCAGAGAAAATGATGCAGATACTTTTATTGTAGGAACGGAAGTTGGCATTATTCACCAGATGGAGAAATTTTCGCCGAATAAGACTTTTATTCCGGCTCCGCCGAATAATACCTGCGCCTGCAACGAATGTCCGCACATGAAGCGGAATACGATGGAGAAATTGTATTTGTGCATGAAGCATGAATTGCCGGAAATTATATTGCCGGAGCATATCATTCGCGATGGTATTGCGCCGATTAATCGGATGATGGAGATTTCGGCTAAGGCTGGGTTGTAGTAAATTAGTATATTGGTGATTGGTTATTAGTAACTGGTTTGGCTTAGGCAAAACAGCTAATAATCAATCACTAATCACGAGGTTCAAAAAAGGAGAAAATCGTCGTACCATAATTTCGTGAAAAATCGAAATTTTGATGGTCTTCGTAATTGTGATTGGGATTATGTTCCATTACAAACCAGCCATTTTCTGCGACTAGGTCGTGTTTGAAAATTAAATTGGGCAAGTCATCCATGTTGGGCAAGGCGTAAGGTGGTCCAGCGAAAATGTAGTCATACTTTGCGCCCGTTTGGGCAATAAATTTAAATACATCTGCCTTCACGATATTCAGTTCTTCTTCAATATCCAGCAACTTGGCAGTTGCCGTCACAAATTTTATACAGCCATAAAATTTATCCACACAAGTCACCTCCTTGCAGCCTCGTGAAATAAACTCGTAGGAATGATTTCCTGTCCCACAGAATAAGTCGAGCATTTTTGTTTCCTCGAAGTCGATATTATTATTCAAAATATTAAACAAGCCTTCTTTCGCAAAGTCTGTCGTAGGGCGAGTCGGCCAGTTTTTTGCTGGAGGATTGAAACGCCTGCTTTTGAATTTTCCGCCTATTATTCTCATTGTTATTGAGTTTATTGAGTTTATTGAGTTTATTGAGTTTATTGAGTTTATTGAGTTTATTGAGTTTATTGAGTTTATTGAGTTTATTTTGCTACGCAAAATAAACTTCTACTAATTACATAATAACTTACTCAACTCAATTACCCAATCAACTCAACTTCAAGCTGAATAAATCAAAAAATGCTTGGGGTGGAAGTTCTTGTGTGCCTCTGCCAAAGCGATAAAACGCTGGGCGGCTATTGGTGCTCAGGTTGCGGATGTAACGGGTCAGGATTTTGCCAGCTTCTCCTTCTTCTGTAATTTCTCCACTCAATACGACTGGGATTTTGTTGGCGTCCATTTCCAGTTGATTGAAGACCAGCACAACATAATATGAAATATCGAGTGTTGCACGCCAGTTGAAGGTATTGGAAAGCAGTAATTTTTGCTGGTCAAAAACAGCGATTTGGAGGTGTTGTCCGGCTACATTGACAAACATTCTTTTATTGTTTCCTACATTTGATTGTTGCCAGCTTTTCAGCAAGGCTGATGTAGCGTGACAGAATTGACCGTTGTGAAAATAATTTTGCAACACTTCCAGAATTTCCTGATGAAAAGTATAGACCTGATGAGCGTCAATGTTTTTCAATTCATCAGACAATATGGATTGCTGTTCTTGTGCTGCTGCATTGTGTTGAATATAAAAAGCCTCTTGAGAAGCATCATACAAATCAGCAGGAATGAGGGTCGTCGTGTCGCTGATCAGTCCAATTTTTGTGCTTTTATAATTCAGTCGGAGCAGTTGATCTCCAATAAATAATTTTTGAAATGCGTCTTTCAGTTGGAGATAATTGTGCATCGGAAAGTAATGTGTCCTCAGCACAAAAATGTTCTGTTGCTCATCAGTAATCAAATAAAAAAACCTGTCCATACCAGTAAGTATAGACAGGTTGTAAGAACTTGATAATTGAGCGTTGAACGCAGGTTCAACTATATCATAATTTCTTTTTAATTCCAACTTCCTGCTGTTGACGGTTTGGTCAAATCACCGAAGCCGATATAATAGTTTTTCTCGGTCGGATCATCAGGATTGTAGAATTTGTCATAAGACTTATAACGGGCATCAGCATAAGGTCCCATAAATTTACTGACTGGTGTCTGTACCTTTACAACTGGAACAGTTGTACTTTGATAAGTAATTTCTTTAGCAGTCAGTTCAAAAGGCACTTTATCTGTATAAGGTACATAAGACAGCGTAGTCAAATCAATACCTAGTTTTTGAATAGAGTCATTTGCCATGACATAAGATGTTTCGTAAAGCACTTTCTGC
The DNA here is from genome assembly GCA_937951615.1 of uncultured Saprospiraceae bacterium. Taxonomy (GTDB): domain Bacteria; phylum Bacteroidota; class Bacteroidia; order Chitinophagales; family Saprospiraceae; genus JAHDEO01. Next base: position 27,272 of record CALFBH010000037.1, on the reverse strand, counting down.
CCAGTCGGATCATCAGGGTCACCAAATACTTTTGTGATTTCAAAAGAATCGGTTTCCAGTACTTGTCTGAGCGTATCAAAAGTATGTGCATATTTTCCAGTAATGCCCATATAGCATTGCTGTGCAGTACGGATGGTTTCCAGTTTATTCTGAACTGCTTGTTCCCTCAAATCCTTTTCTGCTTTGAATTTGATGGGTTCGCGAATACCTGAGATAAGAAGGTAGCCCAAAATTAATATGAGCGCGAATAAGATGATATTAATTACAAGTTTCATAGATTATGTGATTTCTAATTATTATGGTCTCCGCAATATTACTATTTTTTGTTGAAATTTTGACAAGTAATAGGGGATAATTTATTGTGTTGTTGTGTTGATGTATTGTTGTGTTGATGTATTGCAAGGCTAAAAAAACCAATACTCGTCGGAATTCGAGTTGCTTATGTAGAATAATCAGAACGATAGGCTTTCATAAAATGTTGTCTTTTCAATGGTGTAAACTGTCTGAAAATGCCTAAAAATCGGCAAATTTTTCTTACCATTGCAGTCATTTTTGCGATTAGAATAAAAAAGGATGCTGAATGAATGGTCATGAATCTTTAAAAGTTCATCGTTCATCGTTCATCATTCATCATTATATAAAAGAATGGATAAAAATACAATAACGGGTTTTCTTTTAATTTTCGGTTTATTGATGGCTATGAGCTGGTTCAATCAGCCATCACCGCAAGAAATAGAACGACGCAAATTTGTTCAGGATTCTCTGCGTATGGATGTACAGCGTTTGGACAGTCTGAAAGAGTTAGGCATCACAGAAACAAAAGAAGTCGAAAAAATTGAAGAAGAAAAAACCGCCGCACTACCTGATTCTGTGCGCCAGCAGGCGATGAACGGGAAACTTGGCGTTTTTGCAGCAGCAGGAGTCGGTACAGAGGAGGATGTGATATTGGAAAATGATGTGATGAAAATCGTCTTTACCAATAAAGGCGCGCGCATCAAAAATGTAGAGTTGAAAGGCTATAAGAAATGGGTGAGGGATAAGCTCGATGACTACCATAAAGAGCAACTGAATATCATGGCTGACCCTAAAAACAAATTTGACTATCGCCTGCCTGTTGGTTCTGCGGAAAGCAGAGAGGTCTATACCAGTGATTTATATTTTACGCCAACGGTGTCCGGCAATACGATTAGTTTTAAAGCAGATGCTGGAAGCGGCAGATATTTAGAACAGAAATTTACGATTGAAGATGGCAGTTATATGGTCGATTATGACCTGAATTTTGTTGGGCTGAATGATGTTATTTCCCGCGATAAAAATAGCATAGAACTCAACTGGGTCAATTATCTGAACAAACTCGAAAAAGATGCTTCAGCTTATAATGAGAAAAATTTATCGACGGTTTATTATAAAGAAGTGGATGAAGATCCGACCTATTGTAGTTGTAGAAGCAGTGATGACGATGAAACCGATAAAGCGGTAAAATGGGTCTCTCATGCCCAGCAGTTTTTCAATTCTACCTTGATTGCGAAAAGTCAGTTTGGCGGAGTTTATACGGAGTCGGATATGCTGGAGAGCGATAGTGAGGAAATTAAAAAACTCATTTCCAGAATAGAAATTCCTTATCAGCATCAGGCGAATGAAGTGTTTGCGATGCAAATGTTTTTGGGACCGAATAAATATGATTTGCTGCAAAGCTATGACATGGAGCTGCAGCAGATTATTCCTTTTGGCTGGAGTATTTTTGGCTGGATCAATCGACATATTTTCCGTCCCTTGTTCAATTTCATCTCGGGTTTTGTTGGCAATTATGGTATTGTCATTTTGCTGCTGACGCTGATTGTGAAAATGGTGATGTTTCCATTGACCTATAAGATGTTGTATTCGCAGGCGAAAATGGGCGCATTGAAACCAGAATTGGCGAAGCTCAAAGAAAAACACGGCGATGATGCGCAGAAACAACAAATGGCTCAGATGGCACTGTATCGGGAAACCGGTGTGAGTCCGCTCGGAGGTTGTATGCCGATGTTGCTGCAAATGCCGATTTGGTTTGCCTTATATCGTTTCTTCCCGGCTTCCATTGAGTTCCGGCAGAAGAGCTTTTTGTGGGCGGATGATTTATCCTCTTGGGATTCTATTATGAATCTTCCTTTTGAAATACCGATGTACGGAGCACACGTCAGTTTGTTTACCTTGCTTTGGGCAGTTACGACTGTGATGTATGCTTATTATAATAGCAAGCACATGGATTTCAGCGCACAGCCGATGATGAAATATGTGCAGTATGTGATGCCGATGTTTTTTATTGTCTTCTTCAATAGTTTTGCATCTGGTCTGAGTTGTTACCTGTTTTTTAGTAATGTAATCAATATTACACAAACGATTGTGGCTAAAAAATTCGTCATTAATGAGGAAAAAATATTAGCCGAATTGGATGCCAATAGAAAGAAGCCTAAGAAAAAAGGTGCTTTCCAGCAAAGTCTGGAGAAAGCGATGAAAGAACAGCAGAATAAGACTGGGGCGGCAAAAAATAAGTCTAAGAAAAAATAGGATTTTATTGAAGAACGGTGAGCTTCACCGTGTGTATTACTTTCTTTTTCGCCCATGGTTGAAACCATTGGCTACCAAATGATTCGTCGCTATCTTAGTAGTCTTTCAGCTAAATAGCTTTACAAAGTGTCGTAGACACGGATTATCTGGTAGACTATGGTTTCAACCGTAGGCGAATGGGGTGGCAAAATTGTGCAATTTTAAATAGTTTTAAAACTAAATAAGCCATCGGGAATCAATCTCTTATAATTTCTGTTTTTCTTGAAATTTGGGATGACTCGCTTTATTTTTCTTTATATTTTTCAATCGCTTTTTTCAAAAAACCTAGAAAATCATCTTTGCTAGTTGTATAGCCAGTAACCCCAAGCGATCTATCTACATCTAGAACAATAAACATAGGCTGACTCCCTGTTCTTGAGACTATTGTCTGAAAAGCACCATTAATTATACCTAGCCTTTTTAAAGGCCTAGACTTATTATTAAGTGGATTGCTGACCCAATGATCCTCGGGCAATTTAGTCCTATTATCAAGATTTAAGGAGATAAAATGAAACGCTTCATCAATGAATGAGTTGACCTCTGGGTCATCAAGAATCATTTGTTCCATCTTCCTGCAATTTACACAAGCTATCGAGGTGAAATGTATCAAAATGGGTTTCTTGAGTTGGTGAGATTTTTCCAACTCATTGAAGATATTAATGTTTTGACTCCCGTTCACCAGATATGGATTGCTCATGATTGAAGAGTCCATATAGGGATTTGAGGTAGCATGATTAAACTGGTTTTTAACGCTGTCTATTAAGCGAATGGGTTTGATTTCTTTTAAAAACGAAGCATTATACAAAGAATCGTAGTAGTTTGGATGAGTGGCAATGTCTTCATATTTTTTGGGTTCATTTGAGCATGACACAAACAAGAATACAGCCCAAAAGTATATTACTTTAAGTCTCATATTAGCAGTTTCATTTTTTAAATTTTATGCGATTGCCATATTAATTTAATAGGAGTTGCTTATTTGGGGCTTGAATTTTTCAAAGTGATTTCCATCAAATTTATAAACTCCGGCATCATGCGTTCCAAGCCAAATCATTCCCTGATTGTCCTTGTACATGGAGTACAGTAAAACAGTTTTTTCACCATCCTTTATCAGGTAATTGGAAAATTTTTCTCCATCATATCTCCACACCCCTTCTTCGTAGGTTAATATCCATAAATCACCATTCTTGTCATCAACGACTGCCGACATAAAATAAGGTAGTGCCATTTTAGTTTGCCCTTCTGATTGCTCTATTCCGCTCAGTTTTTCATATTTTAGCTTACCTTTTTTAGTCTCTTTTATCCTGTATCGACTAAGGATATTGCTGAGCCAAAAATTCCCGTCTTTATCTTCGATAATGGAGCGTACACCTGGCACTCGCCCGTCATCAAGCACCGTCAATTCTTTTTCCGAAATCCATAGGAAGGCATGTCCATTATATCGGTAAGCGCCAGCGGAGAGTGTTCCGAACCAAAGATGCCCACTGTTGTCCTTATAAATACCATAAACGCCATAAGGACTATATCGGTTTTCTTCTGATTCAAGCCCAAAGGCTTTTTTCAAATCTTGCGCTGGAAATGCTAAATGAAATAATGAGTCTCCGTCATACCGATAAACGCCATTAATATCTCCACTCCCCTTGAACCACAGATCTTCGGACTCCGATTTCCATTTATTTTCAGGCGAATAAACGGCTTGTAAGGTAGTGAATGTGTGTCCATCATATTTACTAACTCCATCGGCTGTGTCGAAATATATATTGCCAAATTTATCTTCCTGTATGACCCGTATTTGATTGCTAACTAAGCCGTCTTTAGCAGTGAATTGTGCTAAGTTTTTACCATCATAATAATATACACCATTGCCATTGCTGCCGAACCAATAATGGTTTCTTTTGTCCTGATAAATACTCCAAATTGATTCATTGAATGCTGACCTTATTTTTTCGATACTTGCTGTGCTGGGGCTTTTATTAATTTTCTCTGTTTGGGTTTGTCCTTTGCAGGAACAGACTGTTGTCAGGATGCTTAATAGAAGGAGTAGGTTTGTCGTCATTTTTATTCTCATCTCTTAAATCCATTTTTTCCGTTTAAAATAGATCAATAATCCAACAAAAATGACCGCCATTAATCCAAGTAATACGAAGTACCCATACTCCCATTCTAGTTCTGGCATATACTTGAAATTCATACCATATATACCGGCTAAAAAAGTCAGTGGAATAAAAATGGTCGAAATCAAAGTAAGCAACTGCATGACTTTATTCATTCTAAAACTTACTTCCGTCAAGAAGAGGTCTTGCAAGCCATTTAGCATGTCTCTATAGGTATCTACCATATCCATGACCTGGATCGTATGGTCGTATAGGTCGCGAATAAAAACCAGGTTACTTTCTTCAACAAAAGGGCTGTCTGTTTTTGAAAAACGTCCAATAGCTTCTCGCAGTGGAGAAATAGATTTCCTCAATATCAATAACTCTTTTTTAAGCCCATGGATTTTCCCTTTGATGTTTGCGTCTTGGTTATTGATTACTTTTTCTTCTAATGACTCTATGACGTCTTCGATTTCTTCCAGTACCAAATAGTAATTATCCACAAGCGCGTCCACAAGTGCATACGCAAGATAATCAGCTCCTTTATGCCTGATTTTTCCTTTACTGCTTTGAATTCGCTGCCGAATTGCATTAAATAAATCACTATCTGTTTCTTGGAAAGTTATAATGAATTCTTTTCTAAAATAGATAGTTACATGTTCTGTTAAAATTTTGCCTGATGTTCTATTAAACTTCAATGCCCGAATTGAAATAAAATTACCTTTTTCATATTCTTCAAATTTTGGTCGTTGATGAACATCTGCAACATCTTCTAAAATGAGTGAATGGACATCAAATGTTTTGCCCAATACTTGAATAAATTCAGTATCATGTATCCCACGCATGTCATACCATGCTACTTTGCCTTCTTGAGATTGATGAAATACAGTTTCAGCATGATTTTCAAACGTCCGTTGGTCCAAATATTCACTATCATACTGAAGGTAATGGATAATGATTTCTTCCACTTTTTTATGCCCTGTAAAAATGACAGAACCAGGTGGAAGTCCAGTTTTTGTTTGTTTTCTACGCATCAGCTTTCATGGGTTTTTTGATTGTTTTTATAAACAAGCGTTCTGTGAGGAAAAGGAATTTCAACGCCTTCCGTATCAAATTTTATTTTAATACTTTCGTATAAATCACAGGACATTTTGAAAGCATCCGCTGAATCTTTTGCCCAAGCCCAAGCTCTCAAGTTTATAGCGGACTCTCCTAAAGTAATAACTTTAACAGGCGCCAATTCGTCTCCGTCATCAATGTTTTTTGCCGTTCTTGGGTCAATATGGAGCGGATGATTTAAAATTTCTTCTTTAATAATTTTTCTTGCCTTTTCAATACTCGAATCATAACTGATTCCAATGTCTATCCATTTACAAATTTTACCATCTCCAAAATCGGAATTGACAATAATTTCGTCACTAATCAATGAATTAGGAATGATAATTCTCCTATTTTCAAAATCTCTAATGATTGTATGTCTTAGGGTAATATCTTCAATTACACCTGTCATTTCCCTGATTTTAACCCTGTCGTTTACCCTGAATGGCTTGAAAAGAACAATAAAAACACCGCTTATAATATTACTCAATGCTTGTTGTGAAGCAAATCCAATAGCAACGGCAAGAATTCCTGCTCCTGCTAGAAGCGAACTCGCTAATGCCCTCAAATCAGGGATGGAATAAATAGCAATGCTAAATCCGATCATGTATATGATGGCATTGACTGCATGGCGTAAAAATTGATAATTCGTCGGGTCATTTTGCATTTCTTCTGTCGAACGTCGAATCAATCGTTTAAAAAAACGATTGGCCAAAAATGCAACAATCATTGTTACGAGCAAGACAGCGAGAAAAATGGAAAAGTATTGAATGGTATTGAGTATTTTTTCGTCCATAGTTGTTTGTTATTTTGATATCGTTTTATCTACTTCGCAGAAGTAACCCTTTTCAGTTCGTACTTTCTATTTTTAGACCTTTAATCTCGACTTTTTTCTAAAAGAATTTTCCTTTCATTGCATCAATTATTATGTTATGGTCTTCTTCATCATGGAGTCCTGAAACTGTTATCAATGCAATTATTCCTGCACTTTTAACAAAAATTGGAATTGAACCACCTTTAGCTAAATATTCTTTTTCATCAAGGGCAAAAGTTTTCTCTAATGTCATATTTCCATTTATTAAATCATGTTTTACACTTAAGGAGCTTTCTTCAAAATGCTTTGCTGTATTAGCTTTTCTTCTCAACCAATTATGTTTGTCCGCAGGTAAATTATCATCTACATAAAGAAAAATTATGTGATTCAATCTTTCAACTTGAACAGCAATATTTTGATTTCGCTCTTTTGCTAAATTGACAATTGTCAATCCCATATCAAGACCAATTCTATTATTAAAAAAGTCTAAGTCAATTTTTTTTATAATTTCTTTTTCCATAAGCAAAGTAGGGCGATGATTCTCTTCATAGTAGGCTGTGAATCTTAGCATGTTGAAGCAGCATAATGGTTTTTCCATCTTTAATTTCGCCAGAATAAATCATATCAAAAGCCTCCTCAAATTTCAATTCTAATACCTCAATATTTTCTTGTTCTTCTTCCAATCCTCCTCCTTCACTTACCTTCATGTCCTTATTATATTCTGCGACAAAAAAGTGTACGATTTCGGTTACTGAGCCCGGCGACATATAGGATTCAAATATCTTTTCGACCTTTGAAATTTTGTAACCTGTTTCTTCTTCGGTTTCTTTTCTGATACAATCTTCAGCATTGTCTTTATCTAATAAACCTGCACAAGCTTCTATGAGCATTCCGTCTTCATTTCCGTTTACATAGGTCGGCAATCTAAATTGTCGAGTAAGAATTATGGTGCTGTTTTCTTTATTATACAATAAGATGGTCGCTCCATTTCCCCGGTCATAAGCTTCTCTTGACTGTGTTTCCCATTCGCCATTTTTATTTTTATACTCATAGGTTATCTTGTTGAGGGTGTACCAATTGTCGGACAGCAATTCTGTACTTTTTATTTTTATTCTATCGTTTGTCATGTTTTATGATTTTATTGCTGTCAGTAAAACGCTCGCTAAGGCGCAAAGACGCTAAGGAGAAAACAAACTTTGCGCCTTTGCGTCTCTGCGAGAAATCAATTCTGTTTATTTTTCTTTTTGTAAATATGCTTCACATTTCCAAGCTCATTTGCAACGTGGCTTAAGCTTTCTAAGTTCCCTTCATCGGTAATCAATAGTTTCATTCCTGAATTCAATATGCCGGGTACACCATCTAATGTAACCAGGTTATGACCACTTGTTAAGTCGATATTCATCCCTGCTTCATTATGTGATCCTTCATAAAAGTCCAAAAATCTTTCACCGTAATAAACTACAATATTCGTTTCATCTGGCAACTCGAATTTAGAGACTAAGTCGCCATATTCAAAGCTGATATATTCTTCATCTGAAGAAGACAAATCTTCCTTTACCAGCTTTGATTCAATTGGATTTAGTAGCCTTAATAAGTTGTAATCTGAATCCAGTAAGGCAAGAAATATATTTTCCCTGTCTACCTCATCTTTCCAGTATTCTTCCTCTATTATAATGAGTTCATTTTTAGCAATTGTATCTACCCTTTCTTTCATTATTTTCTCTTGATAATCAATGCTTTCGAATAAAATTTTATCCTCCTTTCTTTTCCAACTGCCCGTTATTTTTTCCGTCGAATTATAGCAGTATTGCTCATTATATCTTTCTAGTTCAAATGTAAAGTCACTTTTAAGATTAAGATTATATCTGAAATATACGCTCTTAGGATGCGGTTTCAATAAATAAGAATATTTGCCTTCAACTGTCTTACTTTGAGAATAGGATACCGAAGAGCTGAAAATCAATATAAGTAATAGAATAAAACCGATTTGATTCAATTTACTATTCATATGTATTGTTATTTATTTAGATGCAATAAACCCTATCAACTTGAAAACCCGTATTCCGCTAACTTCGTCATCTTCCAATGAGAACCTTCTGAACTTCTGTGACGCCATCTACCTCCAATCGAAGAAAATATAAGCCAGGACTCAAATCAGAAGTATCCCAATCTAGGTCATGTGTCCCCGCATTTTTTTTGCTTTCATACAATACAGCAATTGTCTGTCCTATTGGATTTATAACGCTGATATGTACATTCGTAGTATAAGCCAATTCGTATTGAATATGCGTCTGCTGATTTGCTGGATTGGGAGCAATTTGTACATCAAAATCACCAATAAGGTTCGGAGAATGGATGCCAACGCTGATTGGATTATTCAAGTTTTGTGAAGTATAAATGCGATACTCACCCGGCTGTAAATTGATCGCAGTATTGATATTGGATACATTCAGGCTGTCGCCCGAAAAATATTCATACCACCAGCCAGTGTATTGGAATTGTGGATCAATGCTACCCGCTACGACATCAAAATTGCCCAATACAATCGCGTCCATGTCAGGATGATTGAGGCGAATACGTTTTTGAAAGCCGCTGACCGATAGTTGAAAATCACTGGTTTCAAAAGTGTTGTATTCCTTTTTTAAATGAATTAATGACTGATAGACATCGTGTAATTGCTTGCGCGCAGGCACAGTCAGGTAATCCCAGCGAATAGGTTTGGGGTCTAGTCGGCAACTTGGGTCAATTGTGCCATTGATACAGGTATTGATGGAATAATCGTAGCCCAGTTCTCCAAATTCCCACATACTTTTTGGTCCAGGAATGGTGAAGAAAAATGCCGCAACCAATTCCTGTCGAGCCAGCGCAGTATTCAGGTCGGTGATGTCATAACTGCCGCTTGAATTGCCAAATTGCAGGTTTTTATACATCAGTCTTTCTTCGTCATGACTTTCCATGAAACCGACCAGATTGGGCGCAGTCCAACCTCTGCTTTGGTAGGATAAAGTGCTTAAGTCTGAGCCATAGCCCATGCTGGCTTCATTATATTGTCCATGTCCGCTTCCCCAAATCATCATATCATAATTGGACAATTCAATCTCCTCACTGTTTTCTGCAAAGTGTTCCAAAATGACGAAAAAATCGGAATCGGCATCCCAGCAAGCATCTGCAATGTCTTTGACGATGGCAATGCGGGAAGCGTCATATTGTCCCCATACGCCTACGTCGGTAGTGAAGTTTTGTGTAAAGCCTTTTGATAAATCAAAGCGGAAACCGTCTATTTTAAATTCATTAATCCAATGCTGCATCACACGTTCCCGCCACACTTCTGTCGCATTACTCGCATGATTGAAATCGTAGCCGACATTGAAAGGATGAGCAGCATTGACATTAAGCCAGGGATTGCCAGGTGCAGGCTTGAAATTTGCCTGATCCCAATACAACTGGCACAGTGGACTCTGACTAAAAGCATGGTTATACACTACATCCAAAATCACGGCAATGCCACGCGCATGGGCTTCATCCACCAGGGCTTTAAAGTCATCCGCCGGCCCGTAATATTTGTCCAAAGCCATGTGAAAAGAAATATTATAGCCCCAGCTATTATTGCCTTCAAACTCGCTGACAGGCATCAGCTCAATTGCATTCACACCTAGCTTTTGTAGGTAGTCCAGACTATCTTTCAAGGTTTTAAAATCATGCTTCACCAAAAAGTCGCGGACTAGCAATTCATAAACGACTAGATCGGTTTTTTTAGGTTTTGAAAAAGTATTGATTTGCCAGTTATAAGGTGCTTCGCCAAGTGTGAAAGCGGTCACCGCATTGGTCGTTTGCCCAAAGGGATAAGGTTTTAAATTGGGATAAGTTGCAGCACTGATTTCGCCATCGCTATACTGATCCAAGATTTTTTCACTGTACGGGTCTGCTACCCGAATTTCACCATCTACAAAATACTGAAAAGCATATTCTTGTCCGGGCGTCAGTCCAGTAATGTCCAGCCACCAAGTCTCACCGTCTGAATCACGATTCATATAATAATTGACATCTGGCGTCCAGTCGTTGAAATCGCCGATGACGTAGACAAAATCTTTGAAAGGTGCGTATAAAGAAAGTCGCAAGGTGCTACTATTTACTTCATTCAGTCCAGGCAATGTACCAGCAGGTTGATTGGCAACATTGACGGTTGGATTGACAATGTATTTGAAAGAATCCAAAGCCACTGTATTCCCATCATCAGCTTCCAAAATAACGGTATGGTTGCCTGTGCTGGAGACGGTGAGGTTGTGGCTGATGCTGATTCCACTGGCTGATGCAATGAGGTTGCCATTATCATACAAAGATAAGTCTGCGCCAACAGAGGCATTGCCCGTAATGGGAATCACATCGTTGATGGCTGCAAATACAAAATCATCTGCTGGTGTTACAATTGCGGTATTCAATGTCGTTCCACTTTGATACACGGGAACAAAGATGTCGCCTCCAGCTGCCGTTTTGCCTTCTATGGTTCCATCAGCATTGCGAAAGACAAAAGCCATTTCCACAACCTCTTCTCCAATCGGGACACCATAAAAAGTCCGAATATTAAAAGACATTTGATGTTGATTGTTTCCAATGTCAGTCATTTCATACTGACTAGCAGAAGACCCCCAATCGCCAAATACATATTGCCAGTTGCCTGCCCCGCCATTCGTTGTGATGACACCAGTATGAATATAGACAGGCGTCACGCCTACCAAGTCGCCATTACCCTGCGTGGCATCATAGGTGATCGTGACATTATCATCGACAGTAGGAAAAGGCGGATCGACGGTAACGATTTGGGCATAAAGAAAATGGGTACTCAAGAGGGTGATGAGAAGGAGTAGATTTCTTAGCATGATTTTTTATTGTATTGGCGACTTGTTGGTTTTCAAAAATTAACCATCACTTTTACACGTAGGACTGAAGTCCTACGCTTTTGCGAAACACACGTAATTATTCGCAAAAGCGGCGGGTTTCAACCCGCCGTATACCTGAGATTTCGGCGGTTATTTAATTAAAATCAATCAATAGCCATAAGTTATGTTCATGTGGCGACTGAAGTCGCCGGTACGTTTTGTGTTTTAAAAATAGGAAGAATGTATGGATGTTACACCATTAGAAATAAAAAAATCCCTCAATTCAAAGAATGGAGGGATTTGTATTTAAAAGAAAGAAAGAATTTTATGGATTTGTTTTCACAAATCGCTTAGTCGTCAGGATTTGTCCTGAGCTATTCGTTACGCTGTATAAATAAGTTCCCCGTTTTAGTTTGGAGGTATTGGTGGTCATTCGGGCATTTGCGCCGACGGTCTGCTTTTCTTGTATAATCTGATTGCCAATAATGCTGTATATTTTGACGGTATAAGCATCTGCAGGAAGTCCTTTAAGTGCTATGGTTAATTGACTGACAACAGGATTTGGGAAAGCTGTGATTTCGTAGTCTCTGCCTTGTACATACTGTACATCGACATATAAATTATTTGGGTCAACTTTATAAGTGATGCTTGTCGTTTCCTGTACGGCATTTTGATTGACAGACATGATAGGCTCTTTGTCGAATTCACTGATGAAGTCGTAAGTGTAAGTGGTGTCCAGTCCTGCGCCAGGCACTTCAAACCCAAGAATTGCCGGATCGACCCAAGTTGGTCCAACAATTGGCAAATCTGTCAAAATCAGAATTTCTGTGTTGGTAATTTCTTCTTTTCTCAAACGCAACACATCATAAGTGCCAGTATAGGTCGTTAGTGTTCCCCAGGCATCCACCTCATCACTGCGGTCAGCAGAATAATTGACTCGCACAGAATCAATTTCTACGGGCAAGCCGAGGCTGTCCAGAAATGGAAGTACATCTGAGGACAATGTTTGCGTAAAGGCAAAATCATCGCTAAAATTGTATGGATAAGAAACTGGCGTACTCATTTGGGTGGAGGTTGGATTAAACTGTACCAGTAAAGGCAGTGGCAAACCAAAACCAATATCGCCAGCAAAACCTAGCAATTCTAGTGTTTGATTATCCGTGTCAAAATAACCTTCGCCGCCGAGGAAGCTGAGAATAACATCTGAATTGGGAAAATCAGCAAAAGCTGTTCCTGCTGAAGCTGCCTGTACTTCGGTCGTATCGGCAGATTGTGGCCAATAATAAGAAAAGTCCCAGGTTTGTGCCGTAGCAGAAGCGGGGGTAATGACCACGCCTACTGTAGCGGAATCCATTGCAGTAAACAAGAGATCACCTGCTGCGGGGAATACAGCATCTGTTACCGTGATTTGGGCAATAGCCGAAACGGTACATAAGATACTGAAGATAAAGAGTATAGTTTTTTTCATTTTATGTTTTTTAGAGTATGTCTAAATTTACTCGCTTTCGCTCAATTATAGGGGTTTAGACATACTATTTATGTCGTCATCTGTTTTGAAAGGTAAGGACATTTTTTTATAGTTTGAAATTTATTTAATTAAATGGCATGTTAAAGTATCCGTTTTTACATTTTATGAACAATACTGCCCGAAAAACATTAGTTTTGTATCAGAAATCAAACTCAACTTAAATACATGGACACGATACTCATCACAGGAGGAACGGGCTTAGTCGGCCAAAGACTCAGCTATATGTTGACGACAAGTGGTTACCGAGTGATACATCTGAGTAGAAAAGAAAACCTGAATACTGCATTTCCAGCTTATCGCTGGGATATTGAAGAAGGCTATATAGATGAAACTGCACTGCTGCAAGCTGATCATATTATTCATTTGGCTGGTGCCAATGTTGCTAGCCAGCGTTGGACGAAGAAGTTCAAGAAAATTGCAATAGATAGCCGAGTAAAAAGCATCAGCCTACTGGCAAAAAAACTCAAGCGATTGGACAAATTGCCGAAGTCTTTTATTTCTGCTTCCGCTATTGGTTATTATGGCAATCGGGGCGATGAAATACTGATTGAAAAATCGCCGCCCGCCGACAAAGGTTTTTTGTCGGAAACGACCGTGCGCTGGGAATTGGCCGCTGATGAAGTGGTGTCCTTGGGTATTCGAGTAGCTTTATTGCGGATAGGTATTGTTTTGTCGACAGTAGATGGCGCATTGCCCAAAATGATGCTGAGTTTCAAGGCAAATGTGGGGGCTTGGTTTGGCGATGGAAGCCAATATTATTCGTGGATACATATTGATGATCTGGCGAAAATGTTTCAATATGCTATTGAGCATGAGGACATACGTGGAGCTTATAATGCCGTCGCGCCTAATCCAGTCACCAATAAAGTTTTTGTACAAACACTGTCGAAAGCAATGGATAAAAAAAGTCTGCTGCTGCCGACACCCGCTTTCACGCTCCGTCTTGCGATGGGCGAAATGGCGGATATTGTACTGCACGGCAGTCGGGTAAATGCAGATAAAATACAGGCAACAGGTTTTGATTTTGAACATCCTGAGCTAGAAACTGCGGTGAGAGATTTGATAGCGCGGGGGATTTGAAAAGTGTGTTGAGGTGTTGGTGTGTGCGTGTGTTGATGTGATTTGTTTTGCGGTTGCGATAATTCATGAATTATCACTACATCCGCAAAACAAACACGACAACACGACAACACAACAACACGACAACACAACAACACAACAAAATGCAAGATATTCGCTTATTGAATTTAACAGAACTGACCGACTTCTTTTTGGAGATTGGTGAAAAACGCTTTCGCGCCAAGCAGGTATATGAATGGCTGTGGCAAAAAAGTGCGCGTTCTTTTGCGGATATGACCAACCTTTCCAAGCCATTGAGAAAACTATTGGAGGAAAAATTCCTGCTGCGTCCTATCGTCATGGATAAAGTACAACATAGCAACGATGGCACTATAAAAACCCGTTTTCGATTGCATGACGGACATTTGATTGAATCGGTGTTGATTCCTGTTGCTTCTGAAAAACGTTTTACGGTTTGTGTATCTTCGCAGGTAGGGTGTAGCCTGAGCTGTTCCTTCTGTGCGACTGGGCGGATGAAGCGCGAACGCAATCTCGATCCGGGCGAAATTTATGATCAGGTGACGATGGTAAATGAGCAGGCAATGGAAAAGTTTGGGCTGCCGCTGACCAATATTGTATATATGGGTATGGGTGAGCCTTTGTTGGCTTATAAAAATGTCTTACAAAGTATAGAACACCTGACTTCGCCAGAAGGACTGAACATGTCGCCAAAGCGGATTACAGTCAGTACGGCTGGTATTTCGAAGATGATAAAAAAACTGGCTGATGATGGCGTCCGGTTCAACCTCGCCCTCTCGCTCCACGCTGCCGACGATGAAAAGCGCAATGAAATCATGCCCATCAATGAGCAAAACAACCTTGCCACGCTGATGGAAGCCTTGATTTATTTTCATGAAAAAACAGACAACCGAATTACTTACGAATACATCGCTTTCAATAACTTCAATGACAGTATCGGCGATGCCAAACGCCTTGCTAAACTGTGCAGAAGTTTTCCAGTAAAAATCAATATCATCGAATATAACGCCATTGATAATGCACCTTTTAACAAATCGGAAGAAGACCGACTAGATGTGTTTTCCGGCTATTTATCGGATCATGGTGTGAATGTAACGGTACGCCGTAGTCGTGGACGGGATATCGACGCCGCCTGTGGGCAGTTGGCGAACAAGGAGTGAATGAAATGAATGAATGAATGAATGAATGAATGAATGGACTCAAGACTCTATTACGTTTGGCTCTTTTATATGTTGTTCAATAAGTCAATACTCCGTATTGATTTTGGAGCGATTTAGTTGAAACACTTCTCCTAGCTCGACCCTTAAAGTCTACATATTTTTTTGTGTAGCAGTTTTTGAAATATCCAAATGGGGACATAAGTAGTTTGTTTTTGAAATTAAAGACAAGTCCGCCCAAAAATCTATAGATTTTTGGGCGGACTAAAAACTCATATCATGATCGCCAAATTAGGCTTCATCGCTAATTAAATGATCCGCAGGTTGGTCAGAACCAATACCTTTTGGATTTGCGCCGAATTTATTTGAGCCAGATGTGCTATCCATCGCCCAGAATACAATCAAAGGAATAATTCCGATAATCGTAAATGCTATAAGATACCACCATCCACTTTTACCTGTATCATGTAGTCGTCTTACTCCCACAGCAATACCTGGAATTAAAGCAGCTAGACTGTAAATACCTCCTAAAATGGGCATTCCAGTAACTCCGTCAATTAAGTTTAGCACAACTGCCACTATCGTATTAAATAGTGTGAAGTACCAAAACTCACTCCTTCTTGCCCGTCCATTGAAATCGGCAAATTTTTTCGTAAAAGCTTCCTTGTAATAATTAAAAGCACTCATAGTAAATTAAACTTTTGAAAATTGGTTAGTAAATGAAAATAATTTTATGTGTGGTTTAGACCAACATTATTTTGACGGGGTCGTCAAAATCAACGGCTTGTATTGTAGTATAGGGCTTTGGTTTTTGTGTATCTTTGCTAAATCAGCTTCAAAGATAACAAAAAAAATATTGATTACAATATTTTTATGCGTAGCAACATTTAAACATGTTTCAAATCTTAAAACTACAAATCCCAAGTCCGCTCTAAAATAAGTAAACCATATTATGCTACAATTTCAAGCGATGACCCCAGCAGAATACACCACCTTTATGGGCTATGAAGTCGAACAACTAGCAAAAGATATGGCACATCATTTTGACTGGTCACACAAAAAAGCATTAGAAGAATCCAAAAAGGAACATGCTGAATTATTGCCGCACGGACAAGCCACAAAAAATACCATCTTCTGGACTTTGGCTAATACCGAAGACAGGGTAATCGGAGGATTATTTGTTCAACTTGATAAGCCAGCGGCTTTTCTGGTGCAGATACTTATTTTTGAGGTTTTCCAAAATCAAGAATACGGACAACAAACCATGCTATTGCTGGAAAAGAAACTAGCAACATTAGGCATACAAAGCATCTTGCTTAATGTATTTATGGACAATAAACGAGCGATTCATATTTACAAAAAACTGGGCTATGAAGTGGTGAGGAGCAATCTACAAAATCAGGAAATGGTGAAGGTGATTGGTGACTGGAGTATTGGTGATTAGTGATTGGTATATTAGAGGGCATTTTGCGGAGCAAAATAAACTGGCATACGCTTACTTATAAGGCCCTTTCAGCTCTTCTTCAATCTTTTCAGCACTCCATCCTTCCCTTTTCAAAAAGTCTCCATACTCTTGCTTTGAATCGAAAGATGAATATGACTTGGAATGGTCGAAGCCCCACTGATTCAAGATATTTCGGATTTTATGGCGCCCGTTTTTAGAGTAGCCATATCGAGTAGTTTTATTGGTTACCCCATCATCAAAATCAATATTAGAAGTCTGATTATTACAACTCAAGCAAATTCCGATATAGCTTTGAGGTCTTTTTTTAGCATCATAGCTTATAACTCCAACTTTTGGGTGAAAACACGCAGCAGTATATCCGCCATACGTTTTTGGAGTATCTAAAACTTGAATTAATTCTAAAAACGATGCCCTGGAAATTACTTTTTCCTTGCCTGTTCTATTTGTAAATAAATTACGATGACCACATTCCCATGGACAGTGAATTTCATAAGCTATAATGAGTGAGTCGCTTATTGAATCAGGATTATACCGTCTATTTTGATAGAGATTATTAAGTTCTATTTGGGCAGCCTCTCTTTCTGCCATTTTCCTCATCAACTGTAGCCTGACAGTTAGTAGAGAATCCTTTTTTTGTTCGGCTAATTGTGCCGCACGCTGCTCCCTTTCATTTCCACAAGATTGAAGAAAAACAAGCACTATAATGAATAGAAAAACTCGAATCATAACAACAACACATTAACACCACAACACATCAACACACTTTAGTTCATCTGATTAATCTTCAACATCAAATCCATCGTAGGCGAAAAATCCTCTCCGGTTTCTTGTGCATACTTAATCGCTTTCTTGGCATATCTTCGAGCATTCTGCTGATCGCCGAGCTTATAGTACAAAGCAGCTACAGTATCCGTATTATAAAAATTACTTTCCAGACTGACCGACATCAGAGCCCAGCTCAATGCTTTTTGTAGCTGAGTATTGCTGTCTGCATATTCATAAAAACGCCAGGCATAAGAATTCAACTCCGACCAGTCACTAGACGAATAAGTGTCCATATATTGCTCCACAGTTTCCATGAATTTTTTCCGGTCTTTCGCCATATCGTAAAACAAAATGCGAAATTCTAATCCATATTGTTCTGCCTGCCCAGGAAATGTTTTCTGAAAAGTTTTATCCACTTCCTCCAAAGATAGCTTGGGTCCATAAGGACTAAACAGCTTACTAGAAATAGAACTTTTCAATTGCTTATTGACCCGTTCTGCTCCAAAAGCAGCATTGAATGTTTCTCTATTGTTCAGCACAAACTGCATCGGCTTATCGTCAAAATCATCAGCATAACGCAGCAGAAATTCCATGTTCTCATAGGTCGTCCAGTCCGACTGCGTTTCCAGATATTTTTCTGCCAGATTGGAGTAAATCCGATTCCCTGTTTCGTAGCTTGCGATGGTGTAATTGCGCAAGACCTCAGGGCTGCGGTCTCCTTTATTGTACAAAGCAGATAAACGAGTCCACTGTCGCTTAGGATCCAGACCAGCTTTGCCGAGTTCGATAAAACGGTCGGGCGCCTGTATGCCCTGGCTTCGATGCACCAACTCGCCTTCTGGCGACAAAAACAGATACGTCGGATAAGCATACACGCCAAATTGCCGCGCCACTGCCGGTCCATCTCCCTGCTCCATGTTCAACTTGACATTGATGAAATTAGCATTATAAAAATCGCCAACATTGGGCTGTGCAAACACATCTCTGTCCATGACCTTACATGGCCCACACCAAGTCGTGTAAGCATCTACAAATACATAGCGATTTTGCGATTTCGCGTGCGCCAATACTGTTTGCCAGTTGTCTTGTGTAAACTGGATTTGCGCCGTTGCCAGCGAGCTGACAAAAAGCAAAATGAGGAGGATTGTATTTTTCATGTATCTGTGATTTATTGAGAAGCGAGAAGCGAGACCGCTACGCTGCGAGAAGCGGGATCTTTTACGTCGTAAGTCTCGCTTCTCGCAATGGAATGGTCTCGTCTCTCGCTTCTCTGGTCTTATTTAGTAGCGTCAGCTACCTTCCTTTTGAGCAAATCAATTGTTCTTGCTGCTCCTTTATCTTTATCGCTGGCCATGCCTTCCGCTTTGCTTAGCGTCTTGAGTGCCTGTGGATATTTTCCACTCATGTATTGCAAATTCGCGAGTGTGAGGATGTATTCGAGTGTACCGCCATTCTCTGCTGCTTTGTCTGCCCACTGCGTGGCTTTTCCCAGTACTTTTTGGTTGTCTCCAAAATTATCAATCGCACGAGTCGCCATTTTATGCAGTTCTACGGCATTATTTTTACCAACTACTTTCAGGTATTTCTCTGCCGTTTTTGCAAATTGTGCCCCATCTTCTGTGCCTTCAAAATACCGCAAATCACTCATCATGGCAAAATTACCGGCTGCTGAACTTTTCGCCATTTTGGTCTTCGCTTCTTCCAGCAATTCAGGGCTTTTATAGCTGATGGCTTTTTCTACGGTGCTGTTACAGGCTTTTTCGATTCGCTTATTGACCGCATCTTCGCCATGTACTTTTTGAATGGCATCTTTATGGTCTAAAAACAAATTGAAAATACGAGAATCTGCTTCTGTTGCGCAATGAAACAGGAAGTTTAGATTTTCATCTTTTGCCATATTTGTACTCAGTGGCTTTTGAGTTTTGAGGTATTCATTGGCCACTTTTACTTTGTTTTCTTTATTGGCTTTCGCCAATGCAATGGCATATTTGTACAGCAATTCCGGCTCGCGACTGCCTTCCTCATATTGCTCTGCAAATTGTCCGCTATTATCAAAACGATTCAGGGCTTCCTTCCCCATTTTGATAAATGCTGGCGCAGGTTTGCCGCCTTTGCTTTTGTATTGCAATTCGCCCGAACCATTGACAAACAGAAAAGTCGGGAAAGCGTTTACACCATATTTAGACCGTATGGTACGTCCTTCCCCTTTCTCCATATCCATCTTCATGTTGATAAAATTGGCATTATAAAATTCGCCAACATCCTTCAATGGGAATATATCTTTCGCCATCCGTTTGCAGGGTCCACACCAGGTAGTGTAAGCATCCACAAAGATCAGTTTGTCCTGCTTGGCTGCCGCTTCTAGGGCTTCTTTCCAGGTGCCTTCAAAAAATTCTATGCCTTCTGCCTGTGTATGAGCGACAGCGAATAAAGTAATGAGTAAGGAAGTAATGATATTTTTCATCTTATTTGGTGTGATTGTGTTACTGAGTAATTGTGTTACTGCGTAATTGAGTGATTGTGTAACTGTATTTTTATAAAACGGCTTCTTTTTTTACAAAAAATCAGTCGAATAAGAGGATGTTGGAAATTTACCCTTTGGGCTGCACTTGCCAAATTTCGTCTTGTGCTGCGTTGTTCTTCACTCATGTAGCTACGGCTATAATCGTTCATCACGCCTTGCCCAAAACAAAATTTAGCTGCGTTCGCTCCAAAAGCAAATTTCCAACATCCTCTAAAGTACGGCTTTTTGATTTAACGTAAATGAGGAAGTAAATGTTTTAACGTAAGTTTATGTTTGCAAAGGCTGTGCCGAAGTATTTGAGTGTGTTGTGGTGTTGATGTGTTGTCGTGTTCATGTTGTGTACTGGGTTGCGCATCGGGGCGTTTTTTGAACCATTACAGTAATTGCACAAAACGTATACATTAAACATGTCGCTCCGACTGGGGCTGTTATTTTGAAAAAATGTTCCGAATTAGCTCCGTTAGATAGTGCGATATGTTTATCAACGTCACGCTAGTTTTTCTTAGCGGAAATTATATTCAGCGTCAACGAAATATCAGGATGGAGAAATCGTTCCAGATACCGCTCTACAGGACTATATCGAAATCGGATTTTTTGATGATGAAAATGAATTGATACAATTGGAAAAAATCAAGGTAACGCAGAAAGAAAACCGCATTAGAATTGCGACAGATGGAAAGATAAATCGTGTTGTTTTGGATCCGAATTATCTTTTGATTGATAAGGATAGGGCTGATAATGAGTAAGTGGAAATTTTTATTCGACAAGTGCCTTGAAATGAAATAATCGCCATCCCATACGCCCATGGTTAAAACCATTGGCTACCAAACAATTCGTGTCGATGACACTTGACAAAACTATCAGGCTGAAACTCTATCCAAGTCGCATCGCGACGACCTATCTGGTAGCCAATGAATTCATTCATGGGCGTCGAAAGGTTGAGCAATTTATTACTTCGACAATCATTCGTGCATTCGTGGCTAAACTTCATCTGATCCAGCCCGAATCTTCCTTATTTTCTTTGCTGCACGATTGATGATGATGATTTGGTAGAGAGCTAAGACACCATTAATAAAAGTAATGAAACTTAATATTAGAATTAAAATAGTTGAATATATCCTGTGTGGGGTTTCTGTTAAACTATAAACCATATCCACTGTTCCAAGTGATCCGCACAAGATTTGCATAATTGCGCTTCCAATCGCTAATAGTTTTGCTATTGAAAAACCATTCACTGCTTTTACACTTAGTGCATCAGGGGCTTCATCTGAAACCGTATCAATAATATTGTTTGTCGTCATGGATATTTCCCCATGCCTGACTATACTTTGTATGATTCCCTTCGATTGTCGTAATCCATAGTAATAATAAGCCAAAAATATCCACGGAAGATGTATGAAGAATAAGAAAAAAGTGTAGGTAAATGCAGTTCCAGTAAAGTTAAGATACTCGTCAAAGCTGATATACATCAACCAGAATATCCAGCTAAACCCAACACAAAGATTCAATACAGGCGCAATTTTTTGAAGGCAGTTAAAATTCATGAGCTTATTTATAATTCATTCAAAATAGCGTCCTGATTTTCAAAATGGCTAAACACCGTTTTCGCGCCCAGCCCAGCCAATTTTCCATCTTCAAATACATCAATACCAATAAACCGGATGCCGAGTTGTTTGCAGGTTTTATAATCCCATTCTCCATCCCCAAAATAAATCACTTCCTCAAAAGCTCGCCCGTATTGCGCTCGCGCTTGCTCCACTGCATGTTCCGTAATTTTTGCTCTGGACATAAAATGGTCGCTATTTCCAAAAGGCAATCCATCGGGCGACAAACCTATTGCGCCCATTTTGAGACGGGCAGTTTTTTCCCAGCAGCCAGTAGCTACACCCATACCAAAATTCGAATCCGCCTTGATGCGCTCAAAGAAAGCTGCCGAGCCAGGAATTTCTTTAAATTGCGACGCATCGCGGATTTTTTCTTTTTCAAATTGCTCGACCAGCACTACCTGCATTTTTGCATATTCAGCCTCAGTTGGCAGCCTGCCAAGTCGCTGCCGGACTATCTCTTCTGTAATCCCCCAGTCTGTAACATGCTGAATCGTTTCCCATTTTTGATCACGCACATCATGTCCAAAAATCAGTTCGAATGCCTGTGCGTAGCAGAGGTAATCTACTTCCGCTGTATTGGTCAGCGTTCCGTCTATATCGAAGATAATAAGTTTCATAGTTTTTCAATTAAGTCCATAGTCGATGGTCCATAGTCCATGGCTGTAAGAGAGAAATAAAGTCTAATAAGTTGATGTAGTTTTTTAAGGCTTTTGCAAAGCAAAATAAAGCCCACGCCTCGATTGCACTATCGACCATGGACTATCGACTATCGACCCCACGCGGTCAAAACCGCACCAGACCAGATTCCTTCCCTTTCATCAACAACAAACTTTCCTCTGTATCGCCCACATAAATATGCACCAAATTTTTCTGCTCGTCAAATAAATGCATAAAAACCCGATTGCTGACATCCAAACTTTCCAGCTTCGCGACATCTTTGATTTCAAGATAACACCAGATGACATCCGTCTCCGCTTCTTTACCCAGAAAATCAAATTTTGCAGCTTCGCCATTCACCGAAACCTGGAATTTTTTTCTAAAATATGCCTCAATCAAACTATCTACCTGCGCTGCTTCTTTTTTGTCGCCAATCCAGAGTTTATCGTCCTCGCTACTTTGAATCGCTGTTTCCAAATCATCTGTAAAGACTTTTACAGAAATTTCCAGCGATTGGTTTTTTGTATTATAATGAATATCCGTCATGCTCACATAAAATTTGTGGGCAAAGCCAGTGGAGAGAAAGAAAACAGTAAGCAGTAGTATTAAACGCATAACAAGGTAAATTGACGAATTATTCTTATTTTTACAGGCTATTAGGAATGAGGCGTAAATAAATTTAGAATTATGCCGCAGTTATTTTTTTCTCTTTCAAGGCGTGAAAAACCGCGTATAGCCTACGCTACATAAGGATTTTCACAACGCAGAAAGAGGAAAATAGAACAAGTCAGAATGTAAATTTATTTACGCGTCATTCCTTGATGACATCAACAATCAAACCAATCCGCAAATGAGTTCGTTCTCGACGTATCTACAATTGGGATTTGAGCATATTTCAGATTTATCGGCTTACGATCATATTCTGTTTGTCGTCGCTTTATGCGCCATTTATAAATGGACACAATGGCGGACCGTGTTGATACTCGTAACAGCATTCACCATCGGGCACTCCATCACACTGGCTTTGGCTGCACTGCATATTATTCCTGTGCATACTAAATTGATCGAATTTCTGATTCCAGTCACGATTTTCCTGACGGCAATTTATAATGTAAGCCGCTTTGCAGCAAATTTTGATAAAAAATCATTATACATCAAATATGTCTTCGCGATTGTCTTCGGGCTGATACATGGAATGGGATTTTCCAACTACTTTAGCATGTTGATTAGCAAAAGACAAAGTATAGTGGAACTTTTATTTCCTTTTAATATTGGTATAGAATTGGGGCAATTATTGATTGTCGGATTATCCATGTTGGCAGCTTTTATATCCATGCAAATATTCAAAATCAAACAGCGTGAATGGAATTTGTTTGTCTCCGGCGCAGTAGCGGGGATGGCTTTATTGTTGATGATGGAAACTAAATTTTGGTAAATGACTTTTAAATAAAAAAGGGTGGATTATGATGAACGGTATGTCTGGAATTAAGTATTTATTTCGCCCTTTCAGGGCTTGTGAGGTTCTTTATTTCTTACGAGGGACGCTGTCCCTCGCTGACATACTTCGCTCTTTCAGAGCTTCAAACTTAAACATCCCCCTTTTATACAGAGGTGGTTTGGTTCTATTTCAACAAGTCCTGAAAGGACGATATATGTCAGCGATGGGAGCATCCCATCGAAAAAGATCTCCCCTTTTACCAAGCCCTGAAAGGGCGAAATATCTATAATATATGGGACAATCATTAGTAAAAAATTATATTCATATCATATTCAGCACTAAAAATCGACAGCCTCTCATCAAGCCTCTTTATGAGCAGGAGTTACACGCATATTTGGGTGGTATTTGCAATGAGTTATCTTGCCCTGTACTTGCTGTAGGTGGCTACATAGATCATGTACATATACTCTGTATGTTGTCTAAAAACATAGCATTGGTAGAGTTAATTAAAAAAATAAAAATAAATTCTTCTAAATGGATGAAAACTAAGGACGGTAGTTTAGCTAATTTTTATTGGCAAGATGGGTATGGCGCATTTTCTGTTAATCCAAGTGAAACGAAAGTAGCTATAAATTACATTCAAACCCAACATGAACACCATCGTAATAAGACCTTTCAAGAAAAGTATCGTGCGTTTTTAAATAAATATAAGGTAGATTATGATGAGCGATATGTTTGGGATTGAGTATTTATTTCGCCCTTTCAGGGCTTGTGAGGTGTCTATTTCTTACGAAGGACTTCGTCCCTCGCTGACATATTTCGCTCTTTCAGAGCTTTGGGGTCAAACATCAAACGCTATCTAAATTGGAATACAAGAATAAAAAATTTAATAAAACATAGAAAATCGTTTCTGAAAACTAATAATATGAAACAAATAAACACTCTATTGGCTTTGCTTATCCTCCTCTCTGGCGGACTGACGGCACAAGACAATACCAATACCAACAAATTCCGCCAACTCGGACAGGAATTGCCCACGCCGAATGTCTATCGGGCAGCTTCCGGCGCACCGGGACATGAATACTGGCAACAACAAGCCGATTACGTGATGGACATCAGGCTTGATGATGATGCCCAGCAGATTTATGGCGAAGAAACCATTACTTACCACAACAACTCGCCAGATGTGCTGAGTTATTTGTGGTTGCAACTCGATCAAAACATGCGGGCAAAGGATTCGGACTCCTATAAAATTCGCCCGACCAGCATCAGCGAAGAATCGAGTATGCGCGACATCAAAAAATTGTTCAATGATTTTGATGGCGGTTTTAAGATAGAACATGTCAAGACCACTGGTGGCAGCGACCTACCTTATACCATCAATAAAACGATGATGCGGATTGACCTGCCAACAGACTTGAAGCCTGGCGGCAAATATTCTTTCAAAATAAAATGGTGGTACAACATCAACGACCGTATGAAAATTGGAGGACGTTCTGGCTACGAATATTTTGAAGAAAACGATAATTACCTGTACACCATCGCGCAGTTTTTCCCGCGTATGTGCGTGTATGATGAGATAAACGGCTGGCAAAACAAGCAGTTCCTCGGGCGCGGTGAGTTTGCCTTAGCCTTTGGCGATTATAAAGTAAACCTGACTGTACCTGCCGACCATGTTGTGGCTTCTACAGGTACTTTGCAAAATCCAGCCAGCGTTCTGACTGCCGAGCAGCGCAAACGCTTCGAGCAGGCGAAAACCGCCGACGCACCCGTGATGATTATCACTGAAGACGAAGCCAAAAATAATGAGACAGAAAAAGCAAGTGGTTCTAAAACCTGGACTTTCCACGCCAAAAACGTGCGCGATTTCGGTTGGGCATCTTCCCGTAAATTTATCTGGGATGCACAAGGCGTGAAGCAGGGCAATCGCACCATTATGGCGATGTCTTATTATCCAAAAGAAGGCAATCCACTTTGGGAACAATACTCAACAAAAGCTGTTGTGCAAACGCTGAAAACCTATTCGCACCACACCTTCGATTACCCATATCCAGTAGCGATTTCGGTCAGTGCCAAGCGCATTGGTATGGAATATCCGATGATTTGCTTCAACTTTGGTCGCCCCGAAAAAGATGGCACTTATTCTGCTCGTACCAAGTATGGCATGATCGGCGTGATTATTCACGAAGTAGGGCATAATTATTTCCCCATGATTGTCAATTCCGACGAACGACAATGGACCTGGATGGATGAAGGTATGAACAGCTTTTTGCAATACCTGACGGAGCAGCAATGGGAACGCGATTATCCTTCCCGTCGCGGGCCACCCGAAAATATTATCAATTATATGAAAGGCGATAAAAGTAAAATTTCGCCCATCATGACCAATTCAGAGTCTATCTTCCAATTTGGAAATAATGCTTACGGAAAACCTGCAACAGCGCTCAATATTCTCCGTGAAACTGTCATGGGACGGGAATTATTCGACCACGCTTTCCGCGAATTTTCTCAACGCTGGATGTTCAAGCATCCCTCGCCTGCAGATTTTTTCCGGACGATGGAAGACGCTTCAAGTGTTGACCTCGACTGGTTTTGGAGAGGCTGGTTTTATACGACCGACCATGTAGATATTGCGATTGATGAAGTAAACTGGATGCAATTGGGCTCTCAAAGTCCTGATGAGGTTCGCGAAATTTCTAAGTTGGAAAAAGAAGCAGAGGAACAAAACATCACCAAAATTCGCAATGCCAAAGCGGTCAAAAAAACGGTTACAGAACGTGATCCTTCTACTCGTGATTTTTATAATGAATACAGCCCTTACGATGTCAATGCGCTCGACCGTCAGGAATATGAAGCATTTTATAATTCACTTCCAGCGGACGAAAAAGCATTACTGGACGAAGGCTATCATTTCTATGAAGTGACCTTCAAAAATGTCGGCGGACTGGTGATGCCGATTATTTTGAAATTCAGATATAAAGATGGTACGGACGAAATTATCCATATTCCAGCCGAGATTTGGAAAATGCTGCCGCACGAAAAAGTGACCAAGGTGTTCCCGGTCAAAAAGGAGATCAGGCGCATTATCCTCGACCCTTTCAAGGAAACCGCAGATACCGACAAGTCCAATAATTACTGGCCGCCAAAAGCACAGCCTTCCCGCTTTGAAATGTTCAAACAACAACGCAGTAGAGAGAATAAGATGCAGCGCGACCGCCGGGCGAAAGAGGTGGAGAAAGGTAAGACTGGAGCTGGTGGGGAGTAGTGATTGGTTTATTGGTGATTGGTAACTGGTTGTTTGTGACTGGTTTTGAAGTTATTTTGGAAGAGACATTGGGCTTGGCTTGGTGTCTCTTTTTTTCAAATAACGCAACCAATCACACACAAAATTACAAAAAAAACAAGCATAACTCCCATAAAATCATTATTTTTCAGGGCAAACGCATCAAAATTTTAGTCGTGTTCTATCAAAGCATCGTTGAGCAAATTCCGTTGTCGTCAGACGAATTTAGTTGAAAATACAGCATATTTCCAGAGACAAACCACTAATTTTAATCAAATCCTTCGT